>NZ_JAQCZB010000006.1:0-123301 GCF_027682785.1 Coprococcus sp. AF51-11b1 | reverse complement strand
TCTGATTATCACAATCTACTGCCGCATATCCTTTTTCTTCCAGACAATTGATAATTTTTCTTTTCACCTTTAATGTATTTAACTCCGACTTCTCCTTCATATAAACAAACCGAAAAGTTTGTGCTGTTTTTTTTACTTCTGCATTCATTTCAGATTCTACGGTTTCTTTCTTTTCTTCTTTTTCCGTAATTCGATTTTGTCCGCACCCTGTAAAAACAATAAGAACTATCAATATCATCGCAAATATCTTACATATGTAATAATTCCCCATAAAAATTTTTTTATCCTTCAAAATACTCATCCAATACTGTTGCATCTTTTTTAACAACATAACCACTTCCACCGATTCCTTTCTTCTAATTTTTTTGTTCCTTAAATCTTACACTTGTAATATTTAAAAACCAAGTCTATTTTCAGGAATTGTATACTCCAGATTCACCATCTTTATGTGCGATATATCCTATTTTATTACCATCCTCTATATCTTCTCCATTTTTGTTACCCTGTCATTTTAAAGAACATCCTTACTTACACTGTTACATATTTTTCCGCTTCTTCTTTGCACTTCAACGTATTTCCATGCCCAATTACATATTCCATACATTCTTTTCCCTGCTCTTCTTTTCCGATTCGGTAGTAACATACTCCCAGCAGGAATCTGCGTGTAACCTCATAATAAGGCAGCTTTTCCGTATCATTTTCCAGTAATCTTACTGCTGCCTCATCTTCACCTTTCAGCATCAAATTTTTTGCCATAAACAGTGGATTCTTTTGAAATACTTTCCCTGCTTTTTCTAATGTAGCCGAATAACCTGCCGCATCTTTCTCCTGATATTTCTTCGACAGTTCGAGATTCGTCATGACCTGCTGCCAGGAACGTCCCTCTCTTTTTCCTTCCCATTCATTCTTTATATACTCTTCTGCCTTCTGCAACTGCCCATTTATGATCAGTGCAACTACATATTTAGACTCAGCTATCAGCATGACACTTTTTTGAAATCCATGATAATCCAAGCTCTTTCCGTACTTTACCAACTCTTCCAGCATTTCTGAATATTTTTCTGCATCACATTGCTGTGACAGAATCCGGTCAATTTTTGAAAAATCTCTGAGAATGTCCCTGATTAAAATGAATATACCTGCAATCAGATCAACCACCACGCAAATCCACAGAAGCCAGGGATCTGTCGTGACCCAGCCCGGCTGCTTCACATCGAAAAAGAGTACTGTCTCCTGATGCGGGAACGGATTTCCTTTGAAAATACTCACCACACAAATCAATGCTGCATAAATCAACAGCACATTCCGTATCATCCTGATGCGTCCATTTTTCTGCTTTTCATAAATCTTTTTTATCTGCTCTTCCATTTTCTCTACCTCGCTGTCACACTATTTTTGTACCTACAACATAATTATACATAAATTAATATTGTAGCGAATCTCTGTTCGGTTGTACAATATCTACTGCTGCCTGTTCTTCTTTCTCCGCTGTTTTGCAAAAATCTTCCACTTTTTCACGATTGACCATATCAATCTGATTATCACAATCTACTGCCGCATATCCTTTTTCTTCCAGACAATTGATAATTTTTCTTTTCACCTTTAATGTATTTAACTCCGACTTCTCCTTCATATAAACAAACCGAAAAGTTTGTGCTGTTTTTTTTACTTCTGCATTCATTTCAGATTCTACGGTTTCTTTCTTTTCTTCTTTTTCCGTAATTCGATTTTGTCCGCACCCTGTAAAAACAATAAGAACTATCAATATCATCGCAAATATCTTACATATGTAATAATTCCCCATAAAAATTTTTTTATCCTTCAAAATACTCATCCAATACTGTTGCATCTTTTTTAACAACATAACCACTTCCACCGATTCCTTTCACATTCTCAACCATACTGATAAGAAGAATTGGTTTGTCCACGCTTTTATCTGCCGTAAACACCGAAAACCACCCGATTTCTTTGCCAGAAGTATCTTCTTTCGTTGCCTTCAACTCGGCTGTCCCTGTTTTTCCAGCCAGCAAAATATCGTCACGATGTGCAGCATATCCGGTTCCTTCCGGATCATTTACAACACCTTCCACCCCTTGCATAATTTCTTCTACATTTTCTTTGCTAAACGCATTTTCTATCCATGTTTCACCGGATGCTTCTTCTTTGTATTTCAAATACGGTTTTATCATATTCCCTTCATTTAAAAATGAAGTATAAATACTTGCCAGATGTAATGGATTTACAAGAATCTGCCCTTGCCCATAACCACTATCTGCCAATTGTATTTCTGTTTCTATTTTATCTGTATTGGAATATGTTGATTCCTGCATCGCAATCTCAAACGGCATATCCTGATTAAATCCTATTTCATTTAAAGTATTCATAAAATTCTCACTACCAATTTTAAGAGCTGCCTTTGCAAAATAAATATTATCAGAATAGATAATTGCATTTTTCATAATAACCGGTTCATATTCATGAAGTGTTGTCACTTGATAAGATCCCCAAGACGAATCTTTCTGCCATGCCAAACCTTCATTTCCAAAATCTTCTTTTGGATCTATGCTTTCCGTTTTCAACCCAATTCCTGCCACAACTGGTTTAAATGTTGAACCAGGACACCATACTTGACGAAAACGATTATATAATGGCTTCTTTTCGTCTTCGTTTAATGATGTCCATTTCTCTGATGATAAGCCCCGTATAAATTCATTATTATCATAAGATGGGGTACTTACCAAAGCCAATACTTCTCCCGTATAAGGATTCATTGCGACAGAACACCCCGGATCTTCTTTAAACTGCTCGTATAATGATTTTTGCAAATCGGAATCTATCGTTAATCTTATATCCATACCATCTTCTTTAAAAATACTTGCAAGAACCTCTTTTACTTCCCCATCACTATCCAAAATCTTTATATCACAACCATCTTTTCCTTTTAATTGCTTTTCGTATAACTTTTCCACCCCAGATCTTCCGATTACACTTTCAGCTGAATATCCTTCCCCTGGATGATTTTCCAAATCTTCTGCTGTTACAGACTGTACATAACCAATTAAATGAGCTGCTGCTTCCCCTAACTCATAGGTTCTAACTTCCACATCTGATAGCATAACCCCTGGAATTTCCAAAAGTTTATTCTGACAATCCTGCTCCTCAAGTGTCTTTTCTTCTGGCTGTATTTTCATTAAATCTATTTCTTCTACTTTCGGAATAGTTTCAATTGGTACAAAAGAATCTTCTTTTACCCACTTTGCTGTGAGTTTGTTATTTATTGTTTCTACATCTATCTCTAATAACTCCGCTATTTTTTCAATAGATACATTCCTGTCTTCCAGCTTTCCCGGTATAATGCCAACTGATGTTGCTACTCCTTTTCCTGCAAGCATTTTACCATCTCGGTCTAATATTTCTCCTCTCTCCGCTTTTGATGTAGTAACACTTATTTTATCATCACTCTCTAAATCTGGAAAAATCAGGCTATCCTGCCATACTAATTTATATCCCTGTTTCGTCTTCTTCAGTTCCGCCATATTGTCAAATTGTATTGTTCCGGCAATTGTATTACATGATGTTTCATACGAAAGCGTAACTGTATCTGCTTTTTTCTCTTTCACAGCTATATGACTGATTTTAATGTCACTGACCTCTATTCCTTCGTATATCTTAGAATTTCGTTGTATGTATTCTTCTTTTGTCAGATAAACTTTTTCATCTGAATCTATCATAGTATACATTACTTCATATTCCTTTTTTTCAATATGGTTCATATATTCCACAAGTGTGTCTTCTGGTGATTCCGTTATCGTCCTTTTTAATAAAACACCTCCTGAAACAGCAATTACTGTTATAGCTACTATCAGCCCAAAAATCTTACAAGCGTAAGATTTTTGGATATTTTGCTTTTTTCGTCTATTTTTCATAGATATTCCTTTCTTCTAATTTTTTTGTTTCTTAAATCTTACGCTTGTAATATTTAAAAGTCAAGTCTATTTTCAGGAATTGTATACTCCAGATTCACCATTAGACTATCACACTTTTTCTCCTGCCTTTTAATATGCCGGGACACCGTATCCATAGATATTACTGCTTCCGATACGGTAACTCCGTCTTGCCACTTTATCCCCACTGTTGCCTTCTATGGTATTGACGGTTCCACCGCTGACACTCTCTACAATTCCAACGTGGTCAATCGTCCCATTATTTCCCCAGTCAAAGAAAATAATATCTCCTGCCACCGGGGTATAACTTCCGTCACGGAACCTACCTTTGCTTTCAAACCACTTCACACCGTCCGAACAAAGAGAAAATTTCGGAATGACTCCACTCTGAATATAACCGCTCTGGTCTGCACACCAGGACACAAAGCAGGCACACCACTCTACCCTGCCTCCAAATCCATACCATCTCCAATAAGTCGTTCCGCCTTTTCCTTCCTGCGATGCTGCCACCTGAACGATTGCCTGATTGCCGATACCTGTCGGGATTCTTCCAAATGCATAATACTGAAGCACATGTGGTACATACTGCTTGTCCCCATAACTGCTCCACCCCATTCTCTGTGCCATCATATCAGAAAATTCTGCTGCATTGGCAAGGGTATATCCACCTCTAGCTTTCGCCCATTCCAGATATCCATTTCCATAATTGTAGCTTTGCAATGCCAGTTTAATATTTTCCATATCCAGAGGATTTTTTACTCCTGCACGTTCCAGACAGCTTTTTATTTCCTGCACTCCGCAAGAAATCGAATACTCCGGATCTGTGATTCCATTCGGCTGTTTGGGATATTTTGTATTAAAACTGCCCTCTGAACACTGCATCGGGTCAAGTCCTCTCCCACCGGATTCCTGCATCATAATCGCTTTAATCAATTCCACATATTCACCAATTCCATATTGGTTTGCATACTGCCGAATTAGTGGCTCATATGCTTCTACTTCTGCACTGACAGAAGAAACCGTACTGGAATTATCCCCGCCTGTCATGCAAAGAAATCCACCAAATAAAATGACGATAATCAATATCACCACTGCAATCCAACCGCCTGCGGTCAATCCACTTAACAATGCTTTTATAGCTTCCATCAACGCTTTTATTGCATGTGTTACTGCCTTTGCTGTCGTTTTCACTGCAATCTTTGTATTCTGTGCTGTCTGTCTTGCTGCCTGCACTGCTTTTTCTGCTTTTTTCATGGAATAATGCATTGCCCGGACAGAAACATTTGCTGTCTGCTCCGATGTCTTAATACTGGTCTTTGCCGTCTGTTCTGCAGTCTTGACCGCTTTTCCAGAGGTCTTGATAGTACCTTTTCCAGTATTCTTTACAACCTGTTCCGATGCTCTCCCGGTCTTGATGGTTCTTTTATCCCGTTCAATGGTCTTAATTTTTTTGACAGCAAGTTCTTTTCCCTGCTCCTGTGCCGTTTCTCCGCCTGAAGGCGGTACTGGTCGAATTTCTTCTTTCGGCTGGTAAACTGTTTCTTCGCCTGTCGAAGAAACAGAAGCTTTCTCTTTCTTCCGTTCAATAATCTTTCCTGCCTGTCTGCGTACCTGATGCCCTGTTTCGTGAAAGATGCGGTCAGCATACTTGCTGGCCGCATCTTCTGCATAACCTACCGGATTATTCTCTCTATCACTAGATTTCTCCGTCGATTGCATGATATTTTCTTTTGTTCTGACATAGGACTGCTTAACATGGTCTGTCACTGTAACTGTCTTATCTAATACTTTAATATCCTTATGGACTTGGCGTGTTTTTATCTTACGATCCATCGCTTTTCTCCATTTGAATCTTTATCTAGCGTTCATGATTAGTTTCTTTTTTGCTCACCTGTGGCAGTTCCCGGCAGTATTCCGGGTATTTCATGCGGATTGCTTCATAAAAATATGATGCATAGCCACAATCGAACATCTCGTATGGGGTAGACAGACTTTCTTCTCCCTTCTCCACATATCCATTCCACAAGTTGAAAGCCAGTCTGGTCAATCGTGCCGAACCGCCTGTCTGCCACCCTTCATGCAATGCTTCTGGTTTAATCAAACGCTCTTTAAAATCAAACATGCGATCAACATGATTTCTGGTATCTTCAGAAATTCCCACACAATAGAAAAATGAACTGTAATAACTGTCGTGCTTTCCGCATTTAGCTAACATCTGATAAAAAAACTTTTCGTGTTCCTTTGATGAAAATCTGATTTCTGACATATTTGGCTCCTTTTCCGGCACTAAAAAACGCCACAAATTGTGACGATTTTCAGTGCCTTGCTTTTCATTATTCAAAATATTTTTAATTTTACATTCTTCCCCGGTTGATACTGTCCTCTCCCGGCTTTGTGGTCATCAGTTTATACAACCTTGTATTGGTTGGGAATCTATTGACGAACGGTACAAGCGAACTTCCATATTTCACCAGACCACAACCGGCATCTGCATTTGTGATATATCCCATTTGCTCTGTAGAAATATTCAAAAGTGTCGCCAACTTTGCTCTGTCCGGCTCTGCCTGATTAAGCATCACGATATACTCACTGTTGGAAATCATCGTACTTGCAAGAACAGAATCTAACAGATATTCCACGTTCTGTGTGATTGCTGTCGGGAATGCATTACGCTTACGAAATCTTCGCCATGCAGAGTTAAAAAATGCTCCGGAATACTCATTTTCAAATACTACATGAAACTCGTCTAAAAAAATATGGGTTCGCTTTCCCTGTTTCCAGTTCTCCGTTACCCGGTTCAACATTGCATCAGTGATTACCAGAAGTCCCATGGTCTTTAACTGTTTTCCTAAATCCAGAATGTCGTATACCATGATACGGTTATTCACATCAACATTACTTTCATGTGCAAATGCGTCCAGACTTCCATTGGTAAATAATTCTGATACCAGTGCCAAATCCTGTGCTTCCGGTTCTTCCTGTTCTAAAAATTTTTCACGCAACACCCGCAAAGTCGGCACTGCTCCGCCATGCTGATATTCCTCATAAACTTCTCCCACACATCGGTCAATAATGGAACGTTCCTTTGCATTGATTCCTTTTTTATCCAACTGTTCAAACAGAGATAAAATAAACTGTGACTTCTCAATCACTGGATCACCGCCATCTCCATATCCGTCTACCATATCCATTGCATTGATATGGTCCCGGCTTCCTGCAGCAATGCGAACCACTTCTCCGCCCATTGCTTCAACTAATGATGCATACTCTCGCTCTGGATCACAAATCAGGATATCGTCCTGCGTTGCCAGTGCCAGGAATACAATCTGCATTTTTGCATTAAAGGATTTTCCACTTCCCGGTACTCCTAAAAGGAATGAGTTTGGATTTAACAGTTTTTCTTTATTACACATGATTAAGTTATGGGAGATTGCATTTTCACCGCAATAGATTCCACCTGCGTCCATAATCTCCTGCACCCGGAATGGCATCAACACTGCTACACTCTCCGAAGTCAGTGTGCGGACTGCCGGAATCTTCCGGTGTCCGATGGGTAGTGCTGTATTCAGTCCGTCCATCTGCTGAAATTTCAGAACAGAAAACTGGCATAACTTTTTCCGTCCGATTGTCAGAAGTGTTTCCGTATCTGCATCAAGCTGTTTTTTCGATTCTGCCGTATGCACCATAGTCAGTATACCGAACATCATACGCTGGTCACGTGTGGTTAAATCGTCCATGAACTCTTTACTTTCTTTTCTCTGCTGTTCCAAATCATAAGGAATCACTGCGGAAAAGTTATTGTTGGCATTTTGGCGTCGTTGCCAGTTTGTTATATTAGTCTCCACACCTAACAAACGTTTTTCCACTTCCTGTACTGCTTCATCAGTCGGAACCGGAATCACATCAATGCTCAACATCAGATTTCGATTCATGTCGGTCAGTTCTGCTATCATATCGTCTTTGATGTAAGAAGCATACTCACGAAGAAAAAGTACTCTTCCATAACGATCTCCCATGCGGAAATAATCTTTTTCAAATTCAAAGGTATCCGGACAGATATAATCTTTAAAGCTGTGTCCTTTTCTCATATTCTCCTGAATATCAAAATGGAAACCAGATTCTTCTCCTGTACGGTAAAAATCGTGCAGAATCCGTAACTTATCTTCTCCATTTATCTCTACACATTTGGAACCCAATCTTGCAAAATGACTGTTCAGCTCTGTTGTCACTCGTGCAAAATACGTTCTGGCTTCTTCGATTGTTTTCTTATAGCAGGATACTGTCACATATTTTTCCTGCACCATGCTGTTGGAACTGGTTGCCTTATCTAAAAGCATATTGTTGTACTCTTTCCGATATAAATCCAGTCCGTCCTCCTGCATCGGAATCAGGATTGCTTTTTCAAAATCCACCTTATTCAAGCGGCGATTATTGATCGTTATTTTTGTTGTTCCACCGCAATCGAAAGAATTTAATAAATCCATATATTCCAGGAACATGGTTTCCTTATCTACTTTGCTTGCCACCGCGTAGTTGATATCTGTAAATTTATAAGTACGTGCAAATTTATTTCTCCCGATTTTAAAAATCCCGTCTGACCAGATAGTCTCGATGGGAATTACCTGCTGTACGCTTCTTGGAATTACAAATTTTTCTTTATCCTGCTTGAAAATATTACTCAGCGTTTTTATCATTCTTCTTGCGTCCCTCCTTCTTCAGACTTTCTTTCTCATATTTTTTAATGACTGGTTCTACCGCATCAAAATAAAGATTTTCTGACCGGAACACCAGTTTTTTCGGCATCAGGATTTCTGATTTTATCCATGCCCAGATAAACTGCTCCGCTGTCATTCCATGATATTTTACAAACCCGAACACTACACATGGGGCAGCTCCCAGTACACAAATCCAGCTCACTGTTTCCATGCTCATGTATGGGTGAAGCAAAAAATAAAGCCCAACGGCAATCCCGCAGGCTAATCCTGAAAAGATAAACTGTCTCAGGGACAATCCGAAAAAGATTGCTTCCGTGTAATCCCTGATTTCCTTGTTAATTTTTACTTCCAAAACGATACACCTCCAAATCGCACATTTGTTATATTTTTTCTGTTCTGTTACACTTTGGGTAAATGAAAGGGGGGACTGACCTATGCCAATCACTGTTATGATTTCACTTGTTGTTACCGTTGCTCTATTCCTGATTTCTCTGCTGTTTCGGATTGCTGCCAGATTAAATCTGACCTTACCGCTGTTATACTTTCTTGCTGTTTCCACAATTCTGAATCCATGGGCAGCAACTCATGAGAAACTTGCATTTGCAATCCTCTATCTGCTGACTGCCTTTTCTGTTCTCAGCTGGATTTTTGCTCTGCGACGCAAATGGCAGGAACATCAATACTACAAAGTTATGAAAGACGATATGTCCTTCCAGATTTCTCGTGCCAGACAAAGAGGGATTCCATTAGATTCTGTTCATTTCGATTCTCAGGGAAATATGAGATATAATGACAGCAAAGACATTGTAGAATAGGCTCATAACATACAACAGGGTATGTACGGTTTCTTACCATACATACTCTGTTTTTTATAATCCCATCATTTCCCTCACTACCCTGTCTGACATCTTCACCGCACCGACCAGTACAAGCATATTGAAAATCAACTCTCCAATATAGCTCCACACCATAGTGACTACTGCTGCATCTGGATTGACAACTGGCGGTGATGATGCAAACAATGAAAATATAATGCAGGCAAGTACCACGATTGCTCCCTCCAGACACACTGCTGCGTATGACTTCAAAAAACTTCTTCCGATATTCTGACTCGGCTCTCCTGCAAATGAAGATAATGGAATCGGTGCAATCGCTGTGTAAAGATACAATCGAAAAAATCTTCCATATACACTCATAATCATAATGAAGCTCAGAACTGTAATAAAAAGTCCACCGATCAACGTCACCGCCCATAGAGGAATACTTTCAAAAAATCCACAATCTTCTACCGCTTCTATGATTTCGTCCGGTAAAACGGTATCTTCCGTACTTCCAAATCCTGCGGTCTGCATAATCGTACTGGTCACTCCTTGTATGATATTGAATAATGCCATCATCAGCTCCAGTCCATACGTGACTACGCCTTTTGTAATCGCAAAACGGATAAAAATTTTCAATGCATGTTCCGGTCTTTTTACCTCTGTAAAACTTCCACAAGTCTTGACTACTCCGACTACAAAGAAAAGCACTAACAAAGCATAGCCGATTGCCTGCAATGCTCCATGGATCTGCACAATCACCTGCCAGATACCGCCACCCTTAAAGGTTTCCGGTGACTGTGTGAGTATCTGCCAGATTTCTGCAAGTTTGCTGTTCCAGGTATCCAAGGCATTTTGCAAGTTCTGTACTACCCAGTTATCTGACACCTTCTAAACACCTCCTGTCTTAGCCTGGGCGGTGCGATTCCTTTCGGACCTGCACCGTCCCGTTTCCTTATTTCCTATTCTTCTTAACCTGTAATCAGATTCAGGATTTCTTTTGCAAATGTAATAATAACACCGCCTGCAAGTGTCAGGAATCCATTCGCTCTCTGGCTTGGATCATGAGATTTCAGTGATAAACCGACCTGCACAATTCCAAATCCCAACAAAATCATTCCGATGGCACGAATCAGTCCAAAGATAAACGTGGACAGATTATTGATAACGGTCAGTGGATCGTCTGCCGCAAATACGGTACTTGCTCCTGCTGTCATAATCAGTACCATTGCCATATACACTGCCATGGCACGTTTCATTTTTGCTGTCATTGGCAGCTTCTTCTTTGATTTTGTTGTTTCTTTCTTCTCCTGCTTCTTTCGCATATCTAACTTCATTTTTTAATAGCCTCCTATATATTTTTCTTGAATTTACACATATTTCTGGATAATTTCTTCCAGATCTTCATCGGATAATAATTCGTAATCTTCCGATTCCAGTGAATCGTCTGTGAGTTCACCTTCTAAGCTGTCTCCCAGTGAGATACTTGCCACTGCCCGGTCAACTGCTCCATGCAGATACGGCTTTCCATTCCCGTCAGTTGTAAGTCCCACATTGGGGTGTTTTAAAATATCGAATTTCTCGTCTAAAATTGGTCTTTCTCCACGAATAAAAAGAATCGCATATCGGTTATCCAACATGCGAACTTCATCGGGTGTCATCAGCTCCCGCCCTGTATTCTGATAATTGGTGGAATAATTCCCGGAATGTCCCGTTGACTTTCCATAGGTGTTCGTGTCAATCGTTGCCTTTCCCAGAAGTTCGCTGACATATTTATGCGTCCCCTGCTCGTTGCCACCTAAATATAAAAATTCGTCACAGTTTCCCATAATGCTTTCCCATTGCTTTTCAAACAGTGCTTTTAACTGTGCTAGATTCTGCAAAATAATACTGACTGACACTTCTCTGGAACGCATCACGGACAGAATCTTATCGAAGTCATCCGGCAGTGAAACATTTGCAAATTCGTCCATGAGAAAATGCACATGAACCGGAAGTCTCCCGCCATATTTATGGTCTGCCAGATAGAACAACTGCTGAAATAACTGGGTATACAAAATCGACACCAGAAAGTTATAACTGGTGTCGTTGTCCGGGATTAACGCAAATAAAGCCACTTTTCGCTCTCCCAGTGATGGAAGGTCTAAATCGTCCGTTGCGGTCAGTGCTGCCAGACTGGATAAGTTGAATTTTTCAAGTCTTGCTGCAAGTGTAATCTGAATAGACTTTAATGTTTTTGCACTACCGGAATGATAGTCTTTGTAATACTTCACTGCGATGTGTTCCGGGTTCTTCATTTCCAACCGTTCAAACAATTCATCAAGTGGGGACTGGTACTGGTCATCGTCCTCTCTGACTTCTCCGGCACGAAGCATTTCCATTACCATCGGGAAATTCTGCTCCTCCTCTGGTGCTTCATACCGTAAATAAAAAATCAATGCCAGCAGCAACATGGAAGCTGCGGTATCCCAGAACGGATCATTGGACTGACTGCCTTTTGGTATAGTTGCTTTGAACAGGTTCGTTACCAATCTCTGCACATCGTTATCGTCCTTCAGATATACAAACGGGTTATAGCAATGGCTCTTTTCCATATTTATCAGGTCAAGCACTCTTACTTCATAACCTTTTTCTTCCAGAAGATACCCGGTATCTCTCAGATTTTCCCCTTTTGGATCAAGCACCACAAAAGAGGTATTCGCCTGCATCAGATTCGGCTTTGCAAAAAATCTGGTCTTTCCTGAACCGGAACCACCAATCACAACCGTCAATACATTTCGCAAATGTTTCCGCATATTGTAGCTGATTCGTACATGCATGGTCAGCAACTTATTTTTTGTAAATCGCTTCTCCCTGTATCTGCGATTGATTTTCTTCACATTCCCCCATTTTGCAGACCCATGTTCTTCACCTCGTCGGTAATGTTTCTTGGTAGAAAGATAAATCCCAATTCCCATACCGTAAGCCAGCAAAAAAATAAGGACAGTTTTTACACTGTCCCCACATAACTGAATCGAAAACGGATGATTCATTGCTTCCGGGACTCCTTCCAGAATCCCCATAAGACCAGACGAAAGATAAGGTGCGACAAGTAACGCAAACCAGATAACCGGGATAATTCCAATTACCGCCAGTATCAGACTGCTCTGCTCATCATCGTTCTTCATGGCTTCTGCGTCCTCGCTTTTCCTTCTCCGGCGGTACTTCGATTTTCTCAATGACTTTCATTAAAACATCATCGACAAGCTCCGTATCTTTTCCCTCTTTCAGCATCTGATTCCGCTTGTCCTTCAGGGAATGGAACACTACGCCGCTCTCATATTTGTCCAGTTCTAACGTAATCGTATCACTGCTCATTTCGTTTTTCTCCTTTCCCGAATTTTCTTAGCGTTCTTCTTTTTTATGCTGTCCTCTGGATTTCTGGTCCTTCTTTTCAGGCTCTGAATTTTCTTTCTTTGTTTTCTCATTTTCAGGACTGTCGTGCCCGGTTTTTTCAGTCTCTGACTGTCGGTAAGTTGCATTCCGATTCTGATCTAGTACCTTTGCCATTCTTGCAGAAATTGCATTCGCTGCATCTCTGGCTCTGGAAAGTTCCACTCTCACTTCCTGAGTCTCCATTTTTTCAAAAAACTCTGGTGCATGTAAAAAATTATATCGACTGGTATCCATTCCATATTTTTTACACAACATATAAGACGCACACGATACATGAAATGCATCTTCTTTTTTATCATAGTGTGGATTTCCATCCGCATATCCGGCAAATACCAATTCCGGCACAAGATTCTGAAAGATTTCCTGTGCACTCATCCCTTTTCTTACATAAATACAACCTTCTTCCGGTTTAAAAAATGCTCCTTTTTCATCCGGCATCTGTTCTGGTTCTGCTGCAACAATATTTACCGGAGGGGTACTGACTAACGCCCTGATTAAATCATGTTCTTCATATTCTGACTTTTGAATTGTAGTATCGGACATTGTTGTCTGAGAAATATCATATAGCTTTTTCGCATTATAATAATTTCCAACTGTACCATCTTCACGCTTATATGTTTTTCCTGGCTCTAAAATCAGAACTGGATTCTGTCGTTCCATACGCTTTAAATAAAATCCATGATCTCTCCAGTATCCATAATCACCTAATTTCTGTGCATCTGGTCTTTGTGCCAGAATCAGAAGTGCATTATTGGTAGTATATCGATCAAAGGTACTCTGTACATCCAGATACTTCTGCAGCATTTTCCCATCCGTTGCCACTTGTGCGGTTACCTGCTCTGACAACTCATAGCAGCGATTCCTGTTATTTTTGCTTTCCGCAATAAATGCCTGTACCTTTTCATCCTGTGGTACAGCCGATGCATTTAATAAAGAATCAAAACTATTATCCATAAAATTTACCTCTCTTTCCCTTTCCTTGGTTTTCGTTTCTGTTGTGGCTGCTGGTGGCGAATCTGATTCCGGTCTTTATTTCCCTGATTTCTCACCGGATCATTTCTATTCTCACGCCGCTCCGCTTCTTTCTTCCTTGCATTCTGTATTTCCCGAAGTTCCTTTCTGACCGATGGTTTCTCTGGTTTTTCCGGGGTAAATAACTTAGAAGTACCCTCTGCGGTTTTCTCTTGCTTCTTTGAGGTAGGCTCGGACAGACGGGATTTGGTCGTCTTTGCCAAAGAGGGGTTTTGCTCCTTCCCCTCTTTCTTTACCGGCTCTCCAAAAAGCTCATCCATAAGCTGATCCTCCTTGGATTTCTGCGGATAATCTTTCTCCGGTTCTGCCTGTCCCTGTTTTTCCTGCTGATCCTGTACCTTTTCCGGCTTCTTCTCCTGTTTCTCTGACTTTCCGGCTTTCGCTTTTTCTGCACGTGTCCGCTCAATTTCCGTCTTAATCTTCGCTGCTTCTGTTACAGATGCAAACTGGAATCTGTCTACGATACGGTTGATTCTTGGTGCATCTTCTTCCTTTACGATCACATCTATCAGTCCGTCACTGCTTCCTTTGGGATTTCGGACTGCACAATACAACACGCCATATCGTTTTGCTTCCTGCACGAACTGCTTCAGGTCACTTTCTTTCACCGAAAATACCGTCAGCGGTCTGCCAGATCTGACCAGTGTCTCAAGCCTTGCCCTGCCTTTTGTCTTTTTCTTCTCTTTTAAGACGGCATACAACATGACTGCCAGATGCTTCGCACCTGTACCACTGATTTTCAATGCTGCTTCCCCAACTTCCAACGACATTCGTACCACCTGGTCAGCGGCTTCGCCTGATGTGTTCATGGCTCTGTTCCTCCTTCTTCTCTTTTTCTTCCCGCACTATCTTAAATTTTTCTTCGATTACCTTGGAACGTGCGGCGATTCCATCACAAAGTGCTGCCTCCTTTCTGAGCGTTCCAATTTTCTCTGTCAGAACTTTTATCTGCTCCTTCATTTCCTGTATTTCTTCTTCCGGCCTGTCTGCCCGAATCTTATAACGCAAGTGCTTCCGTTCCTCCGCACACTGCTCCATTTGTTTCTGTAAATGGTCTTTCAATGAAAAAAGCTGCTCCGCAGTATCAATGTGATAATGGCAAAGCAGCTTCGTTTCTTTGGAAACGGTATTCAGTTTTAATAAATCCTCCCGGAACAATACATGCACCTGTTTAGCAGATATTGACGGGCGATTCTTCGGTAGGATTCCTAAAAGATAACAGTAATGCAGATACAATCCCCGAAGTCCTCCGATTTTTCTTGTCTGCTTGAAGTTGCCGGATACCCGAATCCGGTAATGCCTCTGAACCGGAAATTTTTTCTCGGCAGGTAATTCATTTTCTTCCAGAATCCGAACCCTGATTGCTTCCAGTGAATAATTCTCTCCAAAATTCCGCTTTAGCTTCAGACCTCGCTCCCGCCCTTCCGGGCGAATGGTAATGTCTTTCCCGAACTTAAAAGAATATCCTTTTTCCCGCAAATAAAAAAAGAACTGTTTTTCAGTCCTCGCTTTTCGGATTGCTTCATCAACATCTGCTTTTACCATGCTGTGATAACTCGGCTTTCCTTCCTGTTCTGCCTGCCACTCGACATAATGTTTTCCTTTTCCCTGTTCCGGCTGCCCGACAACCGATAACTGATATTCTTTACATAAACGGTCCGACACCATTCGCATATCCCGGTAATCCTGATTTGTCCTGTGGTATCTTTTCCCGTCAAGGAATGAAACTGAGTTCACCACCAAATGATTGTGTAAATGATTTGCCTTATCCAAATGAGTTGCAATCAGCACTTGATACTGACTACCCCACAATTCTTCTGCCAGCTTCTTTCCAATCTCATGTGCCATTGCCGGATTACACTCTCCCGGTGCAAAAGACTGATATCCATGAAATGCAACAATCCCGCCTTCCTTTCCAAAACGCTTTTTGACTGCAATCATTTCTTCTCTGGCAGTTGTCGGTGCACAATTAATTCCCGATACATACTGTTCCATCAGTTCTTCCGATTCTCCGACAAGCTCTGTTTCTACGGATTCGGATTGTTCCCGTCTGGTCTTTTCGGCATTCACCGCATAGGTAATCACATCATTAAATCCCTGTAATTGCCCAGTTTCACTTTCTGAAATCAGTTCTTGGTTCGTCTGTTCTTTGGTCTTATCTGGATTTTCCGCATAATTGATGACTTTTCCAATCCAACCTTTGATGCTCCAGATTGATGTCACTGCCATGATTTATTTTTCCCCGGAAGTATCACTGCTTCTGTAATCTTACGGACTGCTTCATTGAACTTCCGCACTTCCTTATCGTAACGCTGCACATCTACCACATTTAACACATGTGCTTTCTGTGCGATCTGATTTAAGTTATTTCCAATCTTATGCAGCTCCCGCATCATAGAATAATAATCTGGCGGCGGTGCGTCTCTTGGAACAACACCAGAAATCAACTGTCTCAGGTAAGCTTCCCGGTTCAGTCCGCTTTTCTTTACTTTCTTATCCAATGCCTCTGCTTCTTTTTTGTTCAATCGGAAAAGGATTGCTACATTACGTTTTCTCAACGCTCCATCTCCTTTACTTTCTGTATAGAATCTGGTTCCTGGCGAATCTGGTGTTTTTCTTTATCGTAACTGTAAACTCTGTCTGAGAGAACCTCCTGCCGTTCCACTTCATTTTTATTTACTTCCCGTACCATTTCACCAAGCATTTTCGGTTCCATCTCTCCATTATCCGGAACAATCAGAACTTCATGCACAGATGACGGTAACACATAAAATCCTTCTGGAAAAAGCTGTTCCAATTTATTTAAAACTTCTGGCTGCGTGATCATAGATGCTCCATATTGCTTTTCTACATTCGTAAGTGCATACAGCATATCATGTGAACGAAGTCCAAAATCAACATTTTCATCTAACAGGTTTGTTGCATGTCCTTCTTCATTAAAAATACTCAACAACATTTCGTCCATTGACTGAAGAATCGGTGTATTTACAGGCTGTGTATTTGCTCTGGCCTGCTGGAACATTTCCTTTGCATCCACATTCCACATCTTAAGATGTTCATTTTTCACCTTCATAGTCGCTTTTCCATCGTTAGACTCTACCGGAAAATCCACATAACAGATAGCCGACAGATCTTCCATATTTTCATGAGGCATTTCCTGTAACATTCGTTTGTTTGCCTGGGTATTCACAAGCATCACCGCCAGATGCTCCTTCACTGAATCATAATCCATTGGGTTGATACCACTGTGCAAAAACGGAACATTGCCTGCTTCTTCCATGCATCTTGCAATTTCATTCATCACTTTCTCAACAGATTCACCCAAACGTATTTCATTGAAGAACGGTTCTACATAGACAACTGGGCACACATTTTCTTCCTGCAGTCTTACCTGGACTCCTACCATCTGGACTCCATTATTTTTATTCATCTGCATTACCTGAAATTCTGCATTCTCATATTTAGCTGGAAGAAAATTCCGGATGTCTTTTGCTACACCTTCCGCAAATACCTTTTCTGCTATCATTTCTTTTGCAATCATTTCTTCTGTTCTCCCTTCTTCTTGTTCATTTTCTTTAAATATTCCTGATATCGTCTTTCTGCTTTCTTCTTGTCTTTCATTGATACTTCAACCAGCATCTTGTATCTCCTTTCTTTTTGTCTACTTAATCTTGTTAATCTGTAACAGGCACATCAACACTACTCCTATAATGCCACCTACTAATACTCCACAAATAAACTTCAACATTGTTACTTTCTCCTTTTTCATTTTCTGAGGGTTTCAGGGATTCTCCCTGACAAGCTGCCGCCGGACTGCCAGACAGGAAACCTGTGTGGCAATCCAAAGGCGTTGCTTGCTGGTATTGTGTATTGCTATACTTCACCTGCCGGACAATATATTTGACAGTTTTCACACTGCTCCATGCAACTCTCTTCCAGCACTTTTTCAGCAACAATTCCAAGCAATTCTCCCTGATTTTTCTCATTTTCTTTCAGAGTTTCAAGAAAAATCTTCAAAACTTCTTCACTGTCCACATCCTCTTCCATCGTCAAAATCAGGTCTTTCTTATGCACAACTGCCAGCTCATATTTCACCATTTTCATCTTCTGCTCACCTTCTATCTCTCGTATTTTTTATGACTTGCCAGACTCTTTTTTGCTGCTTTTGCCCTCTTTGTAACCGCCAGGTTTAACTTGATGCAAAGCTGATCATTGTAATCTTTTCCATATTTCGGAGGCTCATCTTTTACCTGATACTGCTTTGGAAGTACAGTACAAATTGCTTTTGTGGCAAGTCTTCCGATACGGTCATTATCCAAATGCAGTACGATCACTTTCACTTCTGGATGCAGCTTTAATGCTCTGGTCAACGCTGCAGGGACCTTACTTTTTTCAATTTCTTTTGCTGGCTGATAGACGCCTGCAAGAGACAATAAATGTTCCTCTCTCCACTCCTTTCCCTCTGATTTCTGCAAGGTTGCATAGGACAACAAATCGATTGCTGACTCAAACAGATGCACCGTTTCACTTGGTTTTTCTGAAAAAACGGAAAAAGAATAATTCTTATCGCTTCCATTTGCCTCACCAATAAAGCTTGTCCCGGTTCCCCGAAGAGCTGCATATTTCGGACTTCCTTTCGCATCCATTCCTACAAATACTGCATTATGATGAAATACACTTTCATAAATTCTTCCGGAATCCAGACAAAATCGAATGATTTCTTTGTCGATTCCTCGTTCCAAAAGATATGCAATCACTTCTGCATTGTCCTCATTTTTCTTTGGTAACAGCAAATGTTTTTCCATCGGAATGTTCTCGGATACAGAAAGAGGCGGCTGAATATTTGCCTGTCCTGCAAGCAATTCAACCGCCTCTAAAAAGCTGTATTCTTTTACTTTGATCAGATAATCCAGTGCTGATCTGCCACCGATTCCCCTGCTCCACCACATCCATTTTCCATTGGATATTTTCAAGCTGTCGTGTGTTCTTGTGGTGTAGGTGTTGCCGGAAAAATGAACCAGTTCATACGGTTCATAATTTTTCAGGTAGGTGAGTAAGTCCATTCGCTTGACTTCCTGCATGACTGATGGTGGTATATATGGCATGATTTTCATCCCCTTTCCTGCCTGGGATTGATATGATATGGTTATATCAGGGCATAAAAATAGCCAGGTGATTCCTTTGGGTGGAACCATCTGGCTATGTAGCATTACGGTATTATTAATATTTATTCAAACTCAATATTACGAATTTCAACAAATTCATCCATATTTTCTGTGAGTTTCCTCCATTCAAGTAAATTATTATTTCTTTCTCCGCTCTTATAATATTCTCTGGCAATTACGCAAATTTCCACTCTACAGTTTATTTTATTACGAGCTTCTTTTTCAAAATCTTCTACTCTAATTGCAGTTTTCTCCATTAATCTAGGCAGATTTATAAATAACACATTTTTTTCATATTCTGTACTAATGTTATTCACAACAAGAGCATATAAGAGTCGTAGAATTGGCATTATGTTACTAATTTCAATATTAATTACTCTATACACAACCATCTTGTATACACTCTTCGAAAAAACTTTAAATTTTTCTGTTTTCTCTATGGCAAACTTCATTCTGCTAATTTCTAAATAGAAAATTTGCAATAACATTATATCCTCTTCCGAATATAGCCATATTTTTTCTTCCATACTTGCATATATATCTTTTTCCTGATTTGATTTTTCATGCTTCTGCTCCAAATTTTCAAGCAATACTTTCTCTATAACTGCTAAAACATTTGACGAAAGATAATATTCTTGTAATGCTTTAAAATATTCTTCTATTACATTTTTTTCTTCCATCGAAATTGATTCTTTTTGTTTTATTTTTAAAAGCAATAATCCTATTGCAATTCTATAACTTTGCTTATTCCGCTCTTTGATTTGATATGCAGTATGTTGATTCTCCTTCCAATATATATTGGTTCTAATCAATTTGGTCATTGCCGAAAAAAATCTTTTATAATCTATGGCATCTAATTGAAAATCTGGAAGTATATCAATTAGTTCTCTATATGATCCTGTATGTCCCGAAAAACACTGTTTATTACTGTCTTGCTCAATTAATTGTAATGTTCCTTTCAAAATAACATCATCATTTAATTTGTAACGTTCCTTATTTATATGGTACAAAATATATTGATGTTCACAAGTCTGTTTTTTCTCTAATTGTCGATATAAATATTCTTCATCATTCTGCTTTAAACAAATTAATTGCGCTAAAATAATCAACCGTTGTAATGCATCTGCTTTTTCTTGTTCTTGTCCATTCTCCATCAATTATCGTATTTGAATTATAAGAGTGTTATACAAATCATCATTAATTTTGTATTTTTCTTTTGGTCGTTTTAAGTAATTTACTGGATCGTAATATGTTCGTCTTTCATTAGTTTTCATAGGGAATTTCAAAATTTTTTCGATGCGTTCACCCTGTTCTTTTTCTGTATATGCATTGCATACACCTTCCAGTATTTTATTAATTCCTTTAAAATTATCACGCACATTACTACTGCAAAGAATCAACATATAATCTAAAATTTGATCCAATACTCCAAGTGAACATTTGTAACACAATCTTGAAATAATTTGTGGAAGAATCTTTGCTGCATTGTCATAAACTGACGTAGACCAATTAGCATTTTCAGGCTTTACATTTTTGCTCACTAATTCAAGTGCTTTTAAATATTCTTGTATACACTCATCAACTTCTCCTTGCGTCATTTCCGAAAGTTTATTTCTTCCAAACAAAACATCTAATTCCTTATCATTCTGTGCAACCAGCATCTGTATTAAACACCAATGCGGATAATATAAATATAATGTTTCTATCACTCTTTGAAAACCTTTTGTATTCGTTACCATTTGTATTCTAAATGGATGTCCTGTCTGCTCAAGGAATCTTAAATAGTCTAATGCATAATAAATTTTTGTATTGGCTCTGCCCATATGAGATGTATAAGTAACACTTAAATCATAATTCGTCTGTAACGCCGTCTCTGGTTTTGTATCATCCTTTTCATTTAAATAAGCACAATACTTTTCATTTTCTTCCCACCATCTTACATCCTCAGTTTGAATACAATTTTCCGATTCTGCATCCAAATTTGCTCGCCAGTTACCCTGACGAATAAAGTTTAACAATGAAACAATACATTCTTCCATTGAACATAAATATTCATCTTTGTTATTTTTCACTAGTTGTTGACGAATTTTAGGGAGAATTTCTCTAAGAATCTGTTCACCTTTAACGTTTTCACCAGCCATTGCGTACATACAACTTTTTATCATTAACCAATACCAATCTCCTTGTGTCAAATCCCATTTGTTTAACAATTCTATCAGATTTGCATCATCAAAACGGTACATTTTCATCCACCAATTATTTGCATATAAAAATTGTTTTTCTTCATATTTCAACGTGGATTCTAGAATCTTCGCTCTGCATAAATCATATTTTTTCCAATCAGCCAATTCTCGAAATGCTCTCAGCAGTTGTAGATAAATATATTGTATTTTATAGTCTTTTTTTTCTTCATGCTGCTCCAATATGTTCCAAAATTCTTCTGCCGTTTGTACTATAATTGGACGACCAACAATATTCAAAAACTTCACATACTCATACATATATTCCAACTGAATATCAAATGATATGTCCACAAACTTTTCTTTTCCTCGAAAAAAACTCATTTTCTCATCCAATTCTTCCAAGATTAGATTTACCTTATATTTCATTTTCCATGGTAAAAATATCCATCCTGGATAAGATTCATTTAGAATTTTTAATTTTTTTGTTTTTTCTTCAAAACTATTTTCTGCTGATAACGATATTTCACTGAAATCAAACCAGTTATCTCTTTTTTCCTTCTCATCAATCAATCCTCTTAAATATTCGAAAAAACTCATAAGTCTTTCTGGAATTTCTTTTTCCGGATATGCTTCTTGCAAATCCACCACAATAATATTCTTATCAAATAACAATTTTTGTTTTGCATCAGAAATATGTTCAACCGAAATCATATATATTTTTTGAGAACTACTTTTTCCCAAATTATCATGAATCCAACCAATCCAACTAAGGAAATTAGGATCTTCGCAGGAAAATCCTATCATACAAAATACATTTTCCAATAGAGCTTGCTGAACAGTATTTACCATCGCTGCAAATCTTACAGGATATGTTCTATAATCTTCTTCTGTAATAATAAATGGACGTTGTGATGGAAACGATCCATGAAGTTTTAAAATCCTAGGTGCATCATTACTATTTACTAAATCCTCTTGATTCACTACTACATTATATCTTCTCTTAGAAACCTTATCTGCAGCACGCTCTAAAAGAGTATCATAATTTGTTGTAAACACATCTCTCCACGGTAATTCCATTAATTTGGTATACACTTCTGATGGACCATAATCTTCATCTGGAATTGCCTCTTTTAAAATATTTTCCAATTTAGGTCGTCCTACTGTAATTTCAACCTCTTGCGCTAATCTAAGAGAACTGTTGTATTCTTTACCAGGTCCATCATTTCCATATACCGTTTCATAAAACATATCAGATAATTCATTCCAGTTTTTAAACCATTTGTCCGTTGATGAAAGTTTATCTGCATTTTTTGAAAATCCGGCTCCAATCATCACAGCTGCATGATTTGCTGACATCGCTTCCGCTATTTCTCTTATGTAATCCATAAACATCTTCCTCCATATATTTCCAAACGAAAAATATATCTACCCTATCAATTCACAATCCTTCAGTACCTTCTCTATCGCCTCCCACGCTGCCAACGAAGGATTCTCCTTATAATACTGATATCCTTTATATTGATGCAAAGTATATCCATTTTCCTGATTTCTCTGCATAATCTTCTTCGCCCTATCAATAGCTGCAATTACATTGGACAAATCCATTTTATTAAGGCATCTCTTAAAATTATTCTCTTCCTTGAATTCATCCATATTTTGAAACTTTTCTCCAAATGCACGATTAATCGGTGTAACGTACTGTTTTCTGTGAGAGAATGAAGCATTGCAATTTGTCATATGAAGAATAATCCACAAGTCGAAAGTGAAATTACTGTACCCGGATTTATATTTAATCTGCTTTCCTATTTTTTCCGCTTTCTTCATATTGTCTAATGCTTCTTGAAACCCTTTGACATGAATTGGTTCATCACTCTCATAATCAAAAAAGTGATAAATTTCTATCTTTCTGGTAACTGTAAGAGATTTCGCATGCTTTAATGGATTCTTCCTCACCGGACAATCAATGGACACCTTACAAGACGCTTCTTCTGTATTATTTATCGCATCTTGCAACCATTTTAGATACCACTGCTCTGTTTCTCCCTCAACGCTGAAATAATATTTATTAGTTGGTTTTCTCTTTGCCATGCTTACTCCTCTTTTTCATCACATAAAATCTCTTCAAAAATCGGTGTAAAATCAATATCTTTTATTGCTCCATACTGGCTGATAAAATATTTGCTCATATAATCTTCATGCTTACGGACACCCTTATCACCCGTTGTTCCAAAATCAGATAATGCGTATAAGACACTGTCATGTGTATCATCGTCTCTCTCAACAAACTTAATTTCATCTCTCCGGAATAAGTTTGAATTCAAGAAAATCGGATTATGTGTATTAAATACGAGCTGCGCATGATGAATATTTACATCATCATTGTGAAAAACATTGATAATACTCATCAATGCCATCGGATGAATCGATGCATCAAATTCATCTACTACCAATGTTCCTCCAGTCTGCATTGCTTTAATCACAAGAGGAAACATATTGATAAAACGAATGGTTCCATAAGATTCGAAAATATCTGCTGCAACCGCCGTGGTTTTCTGATCTTTCATGTTTTTAAATACAGAATATAATTTTGCATCCGGCTCATCATCGCTCACTACATACCCAACTGCATTCGAATTGATTCCGAATAATTTTGCTGCTTCATCGGTTGTTTTTTCAACATAGACTGCTTTTTTCTTCGGATCTGCAAATCTTTTAATCAACTGCATCGAATCCGCACGATAAATTACCATGAATTTATTTGCAAACCAATCAACAATCAGCTTTGTAAATTTTGGTGAAAAAATTAATTTAAACCCATTTGTCAAAAACAATTCTTCCTGATTCAAACTGTTTTTCGCGATTTCATTTATGCTTTCTGCATTCTGTTCTGTTATATCAGATAAATAATCTTTGATTACCTTTAAGTTTTCTACTTTCAGGCCTTCCCTACGTTCAAATACTCTTTCTCCATTGACTTCCAACACTTCTGCAAGAATTTTTCTTTGGTATTCCTCTTCAAGAAAAGTTCCAAGATCAATCTGCAATTCATAGTGTATTTTAAATTTATGCTCTTCTCCATCTTCCTCATAAAATTCTATTTCAAAGCATACCGGCTTAGCCTCCGATTCATTATTATTCGGAATTAGTTCCAATGCAGATGCAGCCGGATTTGGAGAAGACTTTTCTTCGGAATTTCTAATATTTCCTCTCAAAACAATCGACCTTAATACATCCATTGCCCCAATAATATTCGTTTTACCTGCTGCATTTGGTCCATAAATAACGGAAGAACTCAATCCTTTTATTTCTTTTCCTTTTATTTTTGTCTTCATAAGACTATAATCTAATCCTTTTTGCTTCGGAGCAGCCACCATTGAAAAACTTGCCTCTTCTACAAAAGATTTATAATTTTTTGTTTTAAATTCCAGAAGCATTTTATTACCTCCATTCTGCTTATTTTTTACAAAATCTTATTTTTATTATAATCTTATTGTATGATAGAGTCAATTTATTATTCTTATTTTGCAATTTTTCTTCAAAATCGCATTTATTATAGTAAGATCAGGAAATCCTTATCATCACAAAGATTTTCTGACCTTACTGTGTTTATTTTACCTCTCCCAATCCATCTTTTCCGCTAGATTCAACATCTTTTTCTCTCTGAAACTAAACATCTTTTCATTTGTTCCACCGACAATGATATGATCCAATAACTCTATCCCCAATAACTGTCCGCATCGCTGCAACTTTTTGGTTACTAACATATCCTCTTTTGATGGGTTCACATTACCACTGGGATGATTATGAAGTCCAATGATTGCAGAAGCATTTGCCAGAATACTGCTCTTAAAAACTTCTCTGGGAATTACCAAAGATGCATTGATTGTTCCAACACTGACCAGATTCATATTGATTACCTGTCCATTATTTTTCATATTCAGGATACAAAATACTTCTCTGTCATATTGGGATAACTCCTTCGCCATCAATTCTACAACAGCCTGTGGACTATCCAATATCTGCTCACTATAAAGAGATGGTTCTCTTACCAGACGGATATTCACAACTTCCAATTCATTCTCCATTGTTCTGATCTCCTTTTGGAAATTCTACAACCAGAAGGACATTACTATCTGAAGATTCCACATATGATTTCAATTGTGATAATGTCATTTCCAAATATTTAGGTTGTTCCACCATAATCTACTCCTTTCGTTTCTTCCTTTACTTCTGTTTTCCCTGACAAATAGCTTATCACTTTGTTTGCCTTAATGCTTTTCTGCAGCTCACTGATAATGCACAGATCTGCTACATTCACTCCCGGCAAAGCAAGCATTTCATCCATCGCCATATTGACAATCTCTTTTTCCGTTCCGTATCCGGCATCAAATAAACGCTGTAATACTTTTATTGCTTTCTGATTTTTTCCCATTTCATCATCAAAGGGCAGCTTATCGCCGCTCTCTGTTTTACTCCTCCTCTTCTTTCTTTTCTTCAATTTCTAATCTCTTAACCTGTTTCTTTTTATTCCAGATACGAACTCCTGTGATCCCGGCTGCTGATAATACCAGAATGGCTATCCATAAAATTGCATTTTCAGTGTCTCCTGTTTTCGGAGGGTTACTGGTTTTTGTAGTAGTACCCGGTGTCTCTGGGGTTGGTGTTTCCGGTACTTCTTTGATGGTTACAGTCTGACCTTCATCGTTGATTTCCTTATGCTCTGTTACCTTTTTCGGTTCTTCCGGATTTGTTATATCATACAGTTCTTCAAAGGTTACAAGCTGCTTTCCTCCAAGCGTGCCACCGTTGAAAGTAAACTCAATCTGCACTTCCATGTTTTCCTTGTCCGCTGTAAATTCATAATCATTGGTAACCTCTTTGCCATCAATGAGCAACTTGGCATTTTCTGCCTTAACCATCTGCCAACCGGACAACTTATAGTTTGTACCAATTTCCAATCCCTCTAAAGTAACCGTATCCACAATCGTCAGATCTTTTCCGGCTTCCACCTCTTTCTTACTGTTCTTATCCGTTGCTGTGGTATGAATCGAAATCTTTCGCTCCGTAATCAGGACGGTCTGACCTTCATCGTCAATGTCCTTATGCTCTGCAACTTTTACAGGTTCTTCCGGATTCTTCAGATCATATAATTCTTCAAATGTAACCAGATTCTGTCCGCCAAGTTCTGATGCATCAAACGTATAAGAAATCTCTACTTTCATTTTCTCGCTGTCAGCAACAAAAGTGTAATCACTCTCTACACGCTTTCCATCAATGAGCAGTTCTGCATTTTCCTCTTTCAGCATCTGCCAGCCTTTTAACTGGTACTTTCTGCCTTCTTCCAGACCGTTCAGAGTAACTGTATCCACAATCGTTACTTTCTTTCCTGCAACAATTACTTTTTCGCCTGTTTTCTTGTCTGTTGCAGTTGTATGAATGGTAATCTCTTTTTCATACTCATCAGTCAGTGTTCCAAGGTCGATTGTTACTTTATTTCTGCTGACAACAACTTCAAATGCTGGAATCAATTTCATACCTTTGTTGGATTCACAAGCTAACTCCTCAATCTCATAAGTGTCATAAAGTAATGCACCTTTACTGTCATCCGGCTCAGAAGTTCCGAACCAGATTCCGTCCTCACTGGATTTCCCGGCATTTGTATTTCTCTTATGAGATGCCCAATTGGAAGCAGTTGAAAACTGACCGTTCTTATCTGTCACTACGATATGGCTCTCTCCGGTTGTTTTACTTGTAATCTTAAAAGAAACATTTGCAAGCCTCTTATGTGTACCTGCTCCAATCTTTACTCCTTCTAAATCTCCACGTTTAATCTGGTTGTAAATGGAATGGCTTTCGTCTGTTAAATCTACGATTTTTCCATTTTCCGTAATCGAAAATTCAATCGCTTTTGCCCCGTCAGTCAGATAACCTTCCGGTGCTTTGGTTTCTTCCAGTTTGTATTTACCATACGGAAGTAAATCTGCCGTCGTTGTTGCAATTCCGTCAATCCCTGTCTGAATCGTCTTAACTGTCTCGTTCTTTTTGTATAGCTTTCCTTCTACCAGAACCGAATTTTCGTTCAAAGAAATAATTGCAAATGCAGTATCTTTTAATGTGGCACTTCCCTGTGCTTTGGTATCTTTTGTCTCTAAATCACGTTTCTGAATCTTCACACCACCTCGGATTACCTGGTCAGATACGGAATACTGGTTGCTTCCGGAAAGAACTGCAAGTTCTCCGTCCTCTGTGATCTGTGTCAGATACATTCCTTTTATCTGTTCTGTACTGTCTCCTGCCTGCATATAAGCTCCGTCCAGTAAATATCCGTCTGGTGCTTTTGTCTCCTCAACAGTCAGTGTTCCAAGTGGTAATACGCTTTTTTCATTCTGAATGTAAAATGCATCTCCCGATACTTTGTAAGCATCTGACAGTTTTGTCACATAATGAATACTTCCGTCACTGCTCTTTTCTGCCACCGTTTTTGTAACCCAGGTACGTGTTGCTTTCTCTGGTAAGTTATCTTTTGTATAAAATCCGTCATAATAATGCCAGATAAACTCTGCTCCTGACAGTGCTGCATTTCCCTGTGCAGTTGCTTTTCCTGTCTCCATATCAATCTTGAACAGATCTACCAATGTCTCTGTTACTTTCGGAACATCGGAAACATTTAATACGGCTGTCTTTCCGGCTTCAACTTTCAGACTGCGTACTGTCGTATCCAGCTTATATCCTTTCGGTGCAGAAAGCTCTTTGATATAAACAGTCCCTGCAGTCACTTCAACTTCATTCGTATCGCCATTTTCATTTGTTGTAAGTGTTCCAATCTGATTACTACAATTCTGGTCTAAAAATATGCCAAAGGTTGCTCCAACAATGGAATACATCGCATTTCCATTTGTGACAATCTCATTTGCAGTTGTCTTTTTTACCTTCGCATTTCCGACATTCAGTTCTGCCCAAAACTGTCCAAGATCCTGTCCTTCACCAGTATAGATATATCCGCTACATTTATAGCGACCTTTGTTTGCCTGTACAAATGCTCTCGCTCCTGCATACACTTCATTCTGAATATCCTGTGAAATCTCAGAATATGCAGCTCTGACATTATCGCACTTCCAGCCCAACTGTTCACTGAGTCTCTGCCATACTACACACTGTTCCAGCAGATATCCCTGATTTGCATTCAGGTTACTATGACTGCCTCTATACTGCTTTACATACTCCAGTGACAATGCCACATCTTCGATCTGTGCAGCACTCATGCTAGCACTTGCATTGTGTCTAGTTTTATACCCATTTTTGAATCCGGTGTTAATATCTACACAATAGGCGGTTTCGCCCTCTACTCGCATGTGACCTTCATTGAATGTAGAATGAATGGTTCCATCATTCATCACATGTTCAATATATCCGACTCTCTCTGAGGATTCCGTCCAATACTGTGTTTCCGCTGCCTGAACCGATGTGATCGGTAATGCAGTTAAAATCGTGGTCAGGGCAAGAATCCCTGTACACACTCGTTTCCATATATTCTTCATTTTCTACAATTCCTTTCTTTTCAATCAAAAAAAGACGTCCGTCTGGAACGTCTGCTGTTGTTTTATGCGGTTTGCTCCCTGCTGTCATGCAGGGTGTGGGAATCTCTGACCTGCCGAAATAAAAGATGTTCCCGGCTCCTTATTGTCTTTTCGGCTGGTAATCTGCTGGTAAACCAAAGGGGTAGGGTGTGGGGAGGGGAAAACAGAAAAAGGCTGATTTCTCATTGACCGCCAACAGATAGACTTCTCCCTTGGTGTCAAAATGCCTATCGTTCCCTGCTTTTTTCCCGTTTCCGGTATAATTCCAGTGCTTTGATAATGGTTTCTTCCATTTTCTGCTGTGTAGTTCCCGATGGAAAGTATTTTTTCAATCGGTTCTTCGGGATTTTCCACTGCTCTACCTGATTTGGCTTCTCTTCTGACATAATCGACAGCAAAACATCTTCATTCAACCTGCCCTCTGCTGAAAATTTGCGAATTTTAATTGCCTGTGCATGACTTGGGGTACAAGCCTCCGACTCCATGATGTCGTACAATATCTCCTGTTCCACTTTCGGCAAATAAGACAGCTCCACCGCCGGACGCATAGAAATCTTTTTGTCATCGACCATTTCTAGGATTTCCGGGATAAGTTCTGTAAGGCGGATATATCGGCGGATTTGGTCTTGACTTTCTCCAACTTGTTCACCTAATATTTCTCTTGAAGTCTTTCCACGAAATTCCTGTGCCACTGGCACAGAATTTTTTCTTGGACGTCCAGCTTGTCTCTTCATAGCCTCTAGTTTCATCTTATATGCAAATGCCTTTTCGGATGGTAAGATTTCTTCTCGCTGAAGATTGCTGTCAACCATGACAATGACTGCTTGGTCATCGCTAAGATTTCTTACAATACATGGCATTGTCTCTTTTCCTGCCAATTCACTTGCCATTTTTCTGCGGTGTCCAGAAATCATTTCATATCCACCTGTTGGCTTCTCCCTGACAAGTGCTGGGACTAATACGCCATGGTCACGCACGCTTTCGATAGTTTCCAACATCTTATCATCCATTTTTACCTTAAACGGATGATTCGGGAAATCTGTAATTTCATAAATAGAAATATCTTTTACATATTCCTGATTCTTCTGGTCTCTTTCTTCCTGCGTCGTAAAAAGGTCATCTACTGAAGGAAGATTCATGTTTATTTCTCTGCTTTTCGCCACATTGAATCACCTCCCTCGTAAATTCTGCATACGCCTTTGCAACAGTTCCATTCTTGTCATACTCATAAATGCTCTGTCCTGCTGCACTGCTTTCTGCCGCTGTGATAGCCACTGGAATAACCGTTTTAAAAATTCGAATATGTTTCCCGTAATTTTCTCGAAGGCTATCCTCTGTTGTCCTTGCAAGTTTTGTTCTCATATCCGCAAGTGTCAGCAATACTCCATCAATCTTCAGATTAGGATTTAGCTGTCTTTGTACCTTACCGATTGTTTTCATTAACTGTGTCATGCCCTTTAATGGAAGATAATGAGCCTGCACCGGAACAATTACACTATCTGCGGCAGCTAATGCATTGATGGTCAACATTCCCAAACTAGGCATACAATCAATCAGGATATAATCATAATCCTTTTTCAAATCTGCCAGATACAGCTTTAAAGTCTGTTCTCTGCTCATGGCATTTACCAGTGAGATTTCCATACCCGATAACTCAATGTTGGTCGGAATAATGTCTACTCCTTCTTCATGGTGTAAAATACCTTCATTATACACAAACGGTTCGTCTTGTAATATTTTCTTCATTTGCGTATCCAATGTAATCGGAAGATTATCTGCATCAGTCCACCCTAATGCGGTTGTTAAGTCTCCCTGTGGATCAGCATCAACCAATAATACTTTTCGCCCCTGATGTGCAAGACCAATTCCCAGATTTAATGTCGTTGTGGTCTTGGCTGTTCCTCCCTTCTGATTTGCAAGGGCGATTACTTTACACTTGGTCATATGGTTTCCTCCTTCCTCGAAAAATTTAATAGCCAATCCCTTTTACGAGACTGGCTATGTATAAAAATGGGCATGAATAAAGCCGACTGACTCATATTGAACCAATCGGCTATGTATTTATCTAATCATAGGTTTCTTTTACATTTATTATTGTAGAACCTATTAATCTTGTCATTTTTTCTTTAGTATTTTCCATATTACTATTCCAACTAGATTCGCAACATATATCTTCAACATATCTTTTACCACCTACAGTTTCTAATACTAATTGCATTTCTAAATGAGGCTGTACCGATTCCGCATTTTTATAATACCATTCTTGATCTAGCTCTCCTATCTTCGAAATTTCAAACTCATAACAAATATACAAATCCGTTTTTTCACCTGCTTTTAAACTAATTTTGTCTAATAACATTGGAATAATTTCATTTCCTGTATTATTAGGATCTGATACTGCCAAATACGAATTATTCACTTTTTTCACAAAAAGTCTACTTATATCACTCTTTCCTGAATTATATATTGGTACCTGTAATAACAATATTTTAGTAGTTGTTCCCGTTCTAGGTTTTTTAGTAAATATTAGTTCTAACATCGGATTGTTCTTCGCATATACTTCTTGTAATTTTTTTCTCATTGATTCTCCAAAATAAATATTACTAAGCTCTGTTGAAGTAATGTCAACACAAGGCTTAATTCTATTTTTTTCTATTTCAAGAAGTTCTTTATTCATTTGATTTGCTTTTTCTGTTTGCGCTATAGCAATATACCCTAAAACAACAGTTCCTGCAAATGAAAGAACATCTCCAAAATATCCCAAAACATCTCCAGCTTCCCATTCTGCTTCAATCCAGTAACAGTTTGAGTGAATTTTAAACAAGAAATGTATTACCAATATTGGTGCCAAAATACACATTCCAATAAGAAAAGTTGTTATTTTTTTATGCTCTTGTATCCATTTAATAATTTTTTCCATTTGAATGCTCCTTTAAACATTTTCTTATTTTTTCTAACGGTCCAAAAATAATTATCCCATATAGTAAAGCCATTACAATTTGAATGGCTCTTATCGGATGAAATATACTCATAACACATGAAATATATATTACTCCAACTATTAATAGTATCGAAGATTCTATTATTCTATAATGGCTTACCTTTATAGAGCTTAAAATTTCTTTCAGTGATTCAGTATCTATCCACATCATTCTTCCTAATAAAATGGCAATCGGAATTGCACATCCAATAACCCCTTCTGAAACCATTTTTATCGTTACAACAAGAAATGCTGTTTCCGTTATAAATAAATATTCTTCTTTTGTAGGTGTATATATTTTCTCCCGATTATAAAATACCATTTTATAAATCACTTTACCTATATATCCAGCAACCACAAACACAAATGTAAGTATTATCCCTTTTGTATATTTCTCATCTATATTAAATCTCTCTTCAGCCCAATAATAAGCATATAAATTTACCACCAAACTTATACAATAAGCTGAAATTAATTCCAGTTGAGTTTTTACATATAAATACCCAGTATCTTTATATCTTTTATAATAAGTTAAACCTATAAACCAAACAATAACCAATATGGAGGCAATATCCATCAACCCCCATCCTATCATATATATTTCATTCACTTTTGTCTAAATTCCTTATCTTTCATAAATTTTACTATATAAGCAAGACTCGGATTGTATTGATACTTTATAAACAATATTCTACTGCATTTACCAAACCATATCCCATAAAACACTGTAAGTTCTTATGTGTATACTCTCCACGTTTTGTTTTAACTGTCTTGCATCATTATACCAACTCTTCACCCCTCATACACTAATTTTTTCAAATTCTATAATCAAAAAAGAGGCAATGAAAAGTCACAAAACCTCTTCATCCACCCGCTTTTCACCTATACTCTCACCACTACCACTTCCACAACATTTGGATGTTCAACCACCCACATACCACAAAATACCACCTGTTTTTCGACCTCCGTCTACTAGGAGACAAAATATTCTACTGCGTTATTTGGAAAGAACTCTTTAAATTCCCCATAAAGCTGCGCAGCCAGTGTCTTATTGTGTGCTATAATCAGCGTTGGTTTATTCAATTGTTGGATGACATTCGCCATGGTAAATGTCTTACCAGATCCGGTGACGCCAAGCAATGTCTGACACTGATTGCCTTCTTTAAAACCTTCGACTAGTTCTTTGATTGCCTGTGGCTGGTCTCCTGTTGGTTTATATTCTGATACTAATTCAAAATGATCCATATGATTTCTCCTGAATAATCTTCCTAAATTTACATAATTACTAACTTTGGTTAAAAAGTTTATCAAATAATATTCTATTTCTTTTTTTCGAATCTTGTATCAATTTATTATAGGGAATAATTTCTAAATACGCTTTATAAGAATCAATATACTTATAAAAACCCATATTATCTGGAGTTACTTTCAAGTCCTCTAGTTTAGCCAGCTTCTTTATACTTAAATCTACATCACATATAATATAACAAAAAAATCGAATATTTTCTGTTCCATTCAGAAATTCACCATCTTTCGTCTTCACTTTTCCCTCTACTATATCATCCATATATTCTTTAATTTGCCTAATTGGATTTTCAGCATCATTATAGTGTTCTCTGCCCGGTCGTTTAAACTCAATTATCGTTATATTTCTATATGGTTGCTCCTCTTCGTCAGTAAATGCAAACGGCGAATCAAAAATTATTAAATCTGGCTCTTTTCCACTATTATTTTCAACTTCTTCCATCTTTTTTATTTTCATATCAGATGCAAGGTAATGATGATATGCCAATTTTTCATCTATTATCCACAAATTATGTTGCAAATAATCTATATCATCTGAAGTTTTTGTCATTGGAAAAATAAGTTGGTGAATATTTTTTTCATACGCATATTTTTGTTGTTCTTGATCTTTATATCTTATATTCTGCGCAAGAATATCTAAAATCGTTTTTCTATGCATTACATATTCTGCCAAATTACTCTTCCCAATGTCAGACATTTTTTCTGCATAATTATTACGTTTTTCTAAATAACTTTCATAATCTACAATTCCATTCTTTAATTCTTGCTCTAGTTCTTTCCCTTCTCGCTTCAATTCCAGTTTAAATTTTTGTTCTTGTTTAAACAATTCCATTTCTAATTTTTCTTCATCTATTACCCAAGGTATTTCATTAAATATTTCCGGTTTATTCTTCAACAGCATTCTATATTTGGGATTTCTACCGAAAACATATGCTTGAATCATTTCTTTTTTCTTTTTATTACTATCTTCTATATCTTTCTTTAAATAGTCTAAAATAACCTTTTCTACACTTTCTGTAATATCATGTATACCAATATTTTCCACTAAGTTAGGCTGTTCAGGAAGTTCGATTTTTGTACGTTCTCTATTTACATGTTTATCTAACAGCTCGGACATTATATATCCATTATATATAAATTCCCCCTTTTCATCTTTCAATTTTACACTGATATTCCCCATTATTTTTGTCAAAGAGATAGGTTGTACAACCCAATGATTGGCACAAAAGTTCATTGTATGATTATCTTTAGAATTCATATAATTCTTAGAATGTATTATTTTAAAAGTAGTTCCTTTGATATCTATATCATCAATTTTTATATTATCTCCAATATTTTCTTTATATAATTCATCAATATCTATTATATCTCGTTCATCACGTACTATTATTTTAGGCGCTTTTCCCAATACATAATATGTAAAACAATGATTTAATATATTTTTCGCTATAGTATCTAATTTTTTTGGACAATTCCCTTTGTATTGTTCTCTTAACCCATTTAATCGTACTTTAGTAGTTTGTAAAACATCCGAACTTAATTCCTTAACCTTCATATCATGAACTGCATGATTTGCATCAAATAAAAACGTTCTGCATTTTTTCTTATCCTCTTCGACAAATATACTTTCTATACTGACACTGCAAAACGCTTTTAACCACAACATTCTCCCAACACCTTTACAACCCTTTTGAATCTTATATTCACTAGCATAAGTATCAAAAGAATTATAATTTTCATCATCGAAGCCTATCCCATTGTCAACAATAATAATATTTTCTATATCCGTTTCCCACTGATTAAATAAATTCATTTGTTTATCACGTTCAACTATAATTTCTATTTTCCCATTCGATATTTGAGCATCTTCAATACTTTGTATAGAATTTATAATAGCCTCATATAAAGGTAATAACGGAGTCGTTTTGGGTAATGTGTGCAAGTCAACTAATCCTTTAAAATTCATTTTCATAAATTTTTCCTCCCACTACATATTCCTAATTTATAAATTGTTACAAATAACTTTCTTAATCATTTCCTTTAAGATATTTCTCTACTTCCCGATCAAATTCAGAAACATATTCTCTATCCTGTTTAACTCTAAATACTTCATATTCCTTCTCAGCTTTTTGCATAGCAACATCATGAGAAATTTTCCCTTTTCCATTCAGTACCTTTCGCCTATTATTCAATAAAAACTGATTCGTTTGATCAACCCAGTCTTGCATGCTCATTAATATCTCATCTTCAGCCATTAATTCTGCATAATCAATAAACATTGTCACAAGTCTATTCAATCGCGATGCGTTCAAGTAATTCATCAAAATAGTCTTTTCCAAAAGGTCTGCCGTTTTTAAGCATATCATCATTCAATACAAACCCTTTTGTAATATATTCTTTTAATGTTTTAGTAGCCCACTGCCGAAAGCGTGTAGCTTTCTTAGAATTCACTCGATATCCAACAGCTATAATTGTATCTAAATTATAACATTTTACTTTTCTTTTAACGTTACGCTGTCCCTCATTTTGAACTACCGAGAAAAACTCGGTAGTTCGATTTTCATCTAACTCTTCTTCCTTATAAATATTTTTCAAATGCAAGGAAATATTGGCTTATATGGGGCTTTTAATTTAAAAGCATGTCCGCCCTGCGGGCTGCTTTTATGAGCAAGTAGCTGACTATTGTCAGCGGATTGCGAATGTCCTTTTTCTGTATTCATGGTAAATCCATCCATTTGTAACTTTTACTATGACCATTATCAGCCAAAAATTCGTACTCAGATTCGTAACGAAACGCCTATTTTTGTCTCGAATAAAGGTCATGTTGGTCTCGTTACGAATAAAAGTCACATTACGTAGTATCCCTGTGGGAAAATTCATTTTTGCGGATAAAACAGCACCTAGAAATACCTGATGATACTAGGCTCCGGTTCTGTCATATTTTTTTACTGTTTGTTCTTGTAACAGTCCCTATTATATCAGACATTTTTTTGAAAGTATATAGATGAAGGCAAGAAAAAGTACAAATGTTCGATTCTTATTTTGTACTTTTTTCTATCACTACTATTCTATTTTTCAAACTTAAATGAAAAACTAAATTCCGGTTTTGGACCAAATGCAAGAGTAAATTCCATATAGGTAGAAGTTTCTTTTGCACACATATTTGCCATATTGTCTTTGATAATCATTACTCCGTATAATGTACTTGCAGCTGATTGCCTGCCTGTGCAGATTGGAGATAATTATGAAAAATAAAGGCAATCAGAAACATTTAACATTTGAACAGCGTGTTGATATCGAGAAAGGTCTTACTGAGAATAAAAGCTTCACTGAAATTGGACGAATTATTGGTAAAAATCCATCTACCATATCAAAGGAAGTACGTCTCCACGCACATACAAAAGAACGTCCGGATTCAGGTTACACTCACCCGCCATGTATTCATCGTAAGAACTGTAAGGTGACATGCTTGTGTGATAAGATGTGTGGCATTCATTGTAAGCTTTGCAGAAAACCATCCTTTCGCTGCACTGATATATGTCCCGCATATGAGACAGCTGAATGTGAGAAACTGAATAAACCACCCTACGTATGTAATGGCTGTGGTAAAAAGACCCATTGTCTTATGCCCAGAAAGTTTTATTCATCCAAATATGCCCATGATGAGTACCGTAGCGTACTAGTCGATTGCAGAGTCGGCATTAACCAGACTCCGGAAAGCATTCAATCCATGAATGATTCATTGGTTCCATTGATCAAGGAGAAGCATCAGTCCATCGGTCATATTTATGCTACTCATGCAGAAGAATTGGGTTGCTCCAGAAGAACACTTTACTCCTACATCAATGATTGTGTATTCGATGTCCGCAATGGTGACTTAAGGCGTTCTGTACGTTATAAGAAACGCAAGAAACCTACACAGACCAGTGCAAAAGATCGTTCTTATCGTCAAGGTCATAACTACGAAAATTTCCAGAATTATATGAAAGATCATCCAGATATAAATGTTGTGGAAATGGACTGCGTGGAAGGAATGAAAGGCGAAAGCTGCGCCCTCTTGACCTTTACATTCCGCAACTGCAATCTTATGCTTACGTTCCTGTTGGAATATCAAGACCAGGAATGCGTGTTAGAGGTCTTTGTATGGCTTGAAACAGTGTTAGGACAGGATGCATTCAAAAAGCTTTTTCCGGTGATCCTCACGGATGGCGGTTCAGAATTCCCAGCTCGTGAAGAGATGGAGGAATTCTGTGACGGAAGTAAAAGCACGACTGTCTTTTACTGTGATCCATACAGCTTTTGGCAAAAAGGTGCCTGCGAAAAGAACCACGAGTATATCCGCTACATCCGTCCGAAAGGAAGTTCATTCGCTGATTTAAATGACGAGAAAGTCAGACTTATGATGAATCACATAAACAACGAAAAAAGAGACAGTCTTAATGGACATAGCCCATATGAACTCTCTCTTTTACTCTTGGACAACAAACTGCACAAAGCATTAGGATTAAAGGCAATCGCACCTGATGATGTTATGCTTAGTCCAAAACTTATAAAATAAAATAGTAAAGCACAGGCAGATTTCACTGCACCAGAATTTAGTCTTGCACATAAGGCATGTGGAATTTAGTCTCGCACACTATTTTCAGATGCCCGGTTAGTATGCATAAAAACATAAATCATGAGTGCTTACAGGTTTATTATAAGACAAAAAAATAGAATTGTTAAGGTGCATTACAGAATTTAATCCCGCATAGTTACTGAGATAATCCACAGCTGGAATTTAGTTTTTCATTTAAGTAAAATCATCATAATCGCTGGCATGGCGAATCTCTTCTGCCTGACCGATTTTCCTTCCCATTTCCCTTGGAAACACAGACGTCTTCACATAATCCTTATTGAAGTTTGCCACAGCATCTTTATGTCTTTTATATGCTTTACCGCTGACTGCATGTACTGCATTAATTGCATGAAAGATGGAATAGTACGCTCTGTTATTAGCTCCTTTATAATCTTCAATAAAAAATAATGCTCTTGCTGATTTCAGATCATTTCGGGCTGTTTCCCGACGATATAACACCAGATCCCGCCTAGTACCGATTCCTGATCATGCTGCTCCATACAAAACTACCCCTTCTTTATGAATATTGGAATAAAATAGATAGTTCACAATCCACTTGTTAAAATGTGCTTCACTTTTTGCAATAGGCTTTATGTCCGTGTCATGATCCATATTAAAGTCATAGGTCATGTACGAGAGCTGTTGTGCATATGCCTTTAATTTCAGATCTGATATATCCACCAGGATCATAATGTCTACATCAGAATCCGGGCGGAAGTCCCCCCTTGCATAAGAACCATAAAGGATTATCTGGCGTACATGGGAACCATAAATCTTCTTGACCGCTTCCACATACTGTTTAATTAAATCCTGCATAATCTTTGGCATACATCATCACCTCATTTTCTGCTGATAATACTATAAATTTCTTGATTTTATTATAACCAGTTTACCCTCGTTTCTCAATCAATATTTTCCATGTAACAATGTTACTGCTTTCTTCGACGAATTTTGTTCACCGTTATGGTATACATCTTGTTCTATATTTTTACTGAAATCAAAAAAAAGCAGAGCCTGCTCCACTCAGACTCTGCCTCTCACTTTTTTCTTTTTATACTGCCGCTATTCTTCTACTTCTCTCTCATAAACGATCTCACCGCCAAGAACTGTCATATCCACTTTCGTGGCCTTGATCTCATCCGGGTCGATCTCATAGATATTCTTCTCGAGAACTACGAAGTCCGCATTTTTTCCCACTTCGATGGTTCCGTTCTCGTCTTCTGTATAGGAAGCGTAAGCTGCGTTTTTTGTAAAAAGCTTCACCGCTTCGTCTACGGATATTTTTTCGGATGGGATCCAGCCTTCCTGTGGCTGACCGCTGATATTTTTGCGGGTAACTGCAAAATAAATATTCTCCATTGCATCAAAGCTTACCACAGGAGCATCCGAGCCGCCGGACGTATGGATTCCCATATCCAGCATACTCTTCCATGCATACACCTTATCCATACGTTGTGCGCCGATGGCAGGTTCCACTGTGTTCATATCCAGATCGATAAATACCGGCTGGATATATGCCAGCAGATCCTGGTCTTTCATCCCCTGCAAAATACGCGGATTGGTGATCTGGCAATGCACGATACCATGTCTGCCCTTTTTGTTATCCTTCCGGTAAGGAGATTTCGCAGCTGCCTCAATGACCATATCCATGGCACGATCGCCTATACAGTGTACCGCCGCCTGCATCTGATGCCGGTCAAAAAAAGCAAACAGATCGTCAAGCTCATCCTGACTGAATGTGATGATCCCGGTATTTTCCGGCGAATCCTCGTAAGGCTCATTCATGGCCGCTGTTCTTGCACCAAGGGAACCATCCTGGATCAGCTTCATCGGTCCAACAGTAAAGTGATCTCCCCTCTGCCCGGTACGATATCCTTCCTCGATAAAAGCCTTCGCATCCTCCGCCCGCTCAAAAAGGCACTGCTCATAATGGCGGATACTCAGCTCTCCTCTGGCATCCAGTGCCTTGTAGGAGGCCATGATCCGACGCCAGTTTTTTCCCGGAAGGGAGGCAAGATCATCGGACTGTACACCTGTAAATCCACATTCATTCAGCTTCTTCGCACTGTATCTGATGTAGCCTTCCACTTCTTCCTGGGATGGTGCTTCCAATACGGAAGAATAAAACTGTACTGCATTCTCCTTCAGAAGTCCGGTATCCAGATCAACCTCCTTCTCAATCTCCGGAAACTCCGGGATTTTTTTCAGAAGCTCCAGACCACAGCTGTTGCACACAGCCACATGCCCGCAGACACGCACCATAATGATGGGGATTTCCGTTGAGAGTGCATCCAGCTCATCCTTATGCGGATAGCGCGGCTTATCAAAATGCTCCTCATTCCAGCCTCTGCAGTAGAGCCAGGTCAGCTTCTGACCTTTACTCTCCTCCAGTCTTTTTTTTGCTGCAGCAAGCATTTCCTCAACACTTGTGCAGTCAAACAGTTTCACAGATCTTTCCACAAATGCATAATGCAACATATGCATATGTGTATCCACAAAACCGGGCAGCATCAGCCTTCCCTTAAGGTCAATCCGTTTTTTGCAGGAAAAAGCTTCCGCTTCTTTATCAGTTCCCACAAAAACGATCCGGCCATTTTCGATTCCCACAGCCTCTGCCACTTTTTCACTGTTATCCAGTGTTCTTATACATCCGTTAAAAAAAATCGTATCCACTGTTTATTTTTCCTCTTTTTCTTTTTTATCCTCGTAGAAAAGTGCCATATCCTTGTCTACTTTTCCGATTCCCATGTAACGCGCCTTATAATCCTTCAGCAGCTTAAAGAAGGTACCACTTAAGATAAATAATGTGGCAACATTTACAAATGTAGGGAATACGGTTGTAAAGTCTGCAATTACCCACAGCTGTGCCGGTGTTCCGTTTCCGTAAAGAGTAAGCACTGTGACCAGAAGACCCCATAATGGCGTTCCAAGGATAAAAACCTTCTCTGCGATCTTCAGAACCTTCTGATTGTTTTTCAGCCAGTGCTTCAGGATCACGCTGTAATAGGTGAACCATCCGGTTGATGTTGTCAGTCCGAAAAGGAAAATACTGATCGCGATCAGTGCTCTCGCAACAGAGCCCATTCCGGACTCAAATGCTGTCAGTGTCAGCTCTGATCCCTGAAGTCCTGAATTCCAGTAGCCTGTGGTGATAACAACAAGACCTGTCATGGAGCAGACTACGATGGTGTCTGCAAATACCTCAAATGCTCCCATCAGTCCCTGTTTTACAGGATGGTCTGTTTTTGCGGAAGCATGGATCATAGGTGAGGTTCCCCAGCCTGCCTCGTTGCTGTATACAGAACGGGCAAATCCAAGACGCATAGCTGTTGCAACACCGGCTCCCATAAATCCGCCGACTGCTGCCTGTGTTGTAAATGCACCCTTGAAGATCAGTCCAAAGGTTTCCGGCAGCTTGTCAAAATTCACTACCAGTATTGCAAGAGATCCTACAATGTAAAGCATGCACATGATCGGTGTCATATAGGAAGAGATCACACCGACTTTCTTTACACCGCCAATGATGATCAGGTAGATCGCTGCCACATACAGAAGTGACGGCACGATGTACGGCAGGTGGAAGGTACTTCCGACAGCCTCTGATACTGTATAATTCTGTAAGGTGATGAACCATGTCATAAAAATACAGCCGCCGAACAGTACTGCAAAAAGTTTCCAGAAGGGAAGCTTTTTCTCTCCGCCAAGACCCTTCTGCATGTAGTAGGTCGGGCCTCCCTGGTACTCACCGTTTGGCTGTTTTTCTCTGTAGTACACAGCAAGTGTTACCTCTGCCATCTTGATGACCATAGCAAGAAGCGCCGCGATCCAGAGCCAGAATAATGCACCAGGTCCTCCTGTTGCAATGGCTGTTGCAACACCGGACATGTTGGATACTCCAACGGTACCGCCGATCGCAATGGAAATAGCCTGGAACGGTGTCAGGCTCTTTCCGTCGTCTCCGCCTTCCTGACGGCGTTCTTTACTGAACATGTTTTTCACAATGTAACCAAAATGGCGGAACTGGAAGAAACCGGAACGTACTGTCAGATATACGCCTGTAGCGAGAATCGTGATCAGCAGCGGCAGTCCCCAGAGCCAATTGGTCAGATTTTCAAATAATTCAAACATCTTTTCCTCTCCTATCCTTTTTATTGTTTTTCTTTTGCATACATTCGGAAAATCCGCGTACAGAATATAAAAAATCCCCAGAACATGAAGTCAGATACGGATACCCGGTGTTCTCGACATACAGCTCTTCTGCCATATATCTGCGAGCCCCGTTTCTGCCCTCTTTATACTTCATGCTCTGGGGATCTTACATTTCAGTCCACTAATCTTCCAAACGATCACAGTATATCACAGTTCCGGAGGAATTGCTACTTTTTCCGTTTGAATTTTGTAATGCTCAGTACCAGGTTATCTTTTCGATTCATGAAAATAACAGTCATCTTCACGTCCATATTCTTGTAAATACAATAGATTTGACTAATGGTATGCTCTATAACTGTGATATGCATAATTTCTATGCTATCAGAGACCATGTTAAATTTGTTCTACAATCATACCGTTTGTGGTATGGGGATCATCCGTTGCGCTTATTAGAATAATATCCGTTTATATAAAATTATCCCTCAGGACTTTTTTAACAGAAAAAATTACTACTTTTTGCAATATTCATAAATATTAAATGGTTCTTCTCTTTTTTCAAATAAGATATCAGCTTCTTTCCTATGATGAAAATCTGATTTCTGACACTCTTGGTCTCCTTTTTCCTGCACTAAAAAAACGCCACAAATTGTGACGTTTTTTAGTACCCTTTATATTTCAATGAGATTTCTTGATTCTAAAACTCACTTTTTCCATATTTTCTTTCTGCCCCTCGATATGGCTGTTCTTCCAAACTTAAAATTACTTTTTCAAGTTTTTCTGCCAGTGCAATTGCATCATCAGCATACTTACTAACAAGAAGTGCCTGCTCGTATATCTTATCAATATCTCTATATGCCTGTGGAAACATTTTTACGGTATATTTATCCCAAATGTTTCCTCCTGAGTTCTCCCAATGCCCCACGTGCATCTAATAATTCTGCACCTTCTGCAACTTCCCGTTCTGCTTCAAAAATTGCCTTATCAATCTGATTTGTGCTGAGTAATTCTTCATAAGTTTCCATACTCATAACTACTAAATCTCCATAACCATTTTTTGTAATAAATACTGGTTGCTGTTGTTTGTGACATATTTCAGATATTTCATTTGTATTTCTTAAATCTGTAATTGGTTTTATTATTGGCATTGTAACTCCTCCTTTCTTTGTACATTATTATAACAGAATATTGTACATTTATTAATTTGCAAACCTGATGGAGTAGATCACTAACTTCTTTCTTCATTTTCCAAAACCTTCTGCTGATATCTCATGTCTGCCACCGTGTACACTGTGATGAAAGCCTTCGGATCAAGATTATTGATGTAATTCATGAGTTTCTGATACTCATTTTTATCTACGATCGTAATGATCTCGTGTCTTTTATCTAAATTGTACGCTCCGATGGCATCATAAATGGTCGCTCCACTATGAAGCTCATGCAGAATAAAATTCCGAAGTTCTTCTTCATACTTTGTAATAATACATACTCTTCGTTTCAGATTCTGCCCAAAAATAAAATGGTCTACCACCATCCCATTAAAATAAGTACCAAGAACGCTTAAAACCACCGTCTTCTTATCATATACAAGTGCTGCCGAAAGCGCCACACACATACCGGCTAAAGACATGGCTTTCCCCAATTCGATGTGCAGATATTTATTCATGATCTTAGCCACAATATCAAGTCCGCCGGAAGAAGCATTCATATTAAAGAGAATACTGAGTCCTACACTGACTACCAGAACATAACAGAGGACATCCAGTTCCTGGGTTTTTGTCAGGGAACCGATATTCGGGAAAATCCGTTCAAAAATACCGATAAATACCGGCAGTAAGATACTGGTATACACGGTTTTCGTACCAAATTCCCGTCCACATGTTATGAATCCGATGATCAAAAGAACAACATTCAGGACCATCGTGATCACTGAAAGCGGTAAAGGTATAAAATTCGTAAGAATAATTCCAAGACCGGAAATACTGCTGACCGATGCATGGCTCGGCACCAGAAAGAAATAAACCGCTGCAGCGATAATTGCCACTGCAGCGGTAAGTGTAAATAGTTCCCATACAACTTCTTTGCAATTGATTTGTTTTTTCATTCCCAAACCTACCCTATCATGACATTTTTATAGAACTGCTATTTTACTTCTCTGCTCGGAAGGACTTGCAGTGCTATATATACAAGTATAGCGTATGCACAAAAAAATTGATAGTATTTTTTAATTTATGTAAATTTTATTGAATCCTGTTGTTACTGTTCACTCCCGTGTCAATCACTACGCTGATTGGCACGGAGGATGCACGTTTTATCTTGAATGGCATCTCGCCCATCGCCAAAGGCGATTTAAAATGGCGAGATGCGTTGCTGGTCACAGGTACTGTGGACAGTAACATCCTGTCTTTTGAATCTTATTCAGCAATTGCATTCCCGGTGTACAACTGATAATATTTTCCCTTTTCTGAAATCAGTTGGTCATGGGTACCTCTTTCGATAATGCGTCCCTGTTCCAGGACCATGATACAGTCGGAATTCCGAACCGTAGACAGACGGTGTGCGATTACAAACGTAGTACGTCCATGCATCAGTCTGTCCATGCTTTCCTGAATAATACGTTCAGTACGCGTATCAATAGAACTTGTAGCCTCATCCAGGATCAGTACCGGCGGATCTGCAACTGCTGCTCTGGCAATTGCAAGAAGCTGTCTCTGTCCCTGGCTTAAGTTTGCCCCATCCCCGGTGATAACCGTATCATATCCTTCCGGAAGTCTGCGGATAAATCCATCTGCATTTGCCAATTCTGCTGCTGCAAAGATTTCTTCATCTGTTGCATCCAGTTTTCCAAAACGGATATTGTCTTTTACCGTTCCTGTGAACAGATGTGTATCCTGCAGTACAATTCCAAGGGAACGTCGCAGATCCGCTTTCCGAATCTTGTTTATATTAATTCCATCGTAGCGGATTTTTCCATCCTGAATATCATAAAACCGGTTAATCAGATTTGTAATGGTTGTTTTTCCTGCTCCTGTCGAACCTACAAAGGCAATTTTCTGTCCTGGCTCTGCATACAATTTCACATCATGAAGCACGATCTTATCATTATTGTACCCGAAATCCACACCATCAAATACTACATTTCCCTTAAGCTCAATATAATCTACCGAACCATCTGCCTGATGTGTATGCTTCCATGCCCAGCATCGGGTATGTTCCTTACATTCTATAAGTTTTCCATTTTCTTTTTTCACATTGACCAGAGTCACATACCCGTCATCTACTTCCACTTTCTCATCCAGAAGGGTAAAGATACGCTCTGCTCCTGCAAGTGCCATTACAATAGCATTCATCTGCTGGCTGACCTGGTTGATCGGCATACTAAAGCTTTTATTGAATGTCAGAAAGCTTGCCAGTGCACCCAGTGTAAATCCTCCCACACCATTCAGCGCAAGGGCACCTCCGACAATCGCACAGACTACATAACTGATATTTCCGATCTGCGCATTCAAAGGTCCGAGGTAGTTTGCATAGGTATTCGCACGGTCTGCGCTTACAAAAAGTGCCTCATTCAGCTCTTTAAATTCTGCCTTACTTTCTTCCTCATGGCAGAATACCTTGACAACCTTCTGTCCATTCATCATTTCTTCAATATAACCATTGACTTTTCCAAGATTTTTTTGCTGTTCCAGGAAATATTTCCCGCTCTGTCCGGCGGCTTTCTTGGTACCAAATATCATAATTGCAACCATGATCATCGTCACAACCGTAAGTGGAATATTTAAGATCAACATACTGACAAATACACTGATGATCGTAAATCCGCTGTTGATGATCTGCGGAATACTCTGGCTGACCATCTGCCGCAGGGTATCGATATCGTTCGTGTAAATTGACATGATATCACCATGTGCATGGGTATCAAAATATTTGATCGGCAGCTTTTCCATATGTTCAAACAGCTCATTACGCATATTCATCATCATTCCCTGTGTCACATTGATCATGATACGGTTATATGCGTAAGTCGCAACGATTCCGATTCCGTAAAATACCGCAACCCTTTCAATTGCATGTGCAAGCGGTGAAAAGTTCGGTGTACCGTCAGACAGCAGGAACGGTGTAATATATTTGTCGATCAGATCTCTTGTAAACATCGTTCCCTGCACATTTGCGATAACTCCTACAAATATAAGGATAAATACTGCAATACAATGAACTTTATAATCACGGAAAATGTAGTTTATCAGACGCATCAAAAGTTTCCCCGGATATTTCACTTTATTCTGTGGTCTTCCCATCGGTCTTGGCATTATGCTTCACCTCCGTTTTCATCAAAATCTCCTCCGCCCTGAGTCTGCGATTCGTATACTTCGCGGTAAATTTCATCGGTCTTCAGCAATTCTTCGTGTGTACCAAATCCATGAACCTGCCCTTCATCCATAACGATGATACGGTCTGCATCCTGCACACTGGATACACGCTGTGCAATGATCAGCTTTGTTGTATCCGGGATTTCTTCACGGAATGCACGGCGGATCTTCGCATCTGTAGCAGTATCTACCGCACTGGTACTGTCATCCAGGATCAGGATCTTCGGTTTCTTAAGCAGTGCTCTTGCAATACACAGTCTCTGCTTCTGACCACCGGATACGTTGTTTCCTCCCTGCTCAATGTGGGTATTATATTTATCCGGGAAACGCTCAATGAATTCATCTGCACATGCAAGCCGACATGCTTCCATACATTCTTCGTCGGTCGCCTCTTTGTTTCCCCAGCGCAGGTTATCCAGAATACTTCCGGTAAACAGTACATTTTTCTGCAATACAACAGATACCTGGTTTCTCAGTACTTCCAGATCATAATCCTTGACATTCTTTCCGCCAACCAGGATTTCTCCGCCTGTCACGTCATACAGACGACTGATCAGATTCACCAGACTCGTCTTCGCACTTCCGGTTCCTCCAATGATGCCAATCGTCTCACCGGAATGGATGTCCAGATTGATATTCTTCAGGACTTTCTCTGCACTGTCTTTTTTGTAAGCAAAATCTACATTCTTAAATGAAATACTTCCATCTGCCACTTCATAAAGCGGATGTTCCGGATTATGGATATCGCTGGTTTCATCCAGTACTTCTGCTATACGCCGCATACTTGCCATACTCATGGAAATCATGACAAATACCATAGACAGCATCATCAGACTCATCAGAATGTTCATACAGTATGCAAGAAGACTCATCAACTCTCCTGTTGTCAACGATTTCACTACGATCATCTTTGCACCAAACCAGCTGATCAGGATGATGCAGGTATAAACAGTGAACATCATGATCGGTGAGTTCCATATAACATTTTTCTCTGCTCTTACAAAAATATCGTAAATATTCTTACTTGCATACTGAAATTTACTTGTTTCCTGTTCTTCTCTTACATATGCTTTTACTACACGGATCGCAGATACATTTTCCTGAACGGATGCATTTAAAGCATCATATTTTGGAAATGCCTGCTGGAAATAAGCCGTTGCATGACGAATGATAAAGAAGAGGATCACTCCCAGGATCACAACTGCCACAAGGTAAATACTTGCCAGTCTGGCATTGATCATAAATGCCATCACCATTGCACAGATCATACTTGCCGGTGCTCTCATCATCATACGCAGCATCATCTGGTACGCATTCTGCACATTGGTCACATCTGTTGTCAGACGTGTAACCAGACCTGCTGTACTGAAATGATCAATATTTGCAAACGAATAGGTCTGGATCTGATCGAACATCTTATTTCTCAAATTCTTCGCGAACCCGGTCGAAGCCTTTGCTCCGTATCGTCCTCCTGCCATTCCGGCAAGCAGGCCACAAAATGCAGCCACGATCATAATTCCACCAACTTTGTAAATATGGTGAATATCTCCGGTATTGACACCCTTATCGATAATAGATGCCATCAGAAATGGAATCAATGTCTCAAACAATACTTCCAGAATCATAAAAAACGGTGTTGCGATCGATGCCGCTTTATATTCTTTTACTTCTTTTAATAAAGTCCGAATCATGAATTCTCTCCTTTCATTTTTTCCATATTGTAATAAACTTTATCGATCACATGCATAAATGCATGTAATTCTTCTTCTGTAATGCCTTCTTCCAACTGCGCATCCATTTTCTGAAAAATTTCTCCCAGTTTTTCATGGTTTTCCCGTCCTTTTTCTGTCAGCATTACTTTTTTCAGACGCGCATCATTTGCAACCGATGCACGGCAGATGTACCCTTTTTTCTCCAGAGTCTGGATAATATTTGTTACCGCTGAACGGCAGATACCAAAATACTTTTCTATATCTTTCTGATAAATTTCCTTATCCTGATGTTCATATAGATAACGTAAGATCCAGCCATGCATCAGGGCAATCTCATCCAGTCCTTCTTCTTTTACACGCATTTCCAACAGTTTTGAAATCGAACGGTCTATCCGGTGCACCTGATGTCCTACGTGGATTCGTTCTTCACATCCTTCACACAAATGACTTTCCTCCTTCCACTTTTTGCTTCTTCAAAAAAAGAAAACTGTTCACGAATAAATTGTTCATTCGTAAACAGTTTAATTCTAAACAAGTTTATCACAGATATTTCCCTGCTGTCAACCTGCTATTTACTATTTTCCATCCAATCAAAAAGCTCACAGTTTTTTGCGATCAAAACCGCTGAAACCGGCATTATCATTGTGCAGGAAATTGCTCCAAAAATCATGGAAATACAGTTCTGAAAAAGAATTTTGGAGTTGAGCAACAGCTCAATGGAGTAATTCTGCATTCTCAAATACGCGAATAACAACAGCGATTCTCCCAGATATGCAAACAATAACGTATTAACCGTTGTTCCGATCACATCTTTTCCAATCTTCATTCCACTTTGAACCAGTTTGTTCATTTTGATATCCGGCTTATGACATTTCACCTCATATACGGAAGTTGTTACTGTCAGTGCCATATCGATCACAGCTCCTAACGTGCTGAGTACAATTACGGCTGTTGCAACCTTGGGCATACTGATATCCAGGTTCATATTATAATAGAAAACATCCTCTCCGGCTGCCTGGATCTCATTCAAGCCTCCCGCCCCACTTTTCCATACGACCAGATAAATAAATGCAAATAACACACACATTGTAATTGCAACCGCAAGAAATGCACTCCAGGTTTTAATATTCGTCCCATTTTGATAAAACAAAGTGATACAGGAAATTAAAATTCCTGCACCGGCAGTAACCAGAAACACGGGTGCTCCGACGGCATAAAGCCAGATTGCAAGACTCAGGCACAAAATATTTCCCGCCAGAGCGATCAGAGACATGGCGCCTCTGTCCCCTCCAACAAGCACTATTACTATCATTAGAATCAGTCCCAATATGATCAACATCTTTTTTCCCTCTTTTTCACAGATAGTTTCATCATAACTGCTGTTATGAAAATAGACACTGGGATCGCCAGTACAATTCCGATACTTTCTACAAAGAAACGGCATAATTCACATGGAATATGCAATTTTACAATGGTAACAAAACGCACCTCATTGTTCATCCGGATCAAACATGTAGGGATCAGACCGCAGCCAAACACAAACAACAGCACATTGATCATTGTTCCCATAATGTCATATCCGATCTCTCTGCCCGAACGGAAAAGTTCCACAAATTTTACTTCCGGTTTCTGCTCAACAATCTCGCTTAAAGCCACCGATATGGCAACCGCCACATCCATGATGGCACCGAGTCCTGACAACAGGATTTCTGCATGGAAAATTTCATCCGGATTATCAATACTGCCCAGATATTCCATCGTCGAATAATCCAGTTCTTCCATATGCTGCATAACAAGATCAAATATCCCCATGATCATAAGCAGGACACATAGTGTTGTCAATAGTGCGGCAAAAGTTTTCCTGTGGATTCCATTTAATCCAACAAGCGTTACCACTGCAAAAAAAAGGATCAGTCTGCTACATACACTCAGAATTTCCGATGTGTCATCCGCCGTCCAAAAACCGATCACAAAAATCAGGATATTCATCATTGCTGTTATGATCGTCAAACCGCCCTGCCGTCCGGCAATCCCAAGGAGCAGAAGTGCAAGGAAGCCAAGCATAACAACCAGCATCGTATCCCGCTTTACTCCAATGATCGATGATCCCTTATAAAACACCCGGTCACCTTTATGGTATTTTTGGTCAGCCATTTCTGTTGTTGTGTATTCATTGGCAATCCGGACTTCTTTTCCTTTGTCTTCTCCGTTTATGATTTTGCCATAAAGACTCTGCTTATATTTCGTTTCTTCTGTTCCACGTGTACTTTTGCTTTTCCCTTCTACAATTGTCACCACTTTTGTCACTTTCACGATCGGTGTCTGATACAGCCAGGCATCATTCATGACAAACAAAATTACCAGCAGATACAACACACCTGCCACACAATAAAATCTTCCTTTTTTGTTTTTCATCAAATATCTGCTAATCTTTTTCCCGTATTCCTTCATGATCCATCTTTTCTCTTCTTATTTTTTTATCTGCATATCCGCATCTGTGATCCTGCAATACAAAGTCTCATCATTTGATTCTTTATATGTCTCGAACGTTCCCTGAACGATAATTTCTGTTTCCTGTTCCGGATAATCTTCATCCGACAATTCTTCCTCATTTTTCCGGACAAATTCCAGTCCCTGCGCGCAGCACGCCAGCGCATCTTTGATCACGCAAAAATGATAGGTATTCCCTGTCGCTTCATCCTTACTTATATAATAAATCCCGTCGATCCGGATTGTTTTTCCTTCATACTGCTCCGGTTCCACCATCATCTGGTAAACTGTCGCGTAGACCATATCACTGTTCATTTCTGTAAGATCATAATCTACATCTTCTGTCCCCATATTTTCTGAAGTGTCTGCACTTTCTTTTTTCTTGTCCTTTTCCTCTGTCTGTTCCTTCTGTTCTTCCGCTTTTGTCTGTTTCTCTAATACATCATTAACAGATTTCCCGTTATTCACTTTCTTGTTGCTGCTTGCATTATCTCTGCATCCGGTTATCAAAAGAATTCCCACAAACAATATCAGCCATTTCTGTAATTTTTTCACTTTATTTCCCTCCCGCGATTTTTTCGATCATGCAGCAGATCAAAAAGGCCACAATATCGGCTGACACGATCGTTGAACCAACCGGTGTTCCTGCCAGGATTGACAAAAGCATCCCACTGATCGCACAGCACACAGATAATACAACCGAACATACCGTTACACTGAAAAATGTTTTAAAGATACGCATCGCGGATAGTGCCGGAAAGATGACCAGTGCCGAGATCAGTAACGAGCCTACCAGGTTCATTGCAAGTACGATGATCAGCGCTGTGATCACGGCGATCAGCAAATTATAACGGTCTGCCCGGATGCCTGTTGCCTTTGCGAACGTTTCATCAAAGGTCACGCAGAAAATTTTATGATAAAATACGATAAATAACACAACAACCACAACCGACAATACCACACACAGCCACACCTGTTCAATCTTCAATGTCAAAATAGAAGTAGATCCAAATAATGTAGTACATACATCTCCCGAAAGATTAGGACCTGTCGCAAATACATTCATAAGCAGATAACCGATTGCAAGTGCTCCAACTGAGATCATTGCAATCGCCGCATCTCCTTTTATTTTTGTATTTTGTCCTGTCCGTAATAATAAAATCGCACATACGACCGTTACCGGAAGGATGAACAGCATATTGTTTGTAATATTTAAAACCGATGCCACCGCCATCGCTCCAAATGCAACATGGGATAAGCCGTCTCCGATAAACGAAAATCTTTTCAATACCAGTGTCACTCCAAGTAAGGAGGAACAAAGTGCAATCAGTACGCCAACGATCAGTGCATACCGCACAAAAGGATATCCCATATAAAATATCAATTTTTCTATCATTTTTCCCCTCCTGTATTTTCCAGAGTTCTTCTCTTTGTATGCGCCCGCAGATAATTTTCTTTCGATTCGAAAATAACTTCCTGACCAATCTGCAGGATATGACTTGCATATTCCATGGTCCCACGGATATCATGCGAGATCATAATGACCGTTATCTTATCTTCCCGGTTGATTTTCTCAATTAACCGATACATTTCTTCTGTCATTTGTGGATCCAGCCCGGAAACCGGTTCATCCAGAAGCAGGATTTTCCTAGTCGCACAAAGTGCTCTTGCAAGCAGAACTCTCTGCTGCTGCCCTCCGGACAATTCTCTGTAGCAACGTTTTGACAGATGAGTGATCTGCAGTTTTTTCATCATATCTTCTGCGTATTTTTTTTCTTTTGTACGGTAAAATGGCCAGAAGCCAAGGTGATTCTGACATCCGGAGAGAACAATTTCTCTCACGGATGCCGGAAAATCTTTTTGCACCTCTGTCTGCTGTGGCAAATATCCGATTTCATTCTTCTTCAGTCCATCATGGAATTCTATTTTCCCGCTCACCGGTGATAAAAGTCCCAGTAAAGTCTTCATAAAAGTAGATTTCCCAGCCCCATTTTCCCCGATCACACACAGATAGTCCCCTTTCTTTACCGAAAGGTTTATATTCTGCACGACTGTTTTTCCTTCATATCCGATTGCCAGATCCCGACATATAATTTGTGCCATATTCCCTCCTACTGCAAAGCTTCTTTTAATACTTCAAGATTCTTTTCCATCACTGACAGGTAGGTTGTGCCATTCTTCACATCATCCAATGTTGTAGACTGCATAGAATCCAGTGTCAGGATCTTCTGATTTTTCTCTTTGGTGTTCTCAATGATTGTCTTTGCAATTTTCTGATTGGAATTTTCAATCGCCATGATATCCTTTAGTCCCAACTCATTTACTTTATTCGCCAGGAATGAAATTGTATCAAAGCTTGCTTCACTTTCTGCCGAGCATCCGACAAATGCAGCATAATAGCTTAATCCATAATCATCTACCAGATAACGGAATGGAAAACGATCGCCAAACAGCAGTGTTTTCTGTGACGCGCCATCAACAACTTCCTGGTACTTAGCATCCAGGTCTTTCAGCTTTTCACTGTATGCAGATGCATTCTCCTGATAAATATCCTTATGATCCGGGTCTGCTTTTTCCAGCGCGTCTGCAATTGCCTTACTCAGCACTTCTGCATTTTTTACAGACAGCCATACATGCTCATCATATTCCGGTTCTTCTTCCTCTCCGCCTTCTTCCTCTTCTTCAGGCTCCATTCCTTCGATCACTTCTTCCTCTTTCGCACTGTTTCCAAGTACATCGAGCAGATTGACCACCTGCATATCTTTATTCTTCGCCTGTTTTAACGCATCATCTACCCATGCATCCGATTCGCCGCCGACATATACGAACAGATCACAATCCGATACTTTCATGATGTCCTCTGCAGTCGGCTGATAACTGTGCAGATCCACACCATTGTCAAGAAGCATGGTGATATCCATCTGATCCGCTTCTTCTCCCGCAATCTGACGTACCCAGTCATATTCCGGGAAAATGGTTGTCACAACTTTAATATCAGAATCTTTCTGAACTTTTGTTTCTTTATTGGAATTTTCCTTCTGGCAGGCAGAAATGCCCAGAGTCGCCATCGCAGCGACCAGTAGAATTGCTATATACTTTTTCATGAATAAAACCTCCATTATCTACACTTATTAAAAAATGGTACACCAAAGGAAAGGTATGACTTTTCATACCATTTCTGTTTTATAAAAAGTTTTATTCAATCATTTAATCTTACCTTTTGATGAACTAACGAAATCGACAAAATGATCCAGAACCCCGGCAAAATAACAGTTTCTGCGATAAAGATCACCGGGCTGACAAAAAATCCTACTGCAGGTGTTGTTCCCAGATTCCGAAGGACCTGCTTTGCCTGATGAACACAGGCACAGATCGGGCAGTCCTTTCCCGTACAGTTATGATCTTCCTCTCGAGCAACATAAAAAAGAGAAGCAAGGGTTACAAATATAAGAAAAATACATATAACCGCTGCCATACTTTTTTTCTTTCCTGTATCCATCTCCTTCTCCTTTCCCAGATTTCATCTGTTAATAAATTTTATTTATTCTTTCTTGCTGCATTCACCGCAGATTCCGTAAAACACGGTACGATGCGGATCCATCTGAAAATCATGATGCTGCTGCATATGCTGTTTTAAGCTTTCTACCTCATTGCACTGTAAATGGATCAGCTTTCCACATTTCTCACATTTACAATGATAGCAGTTTTCATGTTCTTCCCCATGATCTCCGATATATTCAAAACAGGCACTGCTCGAACCGTCTACTACATACTTCGCGGCCAGACCTTCTTTCACCATCTTCTCCAGATGACGGTAAATGGTCGTGGTTCCGACGGAAATCCCTTTTTCCCTGAAAAAATCGCAGATTTCATTCACAGTAACATGTCTTCCCTGTACCGATTTCAGGAAGGTAAGTATTTCGGTCATTTGTTTTGTCTTATATGGTGCTTTTGCCATACTGACCTCCTCCCTTCAATTTGGAAATCGTTTTCATTTTATCACATTATTTTTGTATGTCAATGGAATTTGAAAATGTTTTTCATTTTTGTTTTTCATTTTACAATAAAATTCCCCGCATAAACTTTCGTCTATGCGGGAAATTTTTCTTTCTGTTATCTTCTTTTTCTTCTGACCACCCTGGTTGTTCCGTGCACCTTTGCTGCCTTGTCCACCACCTGACTCTGCATACGACAATGTGTCCTTCTCCCCTTCGTACTTGGATTTTACTTTCTGACTCTTATTGATGTTCTTATACTTAACAGCATCAGAGCAGGCAGCCAAATCTTTGATTCCTAAGTCTATGCCGATTCCATCGTCATTAAGCGTTTTGTTGCATAAAGGAGCTGGCTTCTTTTATCCTCCGGATTCGCTTCTCTGATCAGATAGCTTAACCAACAAGATTTTCCATAGTATCTGCCAGCACCTGCGCTCCTGCAAATATGTCTTCCCATGCCGTATCTTCATATGGTGAATGACTTACACCTCCGATACTTGGCACGAAAATCATTCCCACATCGCAGATATGTGCCATCGATAAGGTATCATGAAACGGGCCACTTGGCATACGCATATATGTATATCCCCGCTTTTTGCACACATCTTCGATTGTGTCTACGATTGCTTCATTCATCATCTCTGCCTTTGCATCTTTCAGACACTTCTGGGTACTCTCTACATGAAATCTGTCCGAAATTTTCACTGCCGCTTCTTTTATTTCCCGGATTCCCTGTGCCCTGCGCTCCATATCTGTATCTCTGATGTCGATCGTATAGTCTACTCTTCCCGGAATCGTATTGATTCCACCCGGATGTACTTTGAGTGTTCCTACTGTTGCCACAAACATATCTCCCAGACGGGATGCTATTTTTTCTACTTCTGCAATATAATTTGCAGCAGCCGTCATTGCATCTTTCCGCATATTCATCGGTGTGCCGCCTGCATGATTTGCTTCCCCCTCAAAGCTTCCTTCAATCCAGTATGGACCTTTGATCCCGGTTACAATCCCTATCTGCCTGCTTTCCTGTTCCAGCACAATTCCCTGTTCAATATGAAGTTCAACAAATTTTTCATATTTATCTGCGTGCGCTGCCTCTTCCAGTTTTTCCGGATGATATCCGCACTTTTGCATTGCCGCCTCTTCACTGATGCCCTCATTGTCTGTATATTCACTAAGCGGTCGTTCCATTCCAAGACCGGCAATTACCTTACTTCCGACCATACCTGCATTAAATCTGGCACCTTCTTCATCTGTAAAAAGAATTACTTCAAACGGGCTTTTTAATTTTACATGATTTTCTTTCAGGCACTGTGCCACTTCAATCCCTGCTATACTTCCGAGTAATCCGTCAAATTTTCCTCCATTTCGTACCGTATCGATATGGGAACCTGTTGCGATCACACCATGCAGCTCCTTTTCATTCCAGTTATCCGGATACAGGCGTCCCATAAGATTTCCAGCTGCATCGATTTCTACCTCCAGTCCTGCTTCCAGCATCATCTCTTTTGCCATCATCCGCGCTTTCGTCTCTTTTTCGCCGAACGCCAGACGTGTATAACCGCCTGTCTCATCCCGGCTCATCTCATTGATCCGCTCTATCCTTTCCTTTAATCGCTCCTGCTTGATCTGCATATCTATTACTCCTTTCTACTGTAATTTTCATTCTGCTCCCACTCTCTTTTCTATCTTGATAGTACACCAAATAGCTCTCAGAATCCACGATATTCTTACCAAAATTTTTCTTCCCGGTTCAAAAAATAACAGAAGCACCGCACACAGATTACTCTCTGCATTGCGGTGCTCCTGCCTCTTCCTTTATTTAACCTTTTTCAATTTCTCTGGTTATTTTCTATTCGAATGACTGCTCTGTACGGTTGATGATCTCATCCTGAAGCGGTTTGCTTAAGTTACGGAAGAAATCACTGTATCCTGCAACACGTACGATCAGATCTCTGTAATCTTCCGGATGCTTCTGTGCTTCCTGCAGAGTCTTTCTGTCGATAACGTTGAACTGTACATGATGTCCATCCATTGCAAAGTAGCTGCGGATCAGACTTGCCATATTGTCAAGACCTTTCTCTCCTGCTACAACGTCCGGTGTGAACTTCTGATTCAGAAGTGTTCCTGCTGTAGCAAGATGATCCATCTTAGCGCAGGATTTGATAACTGCTGTCGGTCCGTTCACATCTGCGGATTTCTCCGGTGAAATACCTTCTGAAACCGGGATGTGTGCTTTACGTCCGTTAGCTGTTGCTCCGATCACATCTCCAAAGTAAACATGGCAGGTTGTAGGAAGCATATCGACTCCGTATTTTCCGCCTCTCATAGTCGGACGTCCTGTGATCAGGTCATGATACAGATAGAATACATCCTGCATCAGATCATCTGCGTAGTCATCATCGTTACCATATTTTGGTGTCTTGTCATGAACCATACGGTAGATTGCATCGTATCCTTCAAAGTTATGATCCATTGCTTCGATCAGTTCTTCCATTGTGAAGTTCTTCTTGTCAAATACATTGTATTTAACAGCTGAGATACAGTCTGTAACAGTTCCGATACCAACACCCTGAATGTAGTTGGTGTTGTATCTTGCTCCACCTGCATTGTAGTCTTTTGCATTACTGATGCAGTCGTTTGTTACAACGGAAAGACACGGTGCCGGCATATTTTCTGCATATAATCTCTCGATTACGTTGTTTCCACGAATCTTGATATCGATGAAATGCTTCATCTGTTTCTTGAATGCATCCCACAGTTCATCAAATGTCTTAAAGTCTTTTGCATAACCAAGCTTCAGTCCGAGCTGTTTGCCTGACATTGCATCATAACCGTTGTAAAGAGTCAGCTGGAAAATCTTCGGAATATTCATATAACCGGTCAGGATATATGCTTCACTTCCCCATGCTCCTGTCTCTACACAACCTGAAGATCCACCACGACGGGCATCTTCCAGAGATTTACCTGCATTGACAAGTTCCATGATCTGGGCTTCTGTATTATAAAATGCTGGCTGTCCCCATCCTTTTCTTGAGATCTCGCATGCTCTCTTAAGGAAACGTGCCGGTGTTTTCTTGCTGATGGTTACATTAGAGTTCGGCTGTACAAGCTTCATCTCATCCATACAGTCAAGGATCAGATAGCTGACTGCGTTTACACCGTCTTTACCATCCGGTGTAACTCCACCTGTATTGATATTTGCAAAGTCTACATAAGTAGCACTTTCTTTTAAGGTAATACCAACCTTAACCGGTGCCGGCTGGTTGTAGAATTTGATCCATAAGCATTCAAGCAGTTCTTTTGCTTTCTCGTCATCAAGGATTCCTGCTTCTGTATCTGCTTCATAATAAGAAATCAGATGCTGATCCAGACGTCCCGGACTGAATGCATCCCATGGATTCAGTTCTGTTGTAACCGCAAGATGTGTAAACCAGTATAACTGGATTGCCTGCCAGAAGGTCTGCGGTTTGTGAGCCGGTACAACTTCCAGGTTGGCTGCGATCTGCTCTAATTCTTTCTTACGAGTAGAATCTGCTTCTTTTTCTGCCATTTCAAGAGCCAGTTTGTGATATCTCTCACCAAGGATGATTACTGCATCACATGCAATATCCATCGCTTTGAGTTCTTCCATTTTATCGGTAGCTTCCGGATCATTCATGAAATCCAGCGCATCCATAGTCTTTTTGATCTTTTCTTTGTATTCCAGATATCCAACTTTAAAGTTCTGTTCACCACCACATGTATGTCCAGGTCCTCTCTGTTCCATGAACTCTGTGAACATACCTGCTGAATAGCAGTCATTCCATTCCGGAGTCATAGCTGCAAGGATCTTCTCTCTCATGCTTCGTCCTGACCAGTAAGGAATGATTTCCTTCTCCTGGATCTCACGATCTTCTTCTGTTGTATGGAAAGATACGAGATCACGTTCACTCATAACTACCATATCTTCTTTGCTGTGGCAGCAAAGTTCCGGGAATGTAGGAGACGCCTGTGGATCTTTTCCTTTTTCACCAACGATCAGCTCACCGTCTCCCAGATAAAGTGTCTTCTTTGAAAAATATTCTTTTAATACCATGGCTCTCATAACCGGAATCGAATATTTTCCATCATTTTTTCTGTAAAAATCTGTCTCGATTCTTGCTCTTTCGAGATCAATGTGAACCGGTGTTGTAACACTCAGTTCTCTCAGCTTCTGAATTCTTTCATTCATGCCTCTTGCCATTTTTTTATCCTCCTATTTTTGTGTTGGTATACCCTGCATCCTGAAAAAGCTTTACAAAACTTTCCATCTCTTCTTTTTCCGGTGCATGTAAATCAGTTCCCTTGTATTCCATACCCAGCTTCGGATATTTACTGCTTCCTGTGTTATGGTAAGGCAGCAGATTGACCTGTGCCGGATGAATGCCGTGTTTCTTCAGAAAATGAATGGTATCTTCCATGTTCTGCACATTGCCGTTCACTTCTTTGATTGTCGGGATTCGGACGTAAATCCTTGCCCCTGCATCCGAAAGCTTCACCAGGTTATCCAGAATCAGCTTATTGTCAACTCCGATATACTTTTTATGTAATTCCGGATCCATCACTTTGACGTCATATAAAAACGTATCTACATACGGTAAAATTGCTTCAAATTTATCATACGAAACATATCCGCAGGTGTCAATGATAAGCGAAATTTCTTCTTTTTTAAGTGCTTTCGCGATCTGTAAAATATAATCCGTTGACATCGCCATCACTTCCCCGCCGGAAAGTGTGACTCCACCGCCGGACTGTTCATAAAACATCCGGTCTTTCATCAATTCTTTTACCAGTTCCTTTACCGGATACTCCTGCCCTACGATCTCCCGAATGCCTTGCGGACAGAAATTATCACATTTTCCGCAAAGCTGACATTTCTCTTTGTCAAGCTCCGGCTTTCCATCTACCATAGTGATGGCATCGTTCGGACAGACCTTCGCACAGGTTCCACATCCGACGCACTTTTCTTTATCACACTGAAGTTCTCTCTCAAAACGCTGTGTCTCAGGGTTGTGACACCACTCGCACTTTAATGGACATCCTTTAAAAAATACAGTAGTACGGATTCCATCTCCGTCATGGATCGAATACTTCTGAATATTCGTTACTAAATTCATGGTAGCTCTCCTTCTTGTCATTTCGCTTTTTTAGACTAACGTTTGTACCATAGTCTAAAGATACCAAAAAAACAAATAATTGTCAATCCTTTGGCAAACTTCTTCTCAAATATTTTTACAATCCTGATCTTCTTTCCTTAAGCAGACGAAACTCTGCACTCAACTCATCACATATATAAAGAAGAGATACTTCACAGACTGTTTTTATCTGCAAAGTACCTCCCACTTCTCTATTGTACATTCTTCAAAATCACACACTGATTACCTCTGGAACGAAAAGCCGATTCAAACTGTGCTCTGTCATAGCTCACAATCCCTTCGATCGGGTCTGCAACAGTCACACTGTCTGCACTGTATCCGATCAGTACAACACAATGATCGTTCATCGCCCAGCTGGCTTCTCTTCCATCTTCCGTATTCCAGCTTTCCATTATCTGACGTTCTTCCATACCAATTGTTCCCCATACAACCACGGGGGTTCCTTCACTTACAAAACGATACAGCTGTTCCGGCTCTGATCCTGTCTCGTCCTCTGCTTTCATTGCATTTCCATTATCTGCAAGATAGCCATCTGCTGCCGTCACGATTGCTCCCGCTCCGCAGCTTAATCCATCCGTCTCTGACTGTGGATTTCCTATAAAATAATTGTAAATATCATTTCCATATAAAGTTTCATTGTCTCCGTAATAAGTGTTGGTCCATCCAACTGTCGGTAAATATTCGAGTGCCATTGCCATCTTATCTGCAGAATATCCATAATAATTCAAAGCCATTGTAAGAGATGTGATCTCACATCCGGTAGGAAGCTCCGGCATCTGTCCTGTAAATGCAAAATCAGAAATACTGCTACTCTCCGGAAGGGGTGTCTCTTTCACTATTTCCGCATTTTTTATCTTCTGCGTCTTTGCTGTCGTTTTCTCCACTGCTGTAACAGACTGTCTTGCTCCTTTGATCTGTTCTAATTTTGCTTCTATATATGTAGTATCTTTTAATGTAAATCCTACGATAACGGCGCCAACCAGTATCCCTGCTGCCGCTGCGATCCATTTTGCTGCACTGCGAATCTGCATCCGTACCTCCGTTTCTTAACACTTCTGTAACAATTCCGTCATATATACTACAACTTTTTTCGTGTTTCGTCAAATCTGCGGGGGAGTTTTCACAAATATTTCATAAATGAGAGTTGGCAGCACAAGTGATTCCAGATAGAAGGACTACCTGCGCAATGAGTGCAGATCCGATAAAAATTAATCTGTCCTGCTGTTTTTTATCAATCGAATGAAATCCTGGCAAATACTATGCCATATATTTCTTCTTCAGTTCTTCCACCTTCGCGGTATAAGCCTCCTGCTGCTTTTTCTGCATGATCTCACTCTTAATCTGCTCTTTTACATCATCAAGCTTCGCATCTTCGGCTTCTTTCTTATCTTCCACTTTGATCAGATGGTATCCGAACTGTGTCTTGACCGGTCCAACCACGTGTCCGATCTCTGCTGCAAATGCGGCATCCTCGAATTCTTTGACCATCTGTCCTTTTCCAAATTCGCCAAGGTCTCCACCGTTTGCTCCTGACGGGCAGGTAGAAGATTCTTTTGCAACATCCTCAAATGCTTTTCCTCCACTTACGATGGATTCAAGAAGTTCGTTACATTTTTCTTCGGAATCAACCAGAATATGTTTTGCATGAACAGATGCTCCTTTTGCAAATCTTGCTTTGTTTGCTTCAAAATATTCTCTGATCTCTTCATCTGAAATTGTGATTTTCTCAAAAATCTTGCCGATCGCCATTTGTGCAAGGATATCTTTTCTTGCATTTTCCAGAATTGCTTTAAACTTTTCTGTCTCGTCTAACTTTTCTTCTTCACCATATTTTGCAAGTGCATAAACTGCGATCAGCTGATCGACACACTGTTTGCGGAAATCCGGATGGGATGCGTATACCTGCTGTTCTCTCGGAAGGCTTGCGATAAATGCATCTACCTCTGCTGATGTAATTTCATGTCCGCAGATTACTGCTTCAACTGTTTTTTCCATAATTTCTTTGTACTCCTTTTTTCTCGTAGTGTTTCAATTGTACCATTTCATACGGTGTTAGTCAAAGTTGGTTTTATTTCTATGAAACTTCTCTTCATCTGATATCTTTTCTTCCGACTTCATGTTATACTTCGTTTAGGTATGTTTTTTTAGTTTTTTCATTGGAGGTTATTAACATGTCAAACGAAAGTACAAAAACCAATCAGATTACCGAAGGAGTTATCTGGAAGCAATTATTGATTTTTTTCTTTCCTATTGTAGTTGGAACTTTGTTTCAACAGCTTTATAACACCGTAGATGCTGTCATCGTCGGTCGTTTTGTCGGAAAGGGCGCACTTGCCGCAGTCGGGGGATCTTCTGCCGTTCTTTCCAATCTGATCATCGGATGTTTTACGGGACTTGCAAGCGGTGCATCTGTAATTGTTTCCCAGTTTTATGGTGCAAAGGATGAGCGGAATCTGCAAAAGAGTCTGCATACCGCCTATGCTTTTTCCGCTATTCTCAGTATTGTATTTACAATACTCGGATGGGCCTTAACACCATTTTTTTTGAAGCTCATCGATACACCTGCAGATACACTTGCCGATTCTATTCTTTATCTGCGGATTTACTTTTTAGGTATTTTCGGTACCTTGATCTTTAATATAGGCTCAGCCATCATGCGCTCCATCGGTGATTCCCGCAGACCACTATATTACCTGATCGTCTGTTGTTTTCTAAACATCATCCTCGATCTGGTACTGGTAATCGTATTTGATATGGGAATTGTCGGAGCCGCTATCGCGACCATTATTTCACAGGCAGTAAGTGCAATCCTTGTTACCAATGCACTGATGAAAAAATATGATGACTGCAAGCTTTATCTGAGCAAACTGCACATAGACCTTTTGAAGCTGCGTCTGGAATTCCGCATCGGTATTCCAAGTGCACTGCAGGCATTTATGTACAGTATTACCAATATCATTATTCAGGCAGCGATCAATGGTTTCGGAACCGATACTGCCGCTGCATGGGCTTCTTTTGGTAAACTGGATGCGCTTTTCTGGACAGTCAACGGAGCATTCGGAATTGCGATCACAACCTTTGCCGGACAAAATTATGGAGCAGGTAAAAAAGAACGTATTTTCAAAAGTGTACGTATCTGCCTTGCCATGGCAGTGGCTGTGTGCGGAGGGATCGTACTGTTTTTAGCCATCTTCTGCCGCCCACTGTTCTCAATTTTTACGACAGATCAAAATGTAATCAATATCGGTATTGATATGCTGCGTTTTATGGCACCGTGCTACACTATTTATGTATTTATTGAAGTTCTCTCCGGTGCACTTCGCGGAACCGGCGATGTCCTGCTGCCGACACTGATCACACTTGGCGGCGTATGTCTGATCCGTATTCCGTGGATTATGTTTGTCTTACCGGCACACCATACCACAACCTGTGTAATGCTTAGTTATCCGATTTCCTGGATCACTACCACAGCTTTGATCATACCGTACTATTTATATAGAAAAAAACATGCTTACGATTAAGGAGAATTGAACATGGCCAAATCCGAATCTACCAAATACCGGCTCGCCGAAGCAATGAAAACCTGCATGAAGACCACTTCTGTCGATGATATCACCATCCGCCAGATTGTGGAAGTCTGCGGCGTCACACGCCAGACCTTTTACCGCAATTTTCTTGATAAATACGATCTGATCAACTGGTATTTTGACAAACTTCTTCTAAAATCATTTGAACATATGGGAGAAGGTACCACTGTTTATGACGGACTGGTCAAAAAATTTGAATATTTAAAGGAAGAGCACCTGTTTTTCGCTGCAGCATTCCGCTCTGACGATCAGAACTCTTTAAAAGAACATGATTTTGAACTGATTCTGGAATTCTATTCAAACCTTATTTTCCAGAAAACCGGAAGACGCCCGGATGCAGAAACTTCATTTCTTTTAGAGATGTACTGCCGTGGCTCGATTTACATGACTGTCAAATGGCTGCTTGGCGGAATGAAATTTCCGCCTGCGCAGCTTGCAAAACAACTGGTACTTGGCATGCCGGAAAAACTTGTGCAACTCTTCACTAATTTGCATATTTTGTCTTAAGCTTTTGTATAAATGTTACACTTTTCATATTCTGTAACTTTTTTTACCGCCTTCTTATTGTTAAAATAGTATCAGAAACAAGTGGTTTTACCATAAACGAAAAGGAGATATGTATCATGGCAAACAGAATTATGTTAAATCAGACATCTTATCACGGAGCAGGTGCAATCGCAGAGATTGCAACAGAAGCAAAAGCTCACGGTTTCAAAAAAGCTCTTGTATGTTCTGACCCGGATCTGATCAAATTCAATGTTACTTCCAAAGTAACAGATATCTTAGACAAAGAAGGACTTGCTTACGAAATCTACTCTGATATCAAAGCAAACCCGACTATCGAGAACGTACAGCACGGTGTACAGGCTTTCAAAAATTCAGGTGCTGATTACATCATCGCAATCGGCGGCGGATCTTCTATGGATACTTCCAAAGCAATCGGTATCATCATCGCAAACCCGGAATTTGAAGATGTAAGAAGCCTGGAAGGCGTAGCTCCGACAAAGAAACCTTGCGTTCCGATCATTGCCGTTCCGACAACAGCCGGTACTGCTGCAGAAGTTACGATCAACTATGTAGTAACAGATGTAGAAAAGAAACGTAAATTCGTCTGTGTAGACCCACATGATATGCCGATCATCGCTGTTGTAGACCCGGAAATGATGTCCTCTATGCCAAAAGGACTGACCGCTTCAACCGGTATGGATGCATTAACTCATGCGATCGAAGGCTACACCACAAAAGCCGCATGGGAAATGACAGATATGTTCCACTTAAAAGCAATCGAGATTATCTCCAAATCTCTCCGCGGTGCTGTTGAAAACACCAAAGAAGGAAGAGAAGGAATGGCTCTTGGACAGTACATCGCCGGAATGGGCTTCTCAAACGTAGGTCTTGGAATCGCTCACTCAATGGCTCATACCCTTGGAGCAGTCTATGACACACCACACGGTGTTGCATGTGCAATGATGCTTCCGATCGTAATGGAATACAACGCAGACTGCACCGGAGAAAAATACCGTGAAATCGCCCGCGCAATGGGAGTTGAAGGCGTAGATAATATGTCTCAGGAAGAATACAGAAAAGCAGCTGTAGATGCAGTCCGCAAACTCTCTGAAGACGTAGGAATCCCATCCAAACTCGAAGCCCTCAAAGAAGAAGATCTCCAGTTCCTCGCAGAATCTGCCCACGCCGATGCCTGCGCACCTGGAAATCCAAAAGACGCATCCGTAGAAGATCTGAAAGATCTGTTTAGAAAACTGATGTAATCAAAAATTTATATAATCTGGCAAGAAATCTAAAATGATATCCACATTCTAAAAATTGGTATCCCACTTGCTTTTCTTGCCAACCAACTAGAAAAAGCGACCCCCACAAATCCCGCCCAAAGCGGAATTTGCGGGGGTGAACTTTTCTCCCCGTATCTTAGTTGATGCAACCCACTTGAGGTATCAGCGCCCGAATCGACATACATCTTGTTTGGATGCATTGAGAAAGCTGCTCGCATTCTGCATGAACGTCGGTCCACAATCATAATCCGAAAACTGATAATGCAGTGGATTTTTCAAGGTTATTCCTCCGTTCCTTTTCCCAGGAATTCTGTGTCTACAAGATTCCAGATCTCATCCCGTCCCTGCTTTGTCTCTGCTGAGAAAGGAATCACAACAGTTCCCGGAAGCAGCTTCAGTCCGGTCTTAATTGCCTTTACCTGCTTCTGTACCTGACTTCTCTTCAGCTTATCAAGCTTTGTCGCGATAATGATCGGATTGAATCCCTGATCCACGATCCAGTCATACATCATCTTATCATTCGCAGATGGATCATGACGGATATCGATCAGAAGGAAGACGGCTCGCAGCTGTTTAGAGCCATGAAGATAACGCTCGATCAGCTTTCCCCACTGTGCCTTCTCCTGCTCGGAAACCTTTGCATAACCGTATCCCGGAAGGTCCACCAGATACATTTCTTCGTTGATATTGTAAAAGTTGATGGTCTGTGTTTTTCCAGGTTTTGCCGAAGTTCTGGCAAGCGCCTTCCGGTTCATCAGTGCATTGATCAGAGAGGATTTACCGACATTGGATTTTCCGGCAAATGCGATCTCCGGCAAGGTGTGATCCGGCAATTTACTTGTAATTCCACAGACTGTTTCCAGATTTACATTCTTAATTACCATCTTTTTTCCTCCGTGTGCGCACAAGCGCGATCTTCAGAACCTCTTCCATCTGCGATACCGGAATAATCTCCAGTCCCTTTGTGATCTCAGAAGAAAGTTCATCCACATCTTTTTTGTTCTCCCTCGGTACAAGTACCGTCCTGATTCCGGCATTCTTTGCCGCCAGGAGCTTCTCTTTCAGTCCTCCGATCGGAAGTACTCTTCCCCGCAGCGTAATCTCACCCGTCATGGCAAGATCGGCACGCACTTTCTTGTCTGTAATTGCAGAGAGCATCGCAGTCGCCATCGTAATGCCGGCTGAAGGTCCATCTTTCGGAACTGCCCCTTCCGGAATATGGATATGGATATCATGTTTTTCAAAGAAATCTTCAGCAACCTTATATTTACTGCTGATTGACCGGATATAACTGATTCCTGCCTGCGCAGATTCTTTCATCACATCGCCAAGCTGTCCCGTCAGAATGATCTCACCCTTTCCTGGCATTACATTCACTTCAATCTGCAGGGTATCTCCTCCTACACTGGTCCATGCCAGACCACGGACGATTCCCACCTCATCCTCTGCATTTGCCATCTGATAGGTGTACTTTTCTTTTCCAAGATACTTTTCAATATTCCGCTCTGTTACCTGAACTCTCTTTTTATCATGTTCATAGATCTCTCTGGCAGCCTTCCTGCAGATATTACCGATTTCACGCTCCATCTGACGCACACCGGCTTCCTTGGTGTAGTTCTGCGCAATTTTCCAGATCACGCCCTTACTGATCGTAAGCTGTTCTTTTGTTAGTCCATGTCTTTCCAACTGCTTTGGAATCAAATGTTCTGTCGCAATATGCAGCTTTTCATTCTCCGTATAACTGCTGACCTCAATTACTTCCATACGGTCAAGAAGTGGCCGGGGGATTGTCTGCAGCGAGTTAGCCGTCGTTACAAATGTCACCTCAGACAGATCGACCGGGACTTCCAGATAATGATCACGGAAACGGTTGTTCTGTTCACTGTCCAACACCTCCAGAAGCGCAGAAAAAGTATCTCCCTTATAGTCTGTGCTGACTTTATCAATCTCATCCAGAAGGAGCAGCGGGTTCTTTACCCCGGCGCTCTTAATACCGTTTGCGATCCGTCCCGGCATTGCACCAACATAAGTTTTTCTGTGTCCACGGATTTCAGCCTCATCACGGACACCGCCAAGAGAAATTCTCACATACGGTTTTTTCAGTGCTTTTGCAAGTGATCTTGCAATGGATGTCTTTCCAGTTCCCGGAGGACCTACCAGACACAGGATCGGGCTGTCACCCTTTTTCGTAAGAGCACGTACTGCCAGAAACTCCAGCACACGCTCTTTCACCTCTTCCAGTCCGTAATGTTCTGCTTCCAGAAGCTCTTTCGCATATGCAATGTCTGTAAAATCCTCAGCCCGCTTATTCCATGGCATTTCCAGCATGGTTTCAATATATGTACGGATCACGCCCGCTTCTGCCGGACTCTGCATGGAATTTTTAAATCTGCTGATCTCTTTTTTCAGCTTTTCTTTTACCTCATCCGGTGCATCCAGCGCTTCTGCCTTCTGTGCAAATTCCTCCGCATCGGAAATTGTAGTATCCTCACCAAGCTCTTCTCGGATCAGCTTCAACTGTTCGCGCAGGATATATTCTCTCTGATGCTTATCCACACGCTCTTTCACCTTCATCTGGATCTCATCGCGGATGTTCATGATCTGCATCTCATTGACCAACTTAAAGGAAATAAGCTCATAACGTCTGTCAAAATCAAGTTCTTCCAGGATTTCCTGCAATTCCCGGTAATCCAGAGGCATATTCGCTGCCACCTGATTCACCATCTTTTTCAATTCCGTGATCTCTTTGATCTGGTTTACCATATCTTTTGTAATCTTCGGCATTCTCGCCGCATAATCCAGATACAGATCCCGAAGTCCCCGCATCATCGCTTCCCGGTTGATCTCACCTGCAATATCCGGATCACTCTCTTCCGGAATCGTAATATTTGCCCGAAGATACGGATCTGCAAATTCTATTGTATTTAAAACCGCCCGTTCTTCTGCTGATACAAGCACCCGCAGAATCTGCTTTGGCAGTTTGATGATCTGTTTTACTGTCGCAACTGTTCCCACACGGTAGAGATCTGCTTCTCCCGGATTTTCCACTTCCACATCTTTCTGTGTCAGCAAAAAAATCTTCTGGTCGCTTGCCATCGCTTCCTGAACCGCTTCAATCGAGCGTTCCCGGCTGAGGTCAAAATGTGCCACCATCTCCGGCAGAATTGTCATTCCCCGCAGGGCAACCATTGGCAGACTTTCTGTTCTGTTCATATAGTTTTTTCTCCTGTTAAATAAAAATGGATGCTTCTGGTCTTAACCGTCAGCACCCATTTCCATACGTCTGATTTTCTTATGCACTTTCCGGTCTTGCTTCAATCTTTTCTGTACTCGGTGCTTTCTCCCCAAGTACTGCCTCTTTTGTCACAAGACAGTATTTCAGATTCTCATCAGACGGTGCTTTATACATGATATCCATCATTACATTTTCCATGATCGCACGGAGTCCTCTGGCTCCTGTCTTACGCTTCAGGGAAGTCTCAGCAATCGCCTCCAGCGCCTCTTTGTCGAATTCCAGTTCCACATCATCCAGCTCCAGAAGCTTCTGGTACTGTTTTACAATCGCATTCTTTGGTTCCGTCAGAATGCGGATCAGATCTTCCTTATCCAGAAGTTCCAGGGATACAGTTACCGGCACACGTCCTACAAGTTCCGGGATCAGTCCGAACTTCACAAGATCCTGTGGAAGGATCTGCTGCAGAAGCCGGTCGATATCTTCCTCATGCCGCTGCGCGATCTGTGCCTCAAATCCAATGGATTTCTTATCTATTCTGTTCTCTATGATCTTATCTATTCCCTCAAACGCTCCACCGCAGATAAATAAAATATTGGTGGTATCAATCTGGATCATCTCCTGCTGCGGATGCTTACGTCCACCCTGTGGCGGTACATTTGCGATTGTACCTTCCAGGATCTTCAGAAGTGCCTGCTGAACACCTTCTCCTGATACATCACGGGTAATCGACGGATTCTCAGATTTTCTTGTGATTTTGTCAATCTCATCGATATAAATGATTCCGTGCTCTGCACGTTCAATATCACCATCTGCTGCCTGAATGATCTTAAGGAGAATATTCTCTACATCTTCTCCGACATATCCTGCTTCTGTAAGCGCAGTTGCATCTGCAATTGCAAACGGTACATTCAGAATTTTTGCGAGAGACTGTGCCAGAAAAGTCTTACCGCATCCTGTCGGTCCTACCATCAGAATGTTACTCTTCTGAAGCTCCACGCCCAGATCTTTTTCTGCCATAATACGCTTATAGTGATTATATACCGCAACAGAAAGTACTTTCTTTGCTTCGTCCTGTCCGATCACATAATCATCCAGAAATGCCTTGATTTCTTCCGGTTTCAGAAGATTGATATCATCATATGCATTTTCTTCTTCATAACCAAGTTCATCTTCAATGATCTCAGTACATACATCCACACACTGGTCGCAGATAAACACCCCATTTGGTCCGGCGATCATCTTGCGTACCTGACTCTGTGGTTTATTGCAAAAAGAACATCTTACGATTTCTTCATATTTTCCTGCCATATTCTTACCTCGCACTTTTTTACACGTAAAGGGAATGTCCCAATAAGGACATTCCCTTTTCCCGTTAACGGCTTGTAATAACCTTATCAATCAATCCATATGCCAAAGCTTCTTCGGCAGTCTTCCAGTTATCTCTTTCCGTATCTGCACAAATTGTCTCATAACTCTGACCTGTATTTGCAGCCATCAATCTGTTCATTCTTTCTCTGATCTTCAGAATATGCTGTGCATTGATCTCAATCTCGGTTGCCTGACCCTGTGCACCGCCTGAAGGCTGGTGAATCATGATCTCTGCATTCGGAAGGGCATATCTCTTTCCCTTTGCTCCGCCTGCGAGAAGGAAGGCTCCCATACTTGCAGCCATTCCCATACACATCGTAGAGACGTCACATTTGATGTAATTCATAGTGTCGTAGATCGACATACCTGCTGAAATTGATCCGCCAGGACTGTTAATATAAAACTGGATATCCTTTTCCGGATCTTCTGCTTCCAGAAACAGCAGCTGCGCTACGATCAGGCTCGCTGATGCATCATTCACTTCGGTATCCAGGAAAATGATTCTGTCTTTTAAAAGTCTTGAATAAATGTCGTAAGAGCGTTCTCCACGGCTTGTCTGTTCAACGACATAAGGTACTAAACTACTCATGTAACACTCCTCCTGCTATATTAAAGTATGAAACAGATACTTATTTTTCTACGGCATTGTCAACTACAAATGTAATTGCTTCCTGAACTGCCATATCCTGCTTCATCTGTTCTTTTTCTTTGTCGCCCATAAAGCTCTTAAGCTTGTCAGCTTCCATCTGGTAAGCTTCTGCCATCTTAGCGATCTCTTCGTCTAATTTTTCATCTGTGATTTCGATGTTTTCTGCTTTTGCAATTGCTTCAAGAACAAGTCTTGTCTTGATTCTCTTCTCAGCCTGCGGACGAAGTTCATCCATCATCTTGTCAGCTGTCATGCCTGTGAACTGCATATACTGATCAAGAGTCAGTCCCTGCTGCTGCATTCTCTGAGCGAATTCATCAAGCATCTGTCTTGCCTGTGTATCAACCATAGCTTCCGGAAGATCCATCTTAGCTGATTCGATGATCGCATCTACAGCTGCATCTTCCTGTGCTCTCTTGCCATCGTTTACTTTCTGCTCTTTGATCTTAGCTTTGATATCAGCTTTTAATTCATCAAGAGTATCGAATTCTGATACTTCTGAAGCAAATTCATCATCAAGCTCCGGAAGTTCTTTTGCTTTGATCTCATGAACTGTGCATTTGAATACAGCTTCTTTTCCTTTGAGGTCTTCTGCATGGTAATCTTCCGGGAATGTAACCTTAACTTCAACTTCTTTTTCCGGTTCTGCACCGATCAGCTGTTCTTCAAATCCTGGAATGAAAGATCCTGAACCGATTGTCAGCGGATAGTTTTCTCCTTTTCCACCTTCAAAAGCTTCTCCGTCTACAAATCCTTCAAAATCAAGGACAACTTCATCTTTATCCTGTACCGGACGTCCTTCTACTGTGATTGTTCTTGCGTTCTTAAGCTGTTCTTCCTCAAGCTTAGCGTCGATTTCTTTCTGTGTTACGCGGTTAGAATATTTCGGAACTTCGATTCCTTTGTATTCGCCAAGTTCTACTTCCGGCTTTGTAGCTACTTCAGCTGTGAAGATGAACGGTTTTCCTTTTTCGATCTGTGTTACATCGATCTTCGGCTGAGATACGATCTCAAGTCCGCTTTCATCGTATGCTTTTGAATATGCTTCCGGAATCAGAGCGTTTGCTGCATCATCATAGAAGATTTCCGGTCCGTACATCTTTTCGATGAGCTGGCGCGGAACTTTTCCTTTACGGAATCCAGGAACATTAATTCTGCTTTTCTGTTTCTGGTATGCTTTCTGAAGTGCTCCTTCTAATTCTTCTGCTGAAACTTCGATTGTGAGTTTCGCCATATTGTGTTCTAACTGTTCAACTTGTAAACTCATTACCATTTCCTCCTAAATTTACATATGCAAAAAGTCGACAGACTTATCTACATTACAATCATTTTACAAGTATAGCACAACTTCTACAGTTTATCAAGCTCTAAAATTCGTTCTATAAAGCCATTTAATTCCTCATCACCGAGCGACCAGGTATTCCGCCCTTTTTGCGTCACGGTAAAGGTATACTCCTGCTTCTCTCCATACTGCATATCAAGATAAGAACTTCTTAAAAGACTGTATGCACCGGTCATGTAATCCAGCACCATTGCCTCTTTGATTTCTTCATCTGTTCCGCTGTACTTTCCTGCATCTTTGTCTGCCTGGATCTTCTCGGACTCTTCCTTCAGCTTCGGCATGAAGCGGGTAAATACATCCACCGGCTGGTACTTTACCGTCACCTCACAGGTCTTACTCCCCGTCTTTTTTACACCACTTACCTGATAACGGACAGAACTAAAGATCTCTTTGATCAATACACCATATGTCTCAGAAAAGTCATTTTCCGTCTCCACACCATTTAGCAGACAGTCCTGGACAAAAGCATTGATCCCGTTCTCATAGACCTTTTTCAGATCACTGTCTGATGCTCCGAGGATTTCTTTTGCTTCCTGGGTTTGTCCCTGAAAAGTCAGATCCAGGTTCGCCTGCACATATTTTTCCGCCTTTCCTTCATTGATCCCACATCCGGCAAGCAGTGTAGTCAAAAGCAGCATTGCCAGAAACACACTGCCTGCTTTTTTCTTTTTCCAGAAACTACCGTTCATAGACTACCTGCTTTGAAATGGTATCTGCGCTTTCTTTATCCCGCAGCTCGCTGATCAGCGCAAGTGCAAAATCGATCGCGGTTCCAAGTCCCCGGCTGGTTGTGATATGTCCATCTGTCACTGCCGGCTGACAGGTAACTTCCGCTCCGGTAAGTCCTTCTTCCATTCCCGGATAGCAGATTGCCTTCTTTCCTTTCAGGATTCCCATTCCGCCAAATACGGTCGGTGCCGCACAGATTGCAGCCAGATATTTTTTTTCTTCATTATGTTTTAGGATCAGCTCTTCAAGACCTTTGTGTTCTTTTAAATGGATTGTTCCCGGCATCCCCCCCGGAAGCACCAGCATCTTCACCTCTGAAAAATCTGTATTTTCAAACAAGCTGTCTGCTTTTACTATAATTCCGTGTGCCCCCTGGATCTCTTCCTGTCCCATGATGGAAACGGTTCTGGTCTCGATCCCGGCTCTTCTTAAAAGATCAACGACCGTAAGACCTTCAATTTCTTCAAATCCATCTGCAAGAAATACACATACTTCACTCATAATCTTGTCCATCCTTTCTTTTTCCTGATGTTCCCCATTGTAACAGAAGCCTGCAAAAATGGCAACTTTCTGCCTTGTCTCCCCCGAAAAACTCCGCTATACTGTTAATGAATGTATAAGGAGGGCTTTCCCATGGAAATTGAACGCAAATATCTGATTCATAAGCTTCCGGATCACCTTGAAGCTTATCCGCACCGCACACTTGAACAGGCTTATCTATGCATCGAACCGGTTGTCCGTGTCCGCAGGGATGCTGCTGACTACATCCTGACCTACAAATCCAAAGGTCTGATGATGCGTGAAGAACATAATCTTCCTCTTACCGAGGAAGCCTACTGCCATCTGCGCGAAAAGGCAGACGGGCGCATTATCACAAAAGAACGCTACTGCATCCCTTACGGAGATCATCTCACGATCGAGCTTGATGTCTTCGCCGGTGATCTCGCCCCGCTTCTCCTTGCCGAAGTCGAATTCTCTTCCGAAGAAGAGGCAAATTCCTTTACCCCGCCGGACTGGTTTGGTGAGGATGTCACCTTTTCCAGCAAATATCATAACAGTACACTGAGTCAGAAAAAGGATTGAGAAATTTCCCAATCCTTTTTTCTTTCGCAAATGCGCCATCCGGTACATTTGCAACCACATTCTTTTTATTAGTCTTCCAGACCAAATCCGTCATGGATTGCAACCAGTGCACGGTCTGCATCTTTTTCATCGATCAGAACCGTGATACGGATCTCTGATGTAGAAATCATATTGATATTGATATTGGAATTGCTAAGTGATTCAAACATGGTCGCAGCAACACCCGGATTGCTGAGCATTCCAGCTCCTACGATCGATACCTTTGCAACTTTTTCGTTATAATTCATCTCTTTGATCGTAAGGGCTTCTTTTCTGGCTTCCATAACTTCCATTGCCTCTTTAAGATCATCCTGTGATACAGTAAACGTAATGTCTTTTGTTCCATCACGTCCAACTGACTGCAGAATAATATCTACGTTAATATTATGCTTTGCAAGTGTATTAAAAATCTTAAATGCAGTACCTGGTTTGTCTTCTACACCCATTACTGAAATTCTCGCTGTATTTTTATCTGCCGCAACGCCGGTAATTAACATTTTTTCCACCTTTGCTACCTCCTTGACCAGGGTTCCTTCTTCTGTGTTCAGGCTGGAACGTACAACCAGCTCAACCCCGTATTTTTTCGCCATCTCTACAGAACGATTATGTAAAACCTTTGCCCCTGATGTTGCAAGCTCCAGCATCTCATCGTAGGTGATCTCTTCGATTTTGCGTGCATTCGGTACCACTCTCGGGTCTGCAGTGTAAACACCGTCTACGTCTGTATAAATCTCGCATTTGTCTGCATGCATTGCAGCCGCAAGTGCCACAGCTGTCGTATCGGATCCACCTCTTCCAAGTGTGGTATAGTCTCCATAATGGTTGACTCCCTGGAATCCGGTTACGATCACGACCTTACGGTTCTCCAGTTCATGGGTGATACGGTCTGTATCCACTCTTTTAAATCTTGCATTTCCGTTCCGCGCCGTAGAATGCATCTTTACCTGGAATGCATTCAGCGAGATTGCCGGAACATTCAAAAACTGAAGTGCCATTGCCATCAGTGCCACAGATACCTGCTCTCCCGTGGTAAGGAGCATATCAAGTTCTCGTTTTGATGGATACGGATTGATCTCGGCTGCCTTCTCAAGCAGTTCATCTGTTGTATCTCCCATTGCAGAGAGAACAACGATCACATCATTCCCCATCTGATACTCTTCTGCGCAGCGTCTTGCCACATTAAAGATCCTCTCTTTATCTGCAACTGAACTGCCGCCAAATTTCTTAACTACCAGCATAATTTCCTCCTACAATTCCTGCACTTTTATACTTCTTCTTGTACTCTTATCATATGCAGAATTTCCGGATAAGCTTTTGCTTTTTCCTCATATTCTCCCTCGGTCATCACCGGTGTGACAAAACCAAATTCTCCATTGACCCCTGCCTCTACAAATCTTACTTCACCAAAATCATTGCCGATTCGTTCTTTGAACGCATCCTCATTTCCAAGGATTCTCACCAGGAACTTCTTGCTGGTCTTGCTTCTGTCTTCCAATGTAAGCTTTTCTTCGCTCCAGAAATTCATGATATCTCTGCCCTGATTCTGTACAACTGCCACAATGTCAGCCACAACCGCACTTGCAGTCGGAAGCTTTCCTGCCCCACTTCCGTAGAACATCGCATCTCCCAGCATATTCCCCTTTACAAATACGGCATTAAATACACCATTCACACTGTAAAGCGGATGTTCTGCATGAAGAAGCACCGGTGCAACTCCCGCATAAAGAGTTCCGTCCACATGCTTACATTCAGCAAGAAGTTTGATATTCATTCCCAGAGCCTTTGCATACTGCATATCTTCTGTTGTGATCTTTGTAATACCTTCGGTATAAATTTCTTCAAAATCCACATATTTTCCTGAGATGATCGATGCAAGGATCGCGATCTTCCGGCATGCATCCTGTCCTTCCACATCAGCAGTCGGATCTGCCTCTGCAAATCCATTCTTCTGTGCTTCACGGAGAACCTCTTCATAGTTCGCTCCCTCGTAGAACATCCTGGTCATCATGTAATTGGTTGTTCCGTTCAGGATTCCCGCGATTTCTTCGATCTCATCACCTGTCAGGGATGATCCAAGTGCCCGGAGGATTGGAATCCCCCCTCCCACACTTGCTTCAAAAAGGAAATTCACATTCTTTTCCCGTGCTGTTTTAAGGAGTGCGGATCCATGCTTGGCAACCAACGCCTTATTGGATGTCACAACACTTTTTCCTGCTTCCAGTGCTTTTCTGACAAAGGTATTCGCCGGTTCCACACCGCCCATCACTTCTACTACAATTCCAATCTCCGGATCATTCAGGATAATCTCATAATCATGAACAATCTTTTCCTGGATCTTATCTCCCGGGAAATTTCTCAGATCCAGCACATATTTTACTTCAATTTCTTCTTTTGCCCGTGACGCGATCAGCTTCTGATTTACATCCAGAACCTCTACCACACCAGAACCTACGGTACCATAACCCAATACTGCAATCTTCATCTTTTTGTCTACTCCCTGCCTACGATTTTCAAATAATGCACACCTGAATGCTGTTCAATCTCTTCCACCATCTCCGACAGATTCTTCGTTGTCTGCAACACCTCCACACTGAGCGTCAGTGTTGCCACCCCGTTGATCGGAATACTCTGGTGAATAGTCAGGATATTCGCCTGATACCTTGCCACCGCGTTTAAAAGCTCTGCCATAACCCCCGGTGTATCATCAAGCTGAATAACCATCGTAACAGTCCTTCCTTTTTCATTTTCGTGAAATGGGAAAATATCATCCTTATATTTATAGAAAGAACTTCTGCTGATACCGATCTCTTCTGTCGCTTCCTGAATAGTCATTCCACGTCTGGTTGCGAGCAGTCTCTTTGTCTCGACAACCTTTATGAGCACCTCCGGCACTGCTTTTTTCTTTACCACATAGTACTTTGTATTATCCATTGTTACTCCTCTGTTTCAGATAAGCATTGATAAATGGATCCAGCTCCCCATCCAGAACTGCACTTACATTTCCGGTCTCTTCACCGGTACGGTGATCCTTGACCAGATTGTAAGGATGTAAAATATAGGATCGGATCTGGCTTCCAAAATTGATATCCTGAACTTCCCCCCGGATGCCGGATACCTTTTCTTCCTGCTCCTGCTTTTTCAAAAGATACAGCTTGGCTTTCAACATCTGCATCGCTTTGTCCTTATTAAAAAGCTGCGAACGTTCATTCTGGCACTGCACTACGATTCCTGTCGGAAGATGCGTGATCCGCACTGCAGACGAAGTCTTGTTGATATGCTGTCCTCCGGCTCCGCTCGAACGGTAGGTATCGATCCGCAGGTCGTCGTCATTCAGCTCAATGTCAATATCATCTTCAATATCCGGTATCACATCACAGGATGCAAAAGATGTCTGCCTCTTGCCTGCTGAATTAAACGGAGAAATACGCACCAGACGGTGCACTCCCTTTTCTGACTGAAAATAGCCATATGCATTATCTCCCGTTACTTCAAACGTGATTCCTTTCAGTCCGGTAATATCTCCGTCCTGATAGTCCAGCACGGTTATCTGAAATCCTTTTGACTGTGCATATCTTGTATACATACGATACAGCATATTTGCCCAGTCACAGCTGTCTGTTCCTCCGGCTCCTGCATGCAGTGTCACGATTGCATTGCAGGAATCATATTCTCCCGAAAGAAGCGTCCGGATCCTGAGATCTTCAAATTCTTTTTCAAATTTAGCGATCTCACGCTGGATCTCTTTGATCATCTCCCGGTCTTCTTCCTCTTCCGTAAGTTCAATCAGTGCATTGATATCTTCATATGAACTTTCCAGATCCCGGACCTCCTTCACACAGTCCTGCATTTTCCGGAGTTCCTTCATGATCCTCTGCGAAAGCTCTGTCTTGTCCCAGAACCCCGGTTCTTCTATCTTTCTTTCCAGCTCTTCAATCCGTTTTTCTTTGCCTGCCAGGTCAAAGTGAATCCCTCATTTCCTTCAGGGGTTCTTCATACGCATTTAATGTCTGCTTAAATCCGTCTAATTCAACCACTGTATCACCTCAAATCTCATAAAATTATATAAAAATCCAAACAGTCGTATTTATTTTCTTCCACAGCACTGTTTGTATTTCTTGCCGCTTCCACACGGGCATGGATCATTTGGATATATCTTTTTCTCGGCACGTACCTTTGGACCCTTTGCAACACTGTCATCTTTATTGGTACCGGTTACCTTTGCAACCTGTTCTCTTTCAACCTTCTGTTCTACATTAACATGGAAGAGAAGTCTGACTGTATCCACTTCGATTGCACGTGTCATTTCACCGAACATATCATATCCGATCATCTTGTATTCAACCAGAGGATCTCTCTGTCCGTAAGCCTGCAGACCGATTCCCTGACGTAACTGATCCATATCATCAATGTGATCCATCCATTTTGCATCGATCACACGCAGAAGGAACACACGCTCCACCTCACGCAGATGCTCTGCTTCCGGGAACTGTGCTTCTTTTTCTTCGTATGCTTTTGCAGCACGTTCTTTCAGGAGATGCTTGATCTCTTTTGGCTCTTTATCCTTTGCATCCTCCTCCGTAACCGGCGGAAGCGTTGGAATCACATCCAGAAGTTCACGGTTCATTGCTCCAAGATCCCATTCTTCAAAATCCTGTTCCTCAGAAAGATTGGCATCGACAGTATTTTCCACAAAGTCTGTGATCATATGGAAGATAGAATCTCTCATATTCTCACCGTCAAGGACTCTGCGTCTTTCATCGTAGATGATCTCTCTCTGTTCATTCATTACCTGGTCATATTCAAGCAGGTTCTTACGAATACCAAAGTTATTGCTCTCAATCTTCTTCTGAGCCTTCTCAATCGCACTTGAAAGCATCTTGTGCTCGATCTGTTCTCCTTCTTCTACTCCAAGCTTGGTAAATACATCCATCAGTCTCTCGGAACCGAACAGACGCATCAGGTCATCCTCCAGAGAAATATAGAATCTGGATTCTCCCGGATCGCCCTGACGTCCGGCACGTCCACGCAACTGGTTGTCAATACGACGGGATTCATGACGTTCTGTACCGATGATCTTCAGTCCGCCGGCTGCTCTTGATTCTTCATCAAGCTTGATATCCGTACCACGGCCTGCCATGTTGGTTGCGATCGTAACAGCCCCATGCTGTCCTGCCTGTGCAACGATCTCAGCCTCCAGTTCATGGAACTTGGCATTCAGTACATTATGTTTTACGCCGCGTTTACTGAGCATCTTACTGAGGAGCTCGGAAGTTTCGATCGTGATCGTACCAACCAGAACCGGCTGTTCTTTTTCATGCGCTTCACAGATTGCATCAATAACCGCGTTAAATTTCTCTTTCTTTGATTTGTAAACGGCATCCTCCAGGTCAATTCTCTGTACCGGAACATTCGTCGGAATCTCAATAACGTCCATTCCGTAAATATCACGGAACTCCTGTTCCTCTGTGAGGGCTGTACCTGTCATACCGGATTTCTTCTCATATTTATTAAACAAATTCTGGAATGTAATGGTAGCCAGAGTCTTGCTTTCTCTCTTGACCTTTACATGCTCTTTTGCTTCGATTGCCTGATGAAGTCCGTCAGAATAACGGCGTCCCGGCATGATACGTCCGGTAAATTCATCAACGATCAGGACCTCATCATCTTTTACTACATAATCCTGGTCACGGAACATCAGATTATGTGCACGCAGTGCCAGAATGATGTTGTGCTGGATCTCCAGGTTCTCCGGGTCAGCAAGGTTCTCAATATGGAAGAACTTCTCAACCTTCTTCACACCCTCTTCGGTCAGGTTGATATTCTTTTCTTTTTCATTGACAATGAAGTCTCCGGTCTCTTCGATCTCTTCTCCCATAATGGCGTTCATCTTAGAGAATTCCCCGCTTGCTTCACCTCTCTCCAGCTGTCTTGCCAGAACATCACATGCTTCGTAAAGTCTGGTTGACTTTCCACTCTGTCCGGAAATGATAAGCGGTGTTCTCGCTTCATCGATCAGAACTGAGTCAACCTCATCGATAAGTGCATATTTCATACCGCGCTGTACCAGCTGTTCTTTGTAGATAACCATGTTATCACGGAGGTAATCGAAACCAAGTTCATTATTCGTCACATAAGTGATATCGCAATTATACGCTGCACGTCGTTCATCATTATCCATCTGGTTCAGAACAACTCCAACAGTCAGTCCCAGGAATTCATGAACCTTTCCCATCCACTCAGCATCACGCTTTGCCAGATAGTCGTTGACTGTTACAATATGCACCCCTTCTCCGGTCAGTGCATTTAAGTATGCCGGCAGTGTAGATACAAGTGTTTTACCTTCACCGGTCTTCATCTCGGCAATACGGCCCTGATGCAGGATGATACCCCCGATCATCTGTACACGGTAGTGGCGCATTCCAAGTACACGGACAGCTGCCTCTCTTACAACAGCAAACGCTTCCGGAAGAAGATCGTCCAGTGTCTCTCCTTTTGCAAGCCTCTCCTTGAATTCTTTCGTCTTTTCTTTCAATTCCTCATCGGAGAGCTTCTGCATCTCCGGCTCCAGCGCATCAATATGATCCACGATCGGGTAGATTCGCTTCAATTCATGTTCGCTGTGCGTTCCAAATATCTTTTCAATAATTCCCATTTTATTAAGCTCCTTATATTCCTTGCTTATCACTTCTGTCTGAAGTGTTTTGCTTTTTTCCGCTATAGATAGACAGTATCCATTGTAGCACCATTTCTTTTATTCTTCAATCAGTTTATTTCACCGGTTCTGTCAGCTCGGCATACGGAATCTTACCGCCAAAAAGATCCAGTGCACTGCCGATCGTATAGTCCAGCTTTTCCCCGCTGATCCGTGCAAACTCCCGCAGATCCTCCATGCTTCCAATTCCACCGGCATAGGTGATCGGAAGTCCGTTCCACGCCGCAAGCATCCTGACCAGATCCTCCTCTGTACCAGATGCTTTTCCTTCTACATCAACCCCGTGAACCAGAAATTCATCACACCATCCGGACAGCTCTTCCAGGACCTCCGGTATCAGTCTGAGCTCGGTAAATGTCTGCCATCTGTTGGTTACAATATAATAACTGTTCTCGCGTCTCCGGCAGCTGAGATCCAGTACCAGATGCTCTTTCCCTACTGCCTTTTTCAGCCGGTCCAGCCGGTCATACCGCACTTGTCCATTCTGAAATACATAGGATGTAACGATCACATGACTTGCCCCTTCCTCCAGATACTCTGCAGCATTTTCTGCAGTAATTCCTCCGCCGATCTGCATTCCGCCCGGATAGGCATGTAGTGCTTTCAGTGCCTGTGCCTTTGTCGCATCATAGTATTCCGATGCCGGCGGATTCAGCAAAATAATGTGTCCTCCGGTAAGTCCATCTTTCTTATACATTGTCGCATAATAATCTGCATCCTGTCTGGATATGTAATTTTCTACCGCTGCATTTCCCGCATCTTTCAGGCTGCCACCCACAATCTGCTTGACTGCACCATTATGAATATCTATACATGGTCGAAATTTCATGAAGTCCTCCGCTTTTTCTGTTGATCTCGTCTTTACATACCGTCATATTGTATCACACCCACGGACATTTTACTACCTTTTGTCTGTAAAAAAGGCAAGACTTTTCCGCAAAGTCTTGCCTTTTCCCTATTCCTGACCATCTATTGTATGATTATCATTTACATTCCGGTCCTCTGTCCTGTTTCTGGTCATATCATCGACTCCGTCTTCCACATCATCTACTGCATCCTCAACACCATCTCCGATATCGTTTGTGACATCATTTACCGTTCCATTCTGATTCGTCCCACCGGTATTCGTATCCGGATTTGCAGCGTTATCACCATTTCCACACGCCGTAATTCCTCCCATCAGCATCACACAGGTAAAAACCAGAACCATTCTTCTTAGATATTGCATGTTGTAATTCTCCTTTTTCTGTAAAATACTTGTACTATTACTATCCGCAGAAAAAGGATTTTTATACTTATTTTTAAATTTTTTCGATGATCTGACCACTTCTGTAAGCATCCAGCAATGCCTCCAGATCCGCGATCCGTTCCTTCAGTACTTTTCCAACATCAGTATCTCCTACCGTCTTGCGTTCGAGTGTCCGTTTTACGATCACACTGTCCGAATGAATATCTCTTTCTTTTTCAATAGCTGCCTCCGTCGATTCAAACGGATCATGCGCCGCAAGGATCAGTCCATAGGAATTATAGATCAGCGTGTATCCTGCAATTCCGGTTTCTTTCTGGTACGCTTTTGAAAATCCGCCATCAATTACAAGCACTTTTCCACCACATTTAACCGGATTCTCTCCATTTTTCGTTTTCACCGGAACATGTCCGTTGATGATATGGGAAATTTCTCTGTCCAGGCCAAATTCATCCAGAATTCCGTTCATCACATTTTCATCTTCAAGAAGAAGATAATACGCATTCTTTTTCTCTTTCCACAGCTCCTTTTCTGCAAGGAAATAACGCTCAAAGGTCGCCATTTTATCTTTGCCGAAAAGAGGAGAATTCGCACCCTGCCAGATATACCACATCAGGTCACGCCCTTTTTTCTTTTCATCCGGATCTACCGCAAAAAATCCTTTTCTCACATAGGACTCCATCACATCATAAAGTGTCCTTCCCTGATAGCTTTTACCGTATATCTTTACCTTTCTGAGTGATCCGTCATCATTCAGTGGAACACAGCCGTGATACAGCAGATTGGAATTGTAAATCTTGTAAAGACTTCCTTTGTTCAAAAGAAAACGCATATGCCGCTGCAATTTTTCACAGCTCTGGAACGCTTTCACCAGGCGGTTCATGATCTCTTCTTCTTCAGCTGAAAGCTGATATGGATTCTTCGGATCTATGGTCGGAAAATAATCATCCAGAAGCTGATAGATTTTTCCTCCTATCGTTATAGTCCCTTCCTCGTAGTTGATCTTATCCAGAAAGTTTCTTCTCTGGAAACCAAATTCCGGATAAAGCTCTGCTGCCTGTCCTTCTACTTTGAACTGGATAACAGAAATTGCCTTGTGCATTTTCATATTCAGTTCCATCTCCTGTGGTTTGCAGTTGTCCTGCCCTTTTAATAAAAAGCATTCACAGGGATCTTTTGCATACTGTTTCCATGCGAAAGTTGCAAGCGGAAGCAGATTGATCCCATATCCATCCTCCAGAATATCCAGATTCCCATAGCGGGCACAGATACGGATTACATTCGCAATACAGCATTTCTGCCCCGCTGCCGCTCCCATCCACAGGATATCATGATTCCCCCACTGGATGTCCACCGAATGATACTCCATCAGCTTGTCCATGATCAGATGCGGTCCCGGACCTCTGTCGTAAATATCACCGACAATATGCAGGTGATCCACAACCAGACGCTGGATCAGTTCACATAAGGCTACAATAAATTCCTCCGCTCTTCCGATCTGGATAATTGTACTGATGATCGAATTATAATATGATTCCTTATCTGTCATTCCTGACTTTTCTGTGATCAGTTCCTCGATCACATATGCAAAATCCTTCGGGAGTGCTTTTCTGACCTTCGATCTGGTATATTTGCTCGCCGAACGTTTTGCTACCTCGATCAGACGGTACAGCATGATCTTGTACCAGTCATCCATATTCTGTTCTTCTTCCCGGATCCGCTCCATCTTCTCCCGCGGATAGTAGATCAAGGTTGCCAGCGTCTGCTTGTCCCGACTGCTCATTGTGTTTGCAAATACATCATCGACCTTGCGCTTTACCGAACCCGATCCGTTCTTCAGCACATGTGCAAACGCTTCATATTCTCCGTGAATATCCGTCAGAAAATGTTCCGTTCCTTTTGGAAGATTCACGATTGCCTGTAAATTAATAATTTCTGTGGACGCAGCTGCGATTGATGGAAATAATTCCGACAGCCCTTCCAGATATTTCTCCTCTAATGCTTTCATAACTTCCTCCCTCTTGTATAAAAGCTTTTTCTGCTTACAGTCCGATCACATCACTCATATCGTACATTCCTGCCGGTTTTCCAGCCAGGAATTTGGCAGCTTCAACTGCACCTTTTCCAAAAATTGCTTTTGAATATGCAGTGTGGTGGAATTCGATCACTTCATCTGCCCCCGCAAAGATGACGTCATGCTGTCCAACGATCGTACCTCCACGTACTGCAACGATCCCGATTTCGTTTTTCTCACGTTTTTTTCGTTCATGACTGCGGTCATAATTGTATACATACTGGTCAGCCATCGCTTCATTAATCGAATCTGCAAGTGCGATCGCTGTTCCACTTGGAGCATCAACTTTCTGATTATGATGTTTTTCTACAATTTCAATATCAAAGCCTGCCGGAGCAAGAACCTTTGCTGCATCCTTTAAAAGCTTCATCAAAAGATTGACTCCCAGTGACATGTTTGCAGAACGGAGAACCGCAACTTTTTCTCCTGCTTCTTTCACCTTTGCAAGCTGTTCCTCAGAAAGTCCTGTTGTGCAAAGAACAACCGGAAGAGTTTTCTCCACACATACATCCAGAAGCTCATCAACTGCTGCTGCGTTTGAGAAATCAATCACAACATCTGCCTGCACATCACACTCTGCAAGGCTTGTAAATACCGGGTACGGATTCTCGATTCCGGTGAATTTATCAATACCTGCCACGATCTCGATCACATCATCCTCCTTTACAAGTCCCGAGATCACCTGTCCCATTTTTCCGTTACATCCATGCATAATTGCCTTAACCATTTTGTATTCCTCCTTGTTATCTCCATTTTCTTGTGTATCTTTTCACAAATTCCTGTATAGCACAAAAGGAACTGATGGATACTCCAGTCAGTCCCTTTTCTCTATAATCTGACCCTTTATTATGCCAGTTTAATTCCAAATGCTTCCAGTTCTTTTGCAAGCTGTGCTGTATGTGCTTCTGTCATCTCTGTCAGAGGCATACGCAGAGGACCTGCCTGCCATCCCATCAGATTTAAAGCCTTTTTAACCGGAATCGGATTCACTTCACAGAATAACTTCTCGATCAGCGGAATCGCATCCAGCTGCATCTTACAGCTTCCCTTGACATCTCCTTCAAAGAACTTTGCACAGATGTCATGTGTATACTGCGGAGCCACGTTCGCAAGAACTGAGATGACACCCTTTCCTCCAACAGAAAGGAGCGGTACGATCTGGTCATCATTGCCTGAATACAGATCGATCTTGCCATCTGTCAGCTGCATGATCTTTGAAATCTGGGAAATATTGCCTGATGCTTCTTTTACCGCAACAATATTCTCTATATTTTTATGTAAAGCTGCAACTGTCTCCGGAGCAATATTCACACCGGTACGGCTCGCCACACTGTAAAGGATAATTGGTGCTTTTGCTTCTTTTGCAACAGCGGTATAATGTGCGATCAGTCCGTCCTGTGTACATTTGTTATAATATGGTGTTACAAGCAGCAGTCCGTCTGCACCGTCTTCTACTGCCTCTTTTGACATCTGGATCGTTGTGTAGGTACTGTTGGAACCGGTACCTGCGATCACCGGGATTCTTCCCTTGACACGCTCGATCGCAAATTTGATGCATTCCATGTGCTCTTCTTCTGATAAAGTAGAGGATTCACCTGTTGTTCCGCAGATGATAATACTGTCGGTCCCATGTGTACAATGGTAGTCCAGCATTTCATCCAGTTTGTCATAATTTATACTCTCGTCCTCATGAAACGGCGTTACAAGTGCCACTCCTGATCCTGTAAATATAGCCATAATATTCCTCCTGACATGTTGCTTTATGATACTAAACGATCAAATCAAGTTTAGCATTAAATGCAGGCACTGTCAATCAGAGTCTTTTCCAGTTTACTGACCGAAACTTCATAAGCAACCCTCTTTTCTGTCTCGGTATCTGAAATCCGTTTTACATATTCCCTGCTCTGGATCCTTCCCAGAAGCTGTACATGCTCTCCCACTTCAAAGCCGGAGGCATATCTTGCATTTCTCCCCCAGCAGATACATGGAATGTAATCCGATTTTCCATATGGGCGGTTAACCGCAAGCAAAAGATCTGCAATCTCCCTTCCAAGCGGTGTCTTTCGGTAGATCGGTTCCTTGCAGATATAACCATCCAGCCAGATACTGTTGGTCTTTGTCCCGTCAGGTTCTTCTTCCATAAAGGAAATCTCCCGTACAAATACGGATAATACCAGACGGTTTTTCTGCTCTTCATGCCGATTGTAAGAGCGGAACTGTCCGTGCACCATAATATACTCTCCGGTATAATCCTGTGTCACGTCGATCAGCCTCTCTGAGATCATCAGCGGAATACGGTCTTCTGAATTGCTCAGTCTTTTCACTTCTACCTCTACCATATAAAAGCCTTCTCCAAAGACCTCATGGCTGAATGAAAATTCAGTTGCTACCTTTCCCATGATCGTTACCTGGTTATTTTCAATAATCTTATCTGACATAATAATGTAAATCTCCTTCCTCTTCGCAGGCGTATTTTACCGCGTTCTTACTCTTGATCACTATCTAATCTATGAAGCTTTTCCAGTTTTTAGAACAAAAAGTAAACTCTTTTTTTGCAGAAAGTCAAATTTTTTTCTTTCTACTTGTAAATTTTTCAAAATGTGATAAACTATACGGGTTGTAACTTTAAATAGGTAATAAGAAGGGTTTTGAGAATATGAAGACAAAACGTGAAGACATTAGAAATATCGCTATCATCGCCCATGTTGACCATGGTAAAACAACATTAGTAGATGAACTTTTAAAACAGAGCGGTGTTTTCCGTGAAAATCAGGAAGTAGCCGAACGAGTAATGGATTCCAACGATATCGAACGTGAACGTGGAATTACCATTCTTTCCAAAAACACTGCAGTTGTTTATAAAAATACAAAGATCAATATCATTGACACTCCTGGACATGCCGATTTCGGCGGAGAAGTAGAACGTGTCCTTAAGATGGTCAATGGAGTGGTTCTTCTGGTTGACGCTTTTGAAGGTGCCATGCCACAGACCAAATTTGTTTTGAAAAAAGCTCTTGCACTGAAGCTCCCGGTTATCGTATGTATCAACAAGATCGACCGTCCGGAAGCACGTCCGGATGAAGTTATCGATGAAGTTCTTGAACTTCTCATCGATCTGGGCGCATCTGACGAACAGCTTGACTGCCCGTTCCTTTTTGCTTCTGCAAGAGACGGATATGCAACTTACAATATCGACGATGAACCGAAAGACATGGTTCCTCTGTTTGAGACCATCCTGGATTACATCCCGGCTCCGGAAGGAGATCCTGATGCAGGTACACAGATGCTGATCAGCACCATCGATTACAATGAATACGTTGGCCGTATCGGTGTTGGAAAAGTCGATAACGGAACGATTTCTGTCAACCAGGATGTAGTTGTTGTAAACCATCATGATCCGGACAAACAGAAAAAAGTAAAGATCAGCAAATTATATGAATTTGACGGTCTGAATAAAGTAGAAGTAAAAGAAGCAGGCATCGGTTCTATCGTTGCAATCTCCGGTATTGCAGATATTTCCATCGGTGATACGATCTGTTCGCCGGACAATCCGGTTCCGATCGAATTCCAGAAGATTTCCGAGCCTACGATCGCAATGCAGTTCGTTGTCAACGACAGTCCGTTTGCAGGACAGGAGGGTAAATTCGTCACTTCCCGTCACCTCCGTGACCGTCTGTTCCGTGAACTGAATACAGACGTCAGCCTTCGTGTTGAAGAGACAGACAACACAGACAGCTTCAAGGTATCCGGACGTGGAGAGCTTCATCTTTCCGTCCTCGTTGAAAACATGCGTCGTGAAGGTTATGAATTCGCAGTCAGCAAAGCCGAAGTTCTTTACAAAAAAGACGAAAACGGCAAGCAGCTCGAGCCAATGGAAACCGTATACATTGATGTACCGGATGAATTTACAGGTATAGTTATTGATAAATTAAGCCAGAGAAAAGGCGAACTCCGCAACATGGGAATGTCTAATGGCGGATACACCCGTCTTGAATTCTCCATCCCGTCAAGAGGTCTGATCGGTTATCGTGGAGAATTCCTGACCGATACAAAAGGTAACGGTATCATGAACACAGCCTTTGACTGCTACGCTCCGTATAAAGGAGATATCCAGTACAGAAGCCAGGGATCCTTGATCGCCTTCGAGACAGGTGAAGCTGTAGCTTACGGTCTGTTCAACGCACAGGATCGTGGAACACTCTTCATCGGACCTGGTGAAAAGGTTTACTCCGGTATGGTAATCGGTCAGAATGCGAAGACAGATGATATCGAACTGAATGTATGTAAGACCAAACACCTTACCAATACCCGTTCTTCAAGTGCTGATGAAGCCTTAAAGCTTACTCCGCCGAGAATCCTCAGTCTGGAAGAAGCACTTGATTTCATCGATACCGATGAACTTCTGGAAGTCACACCGAAGAGCCTGCGTATCCGTAAAAAGATTCTGGATCCTAAACTCCGTAAGAGAAGCAATTTCCAGTAAAAAACTATAGATTTTTCTTTACACTTCCCCCTTGTATCCGTTACAATCTTTGTATACAACGAACAAGGGGGATTTTTTATGAAAAAATACTTAAACGCAGCACTCCATAAGCTGACCGTACTTCTGGAATTTATCATTTCATTCGTTCTGGCTGCCGGAATCATCATTCTGCTTGTCCAGCTGATCCTGTCCATGCCAAATGTTCCGGATCTGAATATTTATCCAAATTACGAAGACCTGGTAGAAACCTGTTTCAATCTGATCATTGGTGTCGAGCTGATCCGTATGCTTTATCAGCACAAGCCTTCCACTGTGTTTGAGGTGCTGTTATTTGCCATCGCCAGACAGGTGATCATGGCACATAATAATCCGGTATCCAGCCTGATCGGTGTGATCTCCATCGCACTTTTATTTGCAACCAGAAAGTTCCTTTTTATTGAATTTGATGAATCTGAAAAAATCATTTTCCGTGCTACTACAAAAGCACGGATTGTAAACAGCATCCTGCACGTCCATATTCCGTATGAAGATGAACAAACCTTATATGACGTGATCACTAAAAGATTTGAACAGGAAAAAACAGAAATTGGTGTTGGTGCAAGTACATTCTTCGACAATTTTGGTCTGCGCGTTGCCAAAATGCATAACGGCAAGATCAGTCGTATCGAAGTAATCCGCTCCATACATTGACAGAATTTTCTGATAATTCAGTTTTCTTTACAGAATTTTAATAATTTTTTTGCATTTACCATTGCATCTCTCCCCTATGATAGAGTATAATGTAGCTATAGCCGGAAGGATATAAAAACTATCTATACATCCTGCCGGTCAAGCTCTTATAGATGCACTTATCTCCGTACATACTATGAGAAATATGAGAAAAAAGGAGTTGAGCTGTATGAATTTTATCATTAGCGGAAGAAACATTGACATCACACCTGGTCTCAGACAGGCTGTAGAACAGAAATTAGGAAAACTGGAAAAGTATTTTACTCCTGAAACTGACATTATCGTTACACTCAGTGTAGAAAAAGAACGTCAGAAAATCGAAGTTACGATCCCTGTAAAAGGAAACATTATCCGTTCCGAGCAGGAAAGCAGCGATATGTATGTATCCATTGATCTCGTAGAAGAAATTATCGAGCGTCAGCTCAGAAAGTATAAAACCAAACTGATTGCAAAACAGCAGGGCGGACATGATTTCCGTCAGGAATTTATTGAATCCGATACTTCGGCAGCAGAGTCAGATGAGATTGAGATCGTCCGTACCAAACGTTTCGGCATCAAACCAATGTTCCCGGAGGATGCCTGCATTCAGATGGAACTTCTCGGACATAACTTCTACGTATTCAGCAATGCTGAGACAGACGAAGTCAATGTCGTATATAAGAGAAAGAATGGAACCTACGGTCTGATCGAACCGGAATTCCAGTAAACCAATAAGCTCATACAGAGAACCTGCTGTCTGCAGTTCCTCCTGTATACTAAGACATTAAAACCCCTATACAGAACGGATTCTCCGTTCTGTATAGGGGTTCTTTTTCCTGTTCTATTCCTCAAAAACCAGGATTTCTTTTCCATCCTCCGCAAAATAGCAGCTGTCTCCTTTTTCGATCACAGCCTGTCCATTTGTTCCCTCTGTAATCTCGGAAACCACACATTGCTCCTGATCATAAGGCAGAATCACTTTCATCAGCACTTTATCCGTATACTGTGTATCCTGCACACTGATCTGCCGTTGTCCGAGGATATACTGGATCTTCCCAAGTCCGGTATAATCCGTTCCAATCTCATACCGGTAACCCAGGCGCTTTGTGATCACAGTACTTGCCTGAAGACCTTCCTTTACTGCTCCCTGATAAGCCCGCACCAGACCACCTGTTCCCAGAAGCGTCCCGCCAAAATACCTGGTCACAACAACCGCCGTATCGTGAAGACCTTCCCCTGTAAGCACATCCAGCATCGGTTTTCCTGCTGTACCTGCAGGCTCCCCGTCATCACTACATCTCAGAGTTGGATTTGTTACACCGATCACATAAGCAAAACAGTTATGTCTTGCGTCCCAGTATTTTTTCTTCACTTCTTCTATAAATGCCAGTACTTCTTCTTCTGAGTGTACCGGTCTTACCGTTGCGATAAAACGGGATTTCTTTTCAACAATTTCCCCTTCTCCTCCCCGGTATACTGTTTTGTATTCTTCCTGCATGTCTGCGTTTTTCCCTTCATTTTCCTTATATTTTCACTATTCCCAGTATACAAATCTATTTCTTCAGATGCAAGAAAATTACAAAAATGTTACAATTTCCCTATATTTCCGAAATTTTTCTTAATTTTGTAAAATGGAACATTGAAGTTTTCAATTTTTCCTTTATTTAGATTATCAAGTTTGATATAATATTGCAATATGAAGGAGGAAGCATTCATGAATTATGGAAAGCGAAAAGCTTCTAAAAAACAAAAACGCATAACATCGAAAAAGAATATGCACAAAAAGAAACTGGGCGTTCGCCTTTTTAAAGGTTTTCTATTATGTATCTTTGTCTGCTGTATCCTCGCAGCGATCGGAGGTGGCTTTATCATCAAGCATGTGATTGATAATGCACCTGAGATTACAGCTGACAGCATCAAACCACAGGGTTATACGTCCACCGCACTTGCAGATGACGGCACGACAACAATAGCCGAATTCACCGGTGCAGGTGCCAACCGTGTATATAAGACGATTGATCAGATCCCGGAGGATCTGCAGCATGCATTCGTCGCAATCGAAGACTCCCGTTTTTACAAGCATAACGGTGTTGATATCCAAGGTATTATCCGTGCTTTTGTTGTTGGTATCACTCATGGTGGCAACTTCTCTGAAGGAGCCAGTACCATTACCCAGCAGCTGATCAAGAACAATGTCTTCCCTGACTTTGTAAATGAAAGCACTTTTGAAGAAAAGCTGGAACGTAAGATCCAGGAACAGTATCTCGCAATTCAGGTTGAAAAGCAGCTTGATAAAGATTCAATCCTTGAAAGCTACCTGAACACGATCAACCTTGGTCAGGACTGTCTGGGAGTACAGTCAGCCGCACAGAGATATTTTAATAAGGATGTCAATGAACTTAACCTTTCCGAATCTGCAACCATCGCTGCAATCACACAGAATCCGGGAAGATACAATCCGATCACCAATCCGGAAGACAACGCAACCCGCCGCAAAAAAGTTCTGGATAATATGCTCGATCAGGGCTGGATCGACCAGGCTGCCCATGATGAGGCACTGGCAGATGACGTATATTCCAGAATTCAGAACGTAAATACACGGATCGAAGAGACCAACACCGTCAACTCTTATTTTGTTGATGCCCTGTCTGAGCAGCTGATCGAAGATCTCACCTCAGAAGACGGACTTGGATATTCCCAGACACAGGCAGAGAACGCACTGTACAGCGGTGGTCTCACCATTTATTCAACTCAGAATCTTACGATGCAGAACATCTGTGATGAAGAATTGAATGATGACAACAATTATCCGGCCAATATTGACTGGGGTGTTGATTATGCCCTCACAGTCTATCATACTGATGGCTCGGTAGATAACTACAGTGCCGGACACCTGAAACAATTCGGGGCAGATCAGTACGGTGATGATGAAGGACTTCTCTTCGGATCACAGGAAGCTGCACAGGAAAGAATTGACGCATTCCGTAACAGTCTTCTCCAGGATGGCGAGACCTATGATGAGTATGTCAACCTCTCTCCACAGCCGCAGACTTCACTGACCATCATCGATCAGAAAACAGGGCAGATCAAAGCTCTTGTCGGTGGCCGTGGACAAAAGACAACCAACCGTGGACTGAACCGCGCATACAAGGGTTCTACCCGTAACGCAGGTTCTACATTCAAGATTCTTGCCGTATACGCTCCGGCATTGGACAGCGCAGATCTTACACTTGCTACCACCGAAGTTGATGAAGAATACTACTATCAGCACGACCTGGAACATCATCAGGTTCATAACTGGTGGGGCGATTACTATAAAGGTACCGTAACATACCGTCAGGCGATCGAACAGTCCATGAACATCATTGCGGTAAAGACATTGAATAAGATTGGTATCAATCTTGGTTTTGAATACTGCGAGAAATTTGGTCTTTCCACACTTACCGAAGACGATGCTGTAGAGTCTCTTGCTCTTGGTGGTATTTCCCATGGTGTTTACAACTATGAACTGACAGCAGCCTATGCATCCATTGCAAACGGCGGTGTATATAACAAACCATCCCTGTACACAAAGGTATTGGATCATGATGGTAATGTCCTGATCGACAACTCCAATCCGGAAAGCCACACTGTGATCAAAGATACAACTGCAGCACTTCTTACCAACGCCATGCAGGATGTTGTCGCAAAGGGTACTGCAACCGATGCACAGCTCAATAATATGCCTGCATCCGGTAAATCCGGTACAACCTCCGACAACCGTGACTTCTGGTTCGAAGGATTTACACCGTATTATACCTGTGGTATCTGGATGGGTTACGATGGTAACCAGGAAATGTCTGAAGGAAGCTGGAACTATCATTTCAAGATCTGGGCTAAGATCATGAACCGGATCGATGAAGCTTTGGGACTAACCTACAAAGACTTCGCGATGCCAGGTTCTCTCGTTCAGAAGAGCGTATGTACAATTTCCGGTAAACTTGCCGGTTCCGGCTGTCCGTCACAGACCGAATGGTTTGATCCGGATACTGTCCCGACCGAGACATGTTCCGGACATGCAAGCAAGTCAACTACCACAAACAGTACAAAAAATTCGAATGACAAATCCGATTCTAATAGTACAACGGGTGGAAACTCCTCCGGTAACTCTACCGGCACTAATGGGGATACTACCGGTGGTACCGGCGGTGATTCCGGCAATACCGGCGGCGGCACTGATTCCGGTAATAATAGTGGCAATTCTGGTAATACCGGTGGCGATTCCGGTAATACTGGTGGCGATTCCGGTAATACCGGTGGCGATTCCGGTAATACCGGTGGCGGCACTGATTCCGGCAATACCGGCGGCTCAGATTCTGGCAATGGACAATAAGAATCTATCATCCAATTAGAAAAAGAGATCAGTGAATATTTGAAATTCACTGATCTCTCTTTTTTATCTATCAATCTGGTTTCTATTTCTGATATACGATCTTACCTTCAATCATCGTATAGTATACCATCGCATCGGTATCAAGTCCGAGTTTTCCTTTCATTACAATAATATCTGCATCTTTTCCTTCTTCCAGGCTTCCCAGACGGTCTTCTACGCCCAGCACTTTTGCAGCATTGATCGTAACCGTTCTTACTGCTCTCTCCTGTGCAAGTCCTTCACGCACTGCTTCTCCCACATGATGATACAGGGATTCTTCACTCAGAATCGGTGAATCAGTGATCATCGCCACATTCACCCCTCTGTCATCCAGCATTTTTACAGCTTCCACATCGATTTTTCTACGTTCTCCAGGGCTACGGTAAGTTGCAATCGGTCCGTAGCATATATCGCATCCGCTTTCCACGATTTCATCCAGATAATCGGTTGCTCCCCATGCATGTTCTAATGAGAAGTGTACGTTGTATTTTTTCGCAATCTCGATTGCTGTGAGCATATCATACTGTGTACAGTGGATCTTACATGGAATTTCTCCTTTTAAAGCCAGGCAAAGAGCTTCCATATCCGGATCATACTCCACTTCTTTATTCTGTTCTTTGTCTTCCATGTATTTCTTTGCTTTTGCAAAGGTATCATCCAGAACCTTAGCGATTCCCATTCTTGTCATCGGAAGTCTTCTCTGATCTCCGTATGTATTTTTCGGATTACCGCCAAGAGCAATCTTTACAGCACATGGAGATTTGATTGTCATATCAAACACATTGTTTCCATAAGTTTTAAGTGCAAACGGAAGTCCGCAAAATACATTTCCGCTTCCCGGAGTCAGAAGCATGGTTGTGATTCCGTGCTCATAAGCTACTTTAAATTCTCTTGCTTTTGGATTTGTTCCAAAACGTGCATCAACAGAAAGAGTAACCGGATTTGTCATCTCATTGGCATCGTCTACACCCGGATCCACATTGAAATCAAATAATCCGATGTGAGAATGTGCATCGATAAGTCCCGGAAGAACATAATATCCTTCTGCCTCAATGAGCTTATCTCCATCCTCTAAGCAGTCTTCACTGATATGTTCTGCTACTTCTTTGATCTTTGTTCCTTCGACGAGAATATCCCCCTGAAAGATGCCCTTATCCTCTGTCATTGTATACAAAATACCATTTTTGATTAATGTCTGCATTACGATAATACCACCTTTCCATTTATCATACAAAACTGTACGTGTGCCGCATAAGATTTTACAGGATGATCACTGTAAATTGTGATGTCCGCGTCTTTTCCAACTTCGATACTTCCGATCTGATCTGCAACACCAAGCATCTCGGCTGGCTGGATCGTCATCATTTTTACTACATCCTCGGCATCGATTCCTGCACGATATACTTCGATTGCACTCCAGATGAATACTTCTCTACCTTCAGAAGCACCTTTGCATGTGTTTGTAAATGCGATGCGGTTTCCGTTTTCTACCAGTTCTTTTAATCTGGAAAGGTCGATTTCATGTTTGGAAATCTGTGACAGATTGCTGAAATTACCAAAGATAATTCCAACTTTCTTTTCTTTCAGTTCTTCAATCGCATCGCCGAATTCAAATCCATCTACGATTGTAAGCTGGATATCTTCATCTTTCAGAAGCTCCATAAGACACTGAATCTCACCTGCAGTTTCTGCTGCGATGACAAATGGCATCTGATATTTCTTCAAAAGGTCATCTTTTCTGATTGCTTCTTTGAGCAAATGGAAAATTCCCATTCTTGTTTTCGGCATCTGGTTACTTGCACCATATACATCCTTAACGGTTGAGCATACGCTCCCCTTCATTGCTGCGTGCTCTTTTACAATACGGTTTGCCATATGATCCGGAGCTGTCTTACACACTGTAATCTGTCCTCCGATCACATTGCTGTGATCCGGTGAAAATCCAACAGATGTAATTCCTGATTTGTAGAATTCCTGTGCATTCACTTCATCTGGATCGATGGCATACTTCACGCTCAGATCCGGATTGATTACATTTGTAGTTTCTGCATTATCTCTGTAACGAGTCGGAATCCCCATAGCTCCGATAGAAGAATGTGGATCGATGAAACCAGGGAAAACTTGTTTTCCGGTTGCATCGATAATTTCTGCATCCGCTTCGCAAATATTCTTTTCGATTTTCTTAATCTTTTTCCCCTCGATTAAGATATCATAGTTTTCGAGCACTTCACCCGTTCCGGTATGAATGGTTCCATTTTTAATTACATACATAATCATTTCTCCATTTACTTTTATTTTTTACCTTAAAGTGCCATAGAGGTTTTGCAACCTCTATGACATTTTTGTTTAATTTATATCTCTAAAAGACATGCTATTTTTCAATATAAACCTTTGAGAAATCAACCTGACCAACTGTAGAAACGAAGTAGTTCTTCACATATTTCTTAACAAATGTAGGTGCTTCTTCAACATAAGTAGGTTCGATCAGTCCTGACTTAACAACCAGTTCTTCTGCCTGCAGATAAAGCTCTGCCTTCTTCTGGTCATCAACTTCAAATTTTGCTTCATTCAGAAGTTCCTGATATTTCTTAGGATCTTCTCCAGACCATCCTGTCTTTTCTGCGTTGAAATATCCATTATCCGGATCGAATAACTGAAGAAGAGCACTTGGTTCATTGTAGTATGGTCCCCAGCCGCCTGTTGCGATATCGTAATCACCGGCGTCAATCTTATCCCACATGATGTTCCATTCCATCATATCGATTTCGATATTGATTCCAAGAACGCTTTCCCACTGCTGTTTCATCCATTCAGCAATCTTTTTAGATACTTCAGATGTACCACGGCTTGCATAACGGATTGTCACTTTTGACGGGTCTGGATCTTTACCAAGTTCTTTTAACCCTTCAATAAGTAAAGCTTTCGGATCTTTGATTTCATCCTGAAGTTCCTGAACGAAATGGTTCTTTCCGCCAACTAATTCTGTGTATGTTTTTTCCCCAACCTGAATGGTATCTGGCATCATAGAATAAATCGGAACACCTTTTCCATTACGAAGAGTATCGATCATTTCCTGACGGTCATAAGCTACTGATAAAGCCTGTCTGATCTTTTCATTGCACAGATATTCGTTTGCTGCATTCAGCATGAAGAATTCCGGTGCACTATCCGGAACCTGATAAGATTCAGATTCTCCCTGTTCTTCGATAGTCTTTCCCCAGTTTGCATCCGTTGTACCGATCACATCCAGTTCACCGTTGATATAAGACTGAACTGCAGTACCTGATTCCTGAATGATCTTGCTATTGATCTTGTCAAGCTTCACATCGTCGGCTCCCCAGTACTGATCATTTCTTACCAATACCATCTCTGTATTCTGACTCCAGCTTTCAATCTTGAAAGGTCCGTTAAATACAGTCTTTGTTTCTGATGTTGCATAGTCGCTTCCGAGTTTTTCATACATTGCTTTGTTTACCGGATAAGCTGATGAGGAAACCAGTTCCAGGAAGTAAGATGCCGGGTGGATAATTTTGATTTCCAGTGTATCTTCATCAATGGCATGTACACCGATTTCTTCCGGTTTCTTTCCCTGATCGTAAAGAGCTTCTGAGAAGTTCTCGATAATTCCATCAAACAGCCATGCATTTGTTGCTGCAACGGATGGAGTTGCCATCTTCTGGAAAGTAAATTCAAAGTCATTTGCAGTTACTTTCGTTCCATCGCTCCACTTCGCATCTTTGTTCATGTGGAAAGTATAAGTAAGTCCATCTTCACTGATATCCCAGCTCTCTGCTGCAGCAGGCACGATTTTATAGGTATTTCCTTCCTGAGTTACTCTTTTAACGAGTGGATCCAATACCATGTTAAATGCTGAGTTATCCGGGCCAGTTGTGTTGATCAGCGGGTTCAGTCCGACAACCACACTGTTGTTGGAGATATTCAGAACCTGTTCTGTTTTTCCGTCAGAACTAGCTTTTTTGTCATCTCCGCCACATCCGGCAAGACAGCTGACTGCCATTGCTACTGCGAGTCCCATCGCTAATGTTTTTCTTTTTTTCATAGTCTTCCTCCTTTATATCCAGCAAGATTACTCTTGCGGGTGATCTTCCATCAACTCTTTTGCTCTATGACAAGCTACAAAGTGTTCCGGTTTGAGTTCTTCAAGCTGCGGTGTCTCCTGATGACATTTTTCTGTTGCATATCTGCATCTCGTCACAAATCTGCATCCAGGTTTTGGATTAACCGGGCTTGGGATCTCTCCCTCGAGTCGAATTCTCTTCTTCTGTTCTTCTGTGTCCGGATCCGGGATCGGAATCGCTGCCATCAACGCTTTTGTATATGGATGAAGTGGATTCTGATATAATTCATCACTCTCTGCAAATTCAACCATATTTCCCAGATACATTACACCGACACGGTCTGAAATATGTTTTACCATAGACAGGTCATGTGCGATAAAGAGATAGGTCAGGTTTTTCTTCTGCTGAAGTTCGATCAGCAGGTTGACAACCTGTGCCTGAATGGAAACGTCAAGAGCTGAAATCGGCTCATCGCAAACGATGAATTCTGGTTCGATAGCAAGTGCTCTTGCGATTCCAATACGCTGTCTTTGTCCGCCTGAGAATTCATGAGGGAAACGAAGCGCATGTTCTCGGTTAAGTCCGACCAGTTCCAGTAATTCATAAATCTTTTCCTGGCGTTCTTTTCCGGTATAAAGCTTGTGAATGTCAATTCCTTCCCCGATGATGTCACCGACTGTCATTCTCGGATTCAGTGAAGAATATGGATCCTGGAAAATAATCTGAGCTCTCTTTGTAAACTCTTTCTTTTCATTTTTATTCAGTTTATTAATATCAACTCCGTCAAAAAGAACTTCACCGCCTGTAGCCTTGTAAAGCCCCATAACTGTCTTTCCACAGGTTGTTTTACCACAGCCGGATTCTCCTACGATTCCAAGAGTCTCACCTTTATAGATCTTAAAGTTTACCCCATCCACTGCCTTCAGTGTCTGGTTTCTTCCAACCTGAAAATATTTCTTCAGGTCTTTCACTTCGATCAGTACTTCTTTTTTATCCATGGTTACTGTCTCCTCCTTATCATATTCTCAGGAAGATTGCTCACATCCGCTCTTGGATCATGAAGCCAGCAGTTGCATTCCTGTGTATCACTGAATTTTGTAAGCTCCGGATATTTCTTTCTGCAGATATTCATTCCATACTCACAACGCGGAGCAAAAGAACATCCAACCGGCGGATTGATAAGATCCGGCGGCGTTCCTTTTAAGGAATATAATGTTTCTTTGTTTGTAGAATGAATCTTCGGAACGGAATCCAGAAGAGCTCTCGTATAAGGATGTGTAGACTGATAGAAAATCTCTCGTACATCACCACGTTCTACAATTTTTCCTGCATACATCACCTGAATCTTATCTGCAACACTCGCTACAACACCTAAGTCATGGGTTACGAGGATCATCGCCATATCCAGTTCTTTTTGCAGTTCTCCGATCAGTTCCATAATCTGTGCCTGAATGGTTACGTCCAGAGCAGTTGTCGGCTCATCCGCAATCAGGATCTCCGGTTTACATGCAAGTGCGATTGCGATCATCGCTCTCTGTCTCATACCGCCTGAAAATTCAAACGGATACTGTTTCATTCGTTTTTCTGCATTTGGTATTTTAACCAGCTGCAGCATTTCTAAAGCTTCTTTATATGCTTCTTCTTTAGAAATCTGTCTATGAATCAGAATACTTTCTGCAATCTGATCTCCGATCTTCATGGTCGGATTCAGTGAAGTCATTGGATCCTGGAAAATCATTGAAATCTTGCTTCCTCGAATGGAAACCATTTCATTTTCTGACTTTTTCAGAAGATCTTCCCCGTGGAACAATACTTCAGAGTTTTCACCTATTATTGTGTTCGATTCTGGAAGCAATCGCATGATTGCTTTTGAAGATACTGTCTTACCACAGCCAGACTCTCCTACAATCGCAAGAGTTTCTCCTTTATGCAGATTAAAATCAATTCCTCTTACTGCATGTGAGATTCCGGCATAGGTCTTGAAAGATACCTCCAGGTTTTTCACTTCCAGTATTTTTTCTTTCATCTTGTAGTTCCCCCTTTTATTTTCTCAGCTTCGGATCCAATGCATCTGAAAGTCCATCACCGATCAGATGGAAAGTCAGCATTGTAAGTACGATCATCAGACATGGGAAGAACAATTCATGTGGGTAAAACATAAGCTGCTGCTGTCCTGCTGATGCAAGTGCTCCCCAGCTGGTTTCCGGTGGTCTTACTCCAAGTCCGATATAACTTAAGAAAGCCTCACTGAAAATAAATCCCGGAACTGACATCGTGATATCAACCATAATAATTCCAAGTGTATTCGGAAGAAGATGTTTGACAATAATACGTCCGGTTGATGCACCAAGTGCTGTTGCTGCCTGCACATAATCCTGTTCCTTGATCTGAAGGATCTGTCCTCTTACCATACGCGCGGTTCCTACCCACGCGGTAAGGCTCATTGCAAAAACAAGGGAGAACATACTTCTTCCAAGTACCATGGATAAAATTACTACAATGATCAGATATGGCAGGTTTCCGATAAATTCGCAGATACGCATGATGATGTCATCTACCAGTCCGCCTTTTAATCCTGCCAGCGCTCCAAGAAGTGCTCCGATCACAAACATTACCAATGTACAACATAAACCAATATAAATTGAAATACGTCCACCTACACAGACACGGGTAAAGAGATCTCTTCCCATATCATCTGTACCAAACCAGTGTGCACTGCTTGGTCCCTGATTCTTGATCGACGCATCGATCAGCTGATAATCCTGTCCTGTGACCATTGGTCCGATAAACAGGAGCACTACGATCAGGCCTAATAATATAAGACCAAATATTGCAAGTTTGTTTTCCCTGAATCTTCTCCAGACATCCGCCCAATAGGTCAGGGATTTCTCTCCGATATCTTCACCAGATAATCCTTCCGTCCCAACACGTTTAAAATCATCTGATTCATTCCATTCTTCTGTCATTACTACCTCTTTTGTACTCATCAGAAGCCCTCCTATTTCTTACCTTTTGCAACTCGGATTCTCGGATCGACGATTCCATACAGAATGTCTACTACAATCAGCGAGCCAACGAACAAAATAGCAAAGAAAATTGTAAGACCGATTACCATCGTATAATCATTATCCGAAACTGCTTTTACATAGTAGAATCCAAGTCCCGGAATCGCAAACATACGTTCAAGGATGAATGATCCTGCAAAAATTCCTGCCAGAGAAGGTCCGATCATAGTAATGATAGGAAGCATTGCATTTCTCAAAACATGTTTCCGTACAACTCTCTTCTTTGTACATCCCTTTGCTTTTGCTGTAATAATATAATCTTCTCCGATAACAGATAAGGTACTGCTTCTCATATATTTTGTATAAGATGCGATACCGCCGATCGCATATGCGGCAACCGGAAGAATATAATGTTTCATTTGTCCCCAGCCGAATACCGGCACCAGTTTCCACTTAAATGCCAGAAAATACTGCAATACAGATGCAAATACGAAACTAGGAACACAAATAGCTAATACAACGAGTACCCTTATGACATGATCCACCGGTTTTCCCCTGTTAAGAGCCGCTACCATTCCAAGACATATACCAATCGTTGTCTGGAAGAGTAGTCCCAACAAACCTATCTTCGCTGATACCAGCGTATTGTTTTTAATAATGTCATTTGCTGACTGACCGGTATAAATAATAGATTCTCCGAAGTCTCCTGTTGTAAGAAGATTCTTCATATAAGTTGTATACCGTTTTACTACCGGCTGATCGAGTCCGTATTTCTCACGGATAATCTGCTGTGCCTGTTCAGGCATCTGACCAACCTTCGCAGCGATCGGATCTCCGGGAGCACCTGCTACCAAGAAAAATGTCGCTGTCGTAATCAAGAACAATGTCAAAACAGCATATGCCAGCCTTTTCCCAATAAATTTAACCATACCTTCAGTTCCTTTCTCCTTTTTTCTTTTGATTTTCATACAGAACATGCGGGACAACCATGTAGTGTAATTCTATCTCTTTACAGATATCTTCGACTGTCCCTTTATGAAACAGATCCAAAATTCTCTGATGATTGATGTGGACCACATCAAATGGTACCAGAGTTTTTGTATCCATCGTATAATATGCCGCCGTATTCCCTCCTTCCAGTATTTTCCAGATTCTATGAAGTTTTTCACTGTGTGCGGTCTTCACAATACATTCATGGAACTGTTCATCGAATTTTATAACATCATACAGATTTTTCTGATTGGCCGCTTTCTCCATGGAAAGGACAAGCTTCTGCATCTCTTCATCCTGTTCTTTGCTGATCTCTCCCCCGCACATCTGCACTGCCAGTTTCTCAAGCGTAGACTGGATCAGGTATGTTTCCTGCATCTCTTCATAAGTCATCGTCTTTACTACGCAGCCTTTCTGCGCTTCATATACAACCAACCCTTCTTCTTCAATCTGCCTGAGAGCTTCTCTTAAGGGACCTCTGCTGACTTTCAGCTCTTCTGCTACTTTTGCCTCTATAATTCGTTCTCCCGGTTTGATCTCTCCTGATAAAATCTTATGTCTTAAAATTTCAACTACTTGCTCTCTTAATGTTTTACGTATTATCATTTTGTCTTCCTTTTCACAATTTTTTAGAGTTCATAGGCTTATTTAATAATGTTACTACGATAAGTCTACATCATTTTGTGCAGAATGTCAAATGTAAACATTTGTTATTCTGCATTTTCTTCTATAAAAAACAAAAATCTTGCAAGAATGTTAAATATTTCTCACAAGATTTTTGTTTTTTTATAATATCTTTCACTTATTTCAGTACCAGTTTTGCTGCTCCGCAGATTCCTGCATCATTTGCAAGTTCTGCGAGTGCAAATTCTGTATCTTTGTCTGCAAAGAATGCCATTTCTTTAAATGGACCTTTGATGTAATCCAGCAGAACCTCTCCGGCTTTTGATACCCCTCCGCCGATTACGATAACCGCCGGATCACAGGCAGCTGCAAGGTTCGCCAGCGCATGTCCCAGATACTTTCCAAATTCAGTTGCGATTTCGATTGCAACTTCGTCTCCGGCTTTCACTGCATCAAACACTTCTTTCGCAGACATCTCTGCCACATTTCTGAGGGTACTTGGTTTCTCATCTTTTGCAAGACGCATATTGGCAAGTCTTGTGATTCCTGTTGCAGAAGCATACTGTTCCAGACAGCCTTTCTTTCCACATCCACAGGTTTCTGTCTCCTGGTAGTTTACACACAGATGACCGATCTCTCCGCCAGCACCGTGTGCCCCTACAAGGCACTTTCCATCCACGATGATTCCACCGCCAACACCGGTTCCAAGGGTAACCATAATAACATTCTTGTGACCTTTTCCGCCACCTTTCCACATCTCACCAAGCGCAGCTACATTTGCATCATTCCCCGGAATCACTTTCATTCCGTCAAGAAGCTCTTCCAGTTCACGTGTCACTTCTTTGTATCCCCATCCAAGATTTGCTGTATTCTGAACAATTCCATCCTCGGTTACCGGTGCCGGAAGCCCCATTCCAAGTCCGATGATCTGTTCCTTCACCAGTTTCTTTTCTGCCATCTTTGCTTTCACTGCCTGCGCAATATCCGGGAGGATTGCTTCTCCCTGGTTCTCAGTACGTGTCTTGATCTCCCATTTGTCAAGAAGCTCTCCGTCTTCCTGAAAAAGTCCCATCTTTACTGTCGTTCCGCCTATATCGATACCAAAACAATATTTCATCTGTCTCCTGCTCCTTACATATTCTTTTTTAGATTTTCCTGTACCCGGCGGTACAGCTCCTGAGCTGCGTTATAGCCCATTTGTTTCTGTCTGTGGTTGACTGCCGCTGATTCTACGATAATGGCAACATTACGTCCCGGGCGGATTGGAATACTGTGGCATACAACCTTATTACCAAGAAATTCTGTATACTCCTCAGTAAGTCCAAGCCTGTCGTACTCGCGATCCTTGTTCCAGTCCTCAAGCGTAATGACGAGATCAATATTTTGTGTCTCTCTTACACTCTGCACACCAAACAGCGTCTTTACGTCAATGATACCAATTCCGCGAAGTTCAATAAAATGGCGGGTAATATCCGGTGCTGTACCAACAAGAGTATCATCACTGACCTTCCGGATCTCCACCACGTCATCTGTTACCAGACGATGACCTCGCTTGATCAGCTCCAGTGCCGCCTCACTTTTACCGATACCGCTGTCTCCCATGATCAGAACACCGACTCCATAACAATCCACCAGTACCCCGTGAATTGAAATACACGGTGCCAGTTCCACTTTCATCCAGCGGATCAGTTCTGCTGAAAAGGAAGAAGTCTGTTTATCCGTAATAAATACCGGAATATTGTTCTTCACTGCTTTCTCCAGAAATTCCGGATCCGGCTGCAGATTTCTGCAGAAAATAAAGCATGGAATCCCATACTCAAGCAGTGTATCATATATTCTCATCTTATGCTCATATTCCAGTGTCTGCAGATAAGTGTACTCTACATATCCGATAAGCTGAATCCGTTCGCAATCAAAATGATCAAAAAATCCGGCGAGCTGAAGTGCCGGACGGTTAATATCCGGAATTTTTACTTCCCGCTGTGTCATATCGACATCCGGAGTAAGATTTCTAAGTTCCATCTTCTCTACGATTTTTGTTAATGTAACTCCCATAGTCCTGTCTCCTTTTATTGTTCTTCCATCAGAGTAGCTTCTGTATCTTCCTTTTCGCTTCCCCTGAAAAAATTATACACGTTTTTTGCCGATTTTTCATCCATTGATGGAATTTTTTTCAACTCTTCCACCTCTGCATTCTTAATCTCATCCAGGCTGGCAAATGTCCGCATCAGTGCTTTCCTTCTCGCAGGTCCGATTCCCGGAATATCATCCAGGATCGAATGCACTTGTCCCTGACTACGCAGTTTCCGGTGAAATTCTATAGCAAATCTGTGTGCCTCATCCTGCACTCTTGTGATCAGCCGAAACCCTTCGGAATTGCGGTCGATCGGAATCTCGATATTCTGATAGTAGATACCTCTCGTCCGATGGTGGTCATCTTTGACCATACCGCATACCGGAATGGATATATGAAGTTCATCCAGTACTTCCAGTGCTATATTAACCTGTCCTTTTCCACCATCCATCATGATCAGATCCGGAAAAACATTAAAACTTCCCAGCTCTTTCCCGCTTTTCTGTTCCTCCAGACCATGCCGGAATCTTCTGGTGAGGACCTCACGCATACTTGCATAATCATCCGCCCCTTGCACACCCTTGATGTGGAACTTACGATAATCGTTTCGTTTCGGTTTGCCCCTCTCATAAACGATCATCGACCCTACCGAGGCAAATCCATTGGTATTGGAAATATCATACGCCTCCATGCGCACCAGGTTATTAAGACCAAGCAACTTTTCTATTTCTTTTACTGCACCGATCGTTCTTCCTTCTTCACGCTTGATACGCTCCTTATCTTTTTCCAGTACCATCTTTGCATTTTTCGCCGCAAGCTCAACAAGCTTTTCTTTTTCCCCTTTTTTCGGAATACGGAAATGAACCTTATGCCCACGTTTTTCTCCAAGCCATGCTTCCAGGATCTCCCGCTCTTCCGGTTCCACCGGAAGCATCAGTTCGCCCGGAATATATGGCGTTCCGGCATAAAACTGCTTGATAAAGCTGGAGAGGATCTCTGCATTTTCATCTCCCTGGGCAATCCGCAGATAAAAATGATCTCTGCCGATCAGACGACCATTGCGGATAAAGAATACCTGTACCACCGCATCCTCATGCTCTCTTGCAAGAGCCACAATATCCCGGTCCTCGCCCCCTGTATCGGTAATCTTCTGCTTCTGTGCAATCTGCTTCACGCTGTGCAGAAGCTCCCGGTATTCAATTGCTTTCTCAAATTCCAGATCATCCGATGCCTCCTGCATCTTTTTCTCCAGATCCTTTAAGATTTTATCATAATTTCCTCCCAGGAATTTGAGTACTTCATCAACCGACTCTCTGTATTTTTCCTGCGAAATATACCCCTGACACGGTGCATCGCACTGCTTGATATGATGATAGAGACAGCATCTTTCTTTCCCGATATCGCGCGGAAGGATGCGGTTACAGCTACGCAGACGGTAAAGCTTCCGGATCAGTTCGATCGTATCTTTTACCGCCGTCACACTGGTATAAGGGCCGAAATACTTTGACTTGTCCTTCTTCATCTGCCTTGCCATCATAATCCTTGGATATGCTTCGCCGGTTGTCACTTTGATAAATGGATAACTCTTATCATCCATCAGCATCGTATTGTACTTTGGCCGGTGTTCCTTGATCAGATTGCATTCCAGAACCAGTGCTTCCAGTTCCGAATCCGTCACGATATACTCAAACCGGGTGATATGCGTCACCATCTGGTCAATCTTGGCCCCCCGGTTCCTGCTCGGCTGAAAATACTGTCTGACACGGTTCTTCAGGCTGATCGCCTTTCCAACATAAATGATCTCGTCCTTTTCCCCATGCATCAGATAGACTCCCGGTTTCCCAGGAAGTTTTTTAAGTTCGTCTTCAATAATAAATGTCTGATTTTCCATAGTCACATTATACCTTGCTTCCTGCAGACAATACAAGTCATTCTTTCGAAAGAATCTACAGAAAAAAGAGGCTCCAGAACCTATTGTTCTGAAACCTCTGCATCTTCTGTTATTTTAGACTAGTCACGCTTCTGCGGAAGGATGAATCCGTCTTCATCTCTTTCTACTTTCTTCTGCGTTTCTTTCTCTTCCTGCTGTGCAGCTTCGGTATCTGCCTCTTTCTTCGGCATCTCGATCGTCTGCTCTTTTACAGGATTCTCTTCTTTCTTTTCTTCCGGTTCCGGAATTCCTTCACATCTGCGGTAAATCTTCATGAATTCTTTTCCGGTGATCGTCTCTTTCTCAATCAGGAATCCGGCGATCTGATCCATCGTTTCACGATGCTCGGAAAGCATTCTCTTCGCTTCTGCATATGCTCCCTTCAGCATCTTCATAACTTCCTGATCGATTTCTGCCGCGGTTGCCTCTCCGCAGTTCATAACAGCTCTTCCGTCCAGATAACGGTTCTGGATAGATTCCAGTCCGATAAGTCCGAATTTTTCAGACATACCATACTGTGTTACCATCGCTCTTGCGATCTTGGTTGCCTGCTCAATATCGTTCGATGCTCCGGTTGTAACTGTGTCAAACACCAGTTCCTCTGCTGCACGTCCTGCAAGGGCTGTCACCAGCATTGCTTCCAGCTCAGCCTTGGTATTCAGGAACTTTTCTTCCTCCGGTGTCTGCATCACATAACCGAGTGCACCCATGGTTCTCGGAACGATTGTAATCTTCTGTACCGGTTCTGCGTCCTTCTGAAGGGCAGTTACCAGTGCATGACCGACTTCATGGTATGATACGATACGGCGTTCTTTCTGACTCATGATACGGTCTTTCTTCTCTTTACCCACAAGAACGACCTCAACAGCCTCAAAAAGGTCTGCCTGGGATACAACATTTCTTCCTTTTTTTACTGCATTGATCGCAGCCTCGTTGATCATATTGGCAAGATCAGAACCGACTGCCCCGGAAGTTGCAAGTGCAATCTCTTCCAGATTGACTGTCTCATCCATCTTAACATCTTTGGCATGTACTTTCAGGACATCAATACGTCCCTTGAGATCTGGCTTATCTACGATGATACGCCTGTCAAATCTTCCCGGACGGAGAAGCGCCGGATCCAGGATCTCCGGACGGTTCGTTGCCGCAAGAAGCAGAAGACCTTTATTACTGTCAAATCCATCCATCTCTGCAAGGAGCTGATTCAATGTCTGTTCTCTTTCATCATTGCCACCAAGCTGTGAATCTCTGCTTTTTCCGATTGCATCGATCTCATCGATAAAAATAATACACGGCGCCATCTGCTGTGCCTGCTTAAAGAGGTCACGTACTCTTGACGCTCCGACACCGACATACATCTCAACAAATGCAGAACCCGAAAGAGAGAAGAACGGTACTTTTGCTTCTCCGGCAACTGCTTTTGCAAGAAGTGTCTTACCGGTTCCGGGAGGACCTACAAGAAGTGCTCCCTTCGGAAGCTTCGCTCCGATTCCGGTGTATTTGCCAGGGTTATGCAGGAAATCGACTACTTCCTGCAGGGATTCTTTTGCTTCATCCTGACCGGCTACATCCTTAAATGTGACTCCGGTAGATTTTTCCACATACATCTTGGCATTGCTCTTGCCAACGCCCATCATGCCGCCACCCTTTGTCATACGGCGCATCAGCATCACGCCCAGACCGATCATGATCACAAGCGGAACAATGTTGACCAGAAGATTCATCACCATATAAGATGTAGAATCCGGTATCTTCTGTTCATACTCAACACCTGCTTTATACAGTCTGTCCGAAAGGGTATCATCCTTCACAATACCGGTATAATACTGCTTCCTTGTCACATTACTGAACAGACCTGTACTGTCATCGCTGCTGTCCTTACTGCTGCTGTCGTTGTTATCTGCTACAGAACCTTCGACCACATCGCTCTCAGAAGCGCCTTTTTTCTTGCTGTTCTTCATCTCAGCTTCTGTCTTCGCTGTGATCACAATCTTGTCATCCTCGATCACAACTTTCTTAACTTCCCCGGAATCTACCATGTTCAGGAACTGATCATAGGTAATCTCCCGGGCATCTGTGTCTTCCCGGAACTGATACAGCGCAAATACGATAAACGAGATCAGCATAACGGTAAATAATATAATATTCCATCTTTGGCGGTTATTTTTATTATTCGGGTTATTATTTCCCGGAAGATTCTGCTTATTTCTATTATTCTGGTTATCCATACCTACCTCCTAAGTGTCGTCCTCTCTATTATAAGTAGGCGTTTTTTAGAAATCAATGAAAAATTTATGAAAAGATTGTAAAAAAGTCATATTTTATAGTATACTAGGTTTGAATTGCTTCTATGAAAGTAAAATTATGGACAAAAAGGATGGAACTTTATGAAAATTGGGTTTGATAATGAAAAATACCTGCAAATGCAGTCTTCTCACATTCGTGAGCGAATCAATCAGTTTGACAACAAACTGTATCTCGAATTCGGTGGAAAGCTTTTCGATGACTATCATGCTTCCCGCGTGCTTCCTGGATTTCAGCCGGACAGCAAATTACATTTACTAAAAGAATTATCGGATACCGCAGAGATTGTGATCGTTATCAGTGCAGCCGATATTGAGGCCAACAAAGTCCGCGGTGACCTTGGGATCACTTATGACACTGACGTTCTCCGCCTGAAAGACGAATTTGAAGCCAATGGTCTCTTTGTCGGAAGTGTTGTTATCACACAGTACTCCGGACAGAACAGTGCCGATCTTTTCAAAGGACGTCTGGAAAAGCTTGGCATTAAAGTTTATATCCATTATGTAATAGAAGGTTATCCTTCCAACATCCCGCTGATCGTAAGTGACGAAGGATACGGAAGGAACGAATATATTGAGACAAGCAGACCTCTGGTTGTCATCACCGCACCTGGACCTGGAAGTGGAAAGATGGCTACCTGCCTTTCCCAGCTCTATCATGAGCACAAGCGCGGAGTCCGCGCAGGATATGCCAAATTCGAAACCTTCCCGATCTGGAATATCCCGTTAAAGCATCCGGTCAACTTAGCATATGAAGCAGCTACTGCTGACCTTAACGATGTAAATATGATCGACCCGTTCCATCTGGAAGCTTACGGTGTTACTACCGTCAACTACAACCGTGACGTAGAGATCTTCCCTGTACTGAGTGCAATTTTTGAGCGCATTTACGGAGAAAATCCATACAAATCACCAACAGACATGGGTGTTAACATGGCTGGTAACTGCATCTGTGACGATGAAGTCTGCAAAGAAGCTTCCCGTCAGGAGATCATTCGCCGCTACTACCGCACCATGGACCGTTTCCTTTCCGGTGAATGCCCGAAGGAAGAGACTTATAAGGTCGAGCTTCTGATGAATCAGGCAGGAGTCACCGTACATGACCGTAAGGTTGTTGATGCCGCCCTTGCACGCGCTGAAGAAACCGGTGCACCGGCTGCCGCTATGGAGCTTCCGGACGGACGCATCGTAACAGGGAAAACCTCTGATCTGCTTGGCGCATCTGCTGCCCTGATCCTGAACGCCTTAAAAGAACTCGCCGGAATCGATCATGATATGCACCTGATCTCACCGACTGCCCTGGAACCGATCCAGAAAGTTAAAACCGAATTCCTTGGAAGCAAGAACCCAAGACTTCACATCGATGAAGCTCTGATTGCACTTTCTATCAGTGCCTCTTCCAATCCGGTTGCTGAACAGGCACTCAGACAAGTCCCGAATTTAAAAGGCTGCCAGGCTCATGTATCCGTTATGCTTGCAAATGTAGATATCCGTCTGTTCCAGAAGTTATCCATCCAGGTTACATCTGAACCGAGATACGAGAAAAAACCGATCTATCAGTAGACAAATATTATATTTTTGATTTTTATACACCCATTTCAAAAAAATTGTTGTATTTTTTTCTGGAATGGGTGTATACTTTTAAAGTATTTTATAGGGGAATTGATTTCAAGGGGAAATCAAAGTAGCGAGGGAGCCACATAAATTTGTTTTTATGGGGTTTTTTTCTATTTTTATCCGTCAGGAGGTTATACCGGACTTTTCTGATGAATAGAAATCGCATTCTATCTTATTTTTTACAGAACACAATGAGTAGTAGACAAAAAAAATACCATAAGGAGGGAACTGGAACTATGGCAGTTAAGTATGTATTTGTTACCGGAGGCGTTGTCTCAGGTCTTGGAAAAGGAATCACAGCAGCTTCTCTTGGGCGTCTGCTCAAAGCACGCGGGTACACAGTTACAATGCAGAAATTTGATCCGTACATCAACATTGACCCGGGTACAATGAATCCGGTACAACACGGTGAAGTTTTTGTAACAGACGATGGAGCTGAGACAGACCTTGACCTTGGACATTATGAAAGATTTATCGATGAAAGTCTTACCAAGAACTCGAATGTAACGACAGGAAAGATTTACTGGTCCGTTCTTCAGAAAGAACGTCGTGGAGATTTTGGTGGAGGAACCGTACAGGTCATCCCGCATATCACGAATGAGATCAAGAGCCGTTTCTATCGCAACCCTGCAGCTACAGATACCGAGATTGCGATCATCGAAGTCGGTGGAACCGTCGGAGACATCGAAAGCCAGCCTTTCCTGGAATCTATCCGCCAGTTCCAACATGATATGGGACATGACAATGTTGCGCTGATCCACGTCACACTGATCCCATATCTGCATGCTTCCCAGGAGATGAAGACCAAACCGACTCAGGCAAGCGTAAAAGAATTACAGGGAATGGGAATCCAGCCGGATATTCTGGTCTGCCGTTCTGAGCATCCACTGGATCAGGGAATCAAAGACAAGATCGCCCTCTTCTGTAACGTGCCATCTGATCACGTTCTTCAGAACCTGGATGTGGAATACCTTTACGAAGCACCACTCGCCATGGAAGAAGAACATCTCGCTTCCGTTGTATGCGAATGCCTGAAGCTTGACTGTCCGGAACCGGATCTGAAAGACTGGAAAGAGATGGTCGAATGCCTGAAGCATCCGACACAGGATGTAACAGTCGCCCTGGTCGGCAAATATATCCAGCTCCATGACGCATATATCAGTGTTGTTGAAGCATTAAAACATGGCGGCATCTACAGCCACACAACCGTAAATATCAAATGGATTGACTCTGAAACTGTCACACCGGAAAATGTCGATGAACTTCTCGGTGATGTAAGTGGTATCCTCGTACCTGGTGGATTCGGTGACCGTGGTATCGAAGGTAAGATCGAAGCCATCAAATATGCAAGAACACATAAGGTTCCATTCCTCGGACTCTGCCTTGGAATGCAGCTTGCCATCGTAGAATTTGCAAGAGACGTTGTCGGATATCATGATGCACACAGCGTAGAACTGAATCCAAACACTACACATCCGGTCATCCACATCATGCCTGACCAGATCGGTATTGAAGACATCGGTGGAACCCTTCGTCTTGGTTCTTATCCTTGTGTTCTTAACAAAGAATCAAAAGCTTATAAATTATATGGAAAAGAAGAAATCCACGAACGTCATCGTCATCGTTATGAAGTCAACAATGACTACCGTGATGCTCTTACCCAGAACGGTATGCTCTTATCCGGACTTTCTCCGGACGGCAGAATCGTAGAGATGGTGGAAATTCCGGAACATCCTTGGTTCATCGGAACACAGGCACATCCGGAACTCAAATCCCGTCCAAACAAACCACATCCGCTGTTTAAGGGATTTGTGGAAGCTTCTCTGGAATATAGTAAAGAGAACTAAAATTATATTGTTTCTTCTAAATAAGCTCCAGGATCAACAATTATTTTGCTGATTCTGGAGCTTTTTCTTTATTCTTTCTTTTTTATCCATTTTAGAATTCCGTACAAACATACGACTAATAAAACCGGGCCAAACCATTTCAGTATAAAAAGAAACGTGTATTGAATAGATAAAATCCATTCACCATTTGCTGCTGAAATGCCATTTCCTGTTCTAATTTGAAATTGGAGCCAAGTATCCAATGCAATGTAACCATAATATAAAAGCAACAGAACACCTAAAGGAATCGAAATCAGTAAAATATTATTTTTTCTTTTCATGCGATCATCTCCTCTTCCATTATTATTTTTTATTACTTTAATTCTATATTATTTTCAGATTTATTTCAATATTTTTTTGTATTTACAGATTTTTAGTCATTATGCACTATGAATTGTAGAAGTCGTTTGCGACATCTTCATTATACGCCGCAGTGCGCATCCTGCCGGAGGCTTTTATTACATAGGAAACGAAATTTCCTATGTAATAAAAAAACTGCCACCATCATCGGCGGCAGTAATAAACATTCTTCTATTCTTTTTAACTAGTTCTCATCAGCAATCTCAATCAGTTTATCCAGCAGTTCAGAATAACTATATCCCAAATCTTCCATCAGCTGCGGATACATGGAGATACTCGTAAATCCCGGAAGGGTATTGATCTCATTCAGGTAAACGTGATTGGTCTTCTTATCCAGGAAGAAATCCACACGGCTCAGTCCGTGTCCGTCAATTGCCTTAAAGGCACGAACAGCATACTTACGGATCTGTTCCTGAATCTCTTCATCTACTTTTGCAGGGATACATGTCTTGCTCTCTGCATCTTCATATTTGGATTCAAAGGTATAGAATTCACCGTGTGGCATGATCTGTCCGACTCTGGATACGATAATGTCATCATTTCCAAGAACAGCAGTCTCAAGTTCGATACAATCCACGCACTCTTCTACTACAACATGAGTGTCATATTTTGCTGCCTCTTCCAGCTTCGGAAGTAAATCTTCAACTTTATCACAACGATAACAGCCCACACTGGATCCGGAACGGCTTGCTTTGATAAAGCATGGCATACCAAGTTCTTTCATAATCGAAGCTTCTACTTCTTCTGTTTCTTCCATGTCTTTTTCGACAACGACCAGTCTTCCGTCATTGCGCTTCTTTACATATACAGATTTGACCTGCGGAATTCCTGCACTTTCAAATACTTTCTTTGCAAAAATCTTATCCATACATGCACTGGATGCAAATACACGGCATCCTACATACGGAAGCTGTGCCAGTTCAAATAATCCCTGGATAGTTCCATCTTCTCCGTAAAGTCCGTGAAGTACCGGGAATGCAACATCCTGACTTCTCAGAAGATCGAATACACCTTCTACCACTTCTGCTCCGTCAAGCCAGGTATCTTTTGACAGGTCATTATCTTCCTGCTTTAAGATGTACCATTTCCCATCTTTTGCAATGCCGACAAGTGTAATCTCATATTTATCTTTATCCAGATGCTTCATCACTGAATTACAGGAAATTCGTGAAATTGAATGCTCACTGGACTGTCCGCCACAAACAACAAGTAACTTTTTCTTCATATCAGTTTCCCTCTGTTTCTTATCATATACTCTTCTCCGGTTCCCTCCGGATACTACTTAGAATAATTTACCACGTCCGCCATGCATTTACAATAAAAGTTTGGAATTTCAATAAATTTTTAAGCATTTTCCAGGCTTTCCACAAATGCAAACAACTCTTCCATCGATCCCTGGTAATCGCTTTCGATTGGAAGATCCTTTTTATTTTCCTTCGTATCTGTAACAAGGAATGTCTTTACGCCGAGTTTCCGAATTGCAAGATCCTCTTCCACGTCATTTCCTACCATCAGACACTCTTCCGGTCTAAGATGAAACTGTTCAAGAATTGTTCGGTAATAGTCCACATTTGGCTTGCAGTAACAATTATCCTCATAAGTTGTGATCAGCTCAAAATCCTCTGCATCCAGTCCCGCCCATTTGATCCGGTTCATCGTTGCCACCTTTGGAAATACCGGATTGGTTGCAAGGTAGGTGCGGATTCCTTTTTCCTTTGCCTTTTTCACAACCTTGTCCGACAGACTGTTTGGCTGCGTCACCGCAATTGCCTGGTTAAATTCATTTGCATAGAAATCAAGGGCAATCCGTTCGGAATTCTCCGAATCCGTCGGAAGCAGTTCGTCCATATACTGCCAGAATGCTTCCCGGTTGGTACAACTTCCGTCATTATTCACCATCGCTCCATAGCCCTTCCACACGGATGCGATAAATGCTTTCGGATCAAAGGAAATCCCCTCGGATATATATTTTTTTGCCAGAAGCGGCATATAAAAGGTAACAAATTCGTCCTGGTTCATCGGAAGCAGCGTTCCGTCAAGATCAAATAAAATATGTCGAATGTGCATTATTCTTCCTCCAGATTCAGATGATGTAACTTTTTATAATAAGAGTCCAGCGTATACAAAGCAGCCACCGGATTATTTCCAAGCACCCGATCCTTTACAACCAGCGTTGTACTCGGCGCCTCGGCATATTTGTAAAAGAGGCTGTCATGTCCCACGCAAAGTCCCATCACGATATTGATGTCCGTCTTCTCTTTGTTCAGCATCTGCGCCTGCAGGATTGGGTTACACATATGAACTCCGACCTCCTCGCAGCGTTCCGGAATGCCGACCTCGGTCTTTGGAACTTCTCCGATCTTACAGCCCACACCGTACACTTCAAAGCCGTATTCTCTCAAAAGTCCTGCCAGCAGGTGGCTTTCCTTTAAGAGTCCCACACAGCTTGCAATTCCGATCTTCTTGGCACCCAGTTTTTTTGCCCAGCGGATCGTCTCCTCCACACGGGTTGCCTGGCAGTAAAAATCGTGCTCAATCTCGGCACTTGCACGCATGATCTTTAAATCTTTTTCATCTCCCAGATAGGTATCAAGCGCCATCTGCCGGTCTTTCAAGTCCATATTATGTGACACGCAAAATCCAGGATATGGCTTATGATTCTCTATATTCTGCTTTACATTACATTTCTTGACATTGCAATCTATACATGACAACTTTTTTGTTTCTTCCACTTTTTTCTGCCTCCTCTTGATATACAGATAAGGATAACTTGTATTTTCGGGAAATGCAAGTTAAAATACCTCTGCTTTACCAGTCCCTCTGAAGAAAGACTAACCACCACCGTTATGATAGCACCCATGCTTTGATTATATCAGCCGTGAAATTTCACCACAGTAAATTTATCAGTTGGATTCCAACAAACTCTTATCAATAATCTGGAAATTTGCCCGGTGTATGTACAACGCTTTCCCATCGATCATCAACTTCGTAAATTTCGGCAGATCATCCGGGATTTCCCAGTACACATCTTCTCCGCTATACGCTACGATTGGCTGTCCAAGCTGGGATTTGATAACAACCACTCTGGCTTTTCCAAACATATTTTTATACTTATTCAGGACACCTGCGATCGCAGTATTGTCTGTAATCTTACCGCTTGCATTGCTTTCAATATCCTCCTGCGTAAAATCCACATCCGCTTTCAACGCGTCCTGCGCAAAAATACAGGTATCACCACAACTCTCGATTTCCTTTCCATCGATTGTAATCGTAATGACAGAGGAAAGCTCATATCCTGTGATAACATTACCGTCTGAATCATAGCTTGAAGTTTCCACTGCATTTCCCTGCACATTGATCTTGTCTCCTGTAGTTGTCATTACACGATTCCCGTAATTATCATAGGTCGTGATCGTGTACGAATTCCCCACTAATTTTCCTGTAATATCGTTCAATTTGGAGCTGAGCATACTGCATCCCGCAAGCGCTATAGTCATGACTGCGCATACTGCTGCCATTGCAAATCTTTTCTTTTTCATAAATTTTCTCCTTCGTCCTTTCGCAGAATCATCTTTTTGCCATTACCTTACTTTATCTTAAGTATCCCTGTATAATTATGTAAAATGTCGTCCGGCTGCATCGCATCCGATACCATGGCAATCTCAAGCTTATACTCTGTATCCTCATCACCAATTGATCCCTGAACCGGCACATACCGGTCAAAGCAGACATTTTGTTTCTTTTTTGTTGTGACAATTATCGTGACATAATCCTCCGTTGTCTGAAGCTTGTAGTAGATATCTTCTTCCGGGAATGTATCCCTTGCCCGGTCGATCATGTCCGCATAATTGTAATATTCCGATTTGTCACCAAGACCTGTCGTTTTTTCATCGATCGCATTCTGCAGCTTTTCTAAAACTGCTGCTGTCCTTGCCTCATTTTGCCTGCACTCGATCGCTGACGTAATATTCACATACAGTGAAATAACAAGTATAATCCCAGCCATAACCGCTATTGATGTCAGCCAGACCATGGCAAGCTTTGATTTCTTTTTCTTTACTTCCTCTTTTGTGAGATGGATATTCGAAAATTCGTTTACAAAATATATCGGATTTTCATTTCCGTAAGCAATAATCGCATCGACCGTGTCATAACCTCTTTCAACACTGTATTTCTGCCATACACCATATTCTGAGTAAAACTTTTCCAGCCTGTAATAGAACGATAAAAACCATCCTGTATATCGTTTTCTCCGGATAAAAAACGCACAAATCCCGCCAATAAGAATTGCAAAATATCCGACTCCCATTACGCCATAATAAAGACCTTCTATTTTCGATACCTGCTTTTCCGGCAATACCGCAAGTAACTGATATTCCCCATTCTTTTCTTTTTCCCAGTATGTCTGAAACCGACTGCCATAAGAATATTTGATCGGATCCATTCCAAGTTCTGCAAGTGTGTAACTTACATGCTCACCTTTATTCGGATTTTTCAAGCGCAATGACTCGCCATCCTCCTGCACAACTCCAATTACGCTCTTTTTTCCTATGAGAGAATATCCTGTTACACTTTCAAACGGATCATACTGACCGGCTCCGAAAAACCATACCAGTGAAAGGATCATATAAACGACAAAGAGTTTTATGAGTTCTTTCCACACGTTATATTTTAAAGACCTTTCTATGATCTCTTTTTCATGTGCCGGGATTCCGGGCAGTGTGCTGTACCAGGAAGCGAACCGCTCTCTTTTGGTTTCCTCATCCATTGCTTTTCTTAGATTCATTGCTGTTGCAAGCTGCATCTTCTTTTCCTCCTTTGTACATCTTCTTAAGGATAACTTGTATTTTTTTGAAATGCAAGCGTCCTCTGGTATTCTTCGAAAATCAACAAAATCATACGAACTACTTCGTTTTCAAAAAATTTCTTTATTATTTGACATCGTTTTATTTTTGTGTTAAAATTCAGATACTAAGATATATACATCATTTAAATTCAATCAATTATACTTTGTAATTTTTAAGGATGGATCATACCAATGTTCAATTTTAAATTTGCTCTTCTTCCACTCCTCATCCTTTCAATTGGATTATCCGGATGTACAAAGCTAAATAAAGATGTCTCCAAAACACTCTCTATTGTTATAGAACCTGCTTTTAAGGAGCAGGTTCTTGATGCTGTAAAATATGCCACATCCAAAAATAACTCTCTGGAATTTGAAATTAAAATATTATCTCCTGATCCTGATAAAAGATCTGCAGAAATTCAGAAACTCCGTACACAGATCATGTCTGGAAAAGGTCCTGACTTATATCTTGTTAACTGTTCCACCGATGGAGCTGCGCAGATGAACGAACCTCTTTTTGAAAATCCTTATAAGGCAATGCAAAGTGGTGTATTCGCCTCATTGGATAAATATATGAAAAAAGATTCTTATTGGCAAAAGGAAAACTATAATCCGTCTTTTCTTCTCCCCGGTCAATATCAGGAAAGACAATATATTCTTCCTCTTTCCTGCCACTATAATATGTTAATCTCCGATACTGTACTTGATTATACACAGGAAAATGATACCTTAGAAGATTGGATTTCAAATATAAAAAGTTCTTCTGACCACGCTCTGAAAAATGCACTATTCGAATTAGATAATATCAGTGGTAACTGGTTTCAACCTGCTGCGGATTACAATTCCGGTCAGATTTTCTTTGATAAGGAAAAGTGGAGTAATTTCGCATTAGAATACTTATTATTTAAACAAGATTATTTAGAAAATGAAAAGACAAATAATACTGATACTAGCTCTTCGCATATTTTAATCTCATCTTTGGATGACATAAACGAACACACAACGCAAATAGACATAATCCCTGATATTCAGGGGAAAAAAATGGCTGCCATTCGTTGCTTTGGTGCTGTAAGTATGGCATCTGATTATAAAGAAGAAGCTTATCACTTCTTAATGTATTTTTTAAATAGCGTAATTCAAGAATCAACTAGTACTAATGGAATGTCACTAAGCGCAAATGGTGTCCTTGGAACAGATTATCCGGTACAAGTATCTGCCATCCGTACAAAACTGTCCTTCTTAGATCAGTCAAAACAGGATTTAGCTATAAAAGCATTTCAGTCCTTAGAAGGAGCATATTTTCCGACAGAAGTTGAACATTTTATTTATGAAGAGATTATAGAAAATAGTAGTTTATTATATGGTCCGCAAACTGATTTTAAAAAGATATGGCAAGATAAGCTCTCGGCTTTAGCAGACAAAGCATGGAATGATTATCATACACAGGTGACAGAATAGTTTTAAGTGAAAGCGAGCGTGATGCAATGAAAAAAAAGAAGAAGGGATTCTTACTGGCTTTCCCTGCAATATCAGGATTTCTTTTCTTTTATCTGATCCCATTTTTGATTGTTTTGTGGTATTCTGTTTCTTTTGGTATCGGAAAACGCGAATTTGTAGGTCTTGATAATTATAAAGAACTATTTAAAAATACAATGTTTTTACTGGCAGTAAAAAACACTTGTAAATATATGCTTGTTACAATACCAGTTACTTTAGGGACAGCTCTCTGTATTTCTGTAATTTTACAACAGATTACGAAAGGTCAGAAAATTTTCCGACTCTCTTTTCTTTATCCAATCATCATGCCAATCGCATCTATAGTTTTAGTCATCCAGTTTTTTTTCAAAAATAATGGTTTTTTGAATCTGATACTAAACTTTTTTTATCTTCCTGAAAAAGACTGGCTTCATACATCAAGCGCTTTTTGGATCATCTGTATTTTATATTTCTGGAAATTTGTTGGATATTATATTTTCATTTATTCTTCCAGACTTCAGATGATTCCGAAAGAATATTATGAATATGCCAGTCTTCACGGAGCCGGAAAATGGCAGAGCTTTTATTATATTACCTGTCCTATATTGTTTCCGGTTATCCTTTTTACATTAATACTCTCCATAATGAATGCGTTTAAATGCTACAGAGAAGCCTTTTTACTTGGCGGAACTCATCCAGACAACAGTATTTATTTTTTACAACATTTTATGAATAATAATTTACAAAATCTGAATTACCAAAAGGTTTCCGCCAGTGCAACTATTATTACCGTATTTATTCTTTTTCTAAGTGGTCTTATCTATATGATATACTATTTTCTAAAGAGGAGGACTGCCGATGCATAAGTACAAACAGTACACCCGGCTCTTTGTTTTTTCGATCATAGCCTTTATTTTTTTATTTCCAATTATCTATCTGATTGTATTTTCAGTTTTTCATTCAGATACCGGATTTTCTCTGATGAATTATTATAAAGTTTTTCTGGCAAAACCTGATTATCTGATAAAATTTTGGAGAAGCCTTGCCATGTGTCTGATGATTGCGGCAGGACAAACCCTTTTTTCCTGTATGTCAGGAACAGCATTTGCAAAATATTCTTTTCCTCTGAAAAAATTCTGGTTTATACTATTTGCACTATTTATGATTTTACCGATTCAGGTAACACTGCTGCCGAATTATATTTTATTAGAAAAACTAAAACTTTTAAACAGTTGGAAAGCTTTGATAATCCCTGCAATATTTTCACCTTTTGGAACTGTATGGCTTACTTTCGTTTTCCAGGCAATCCCAGATTCTACACTTGATGCCGCAAGAATGGATGGCGTAAATCAGCTACAAATGATTCGCTACATTATAGTTCCAAATTCAAAACCTGCCGTTATCACATTATTTATATTAGTATTTACAGAAAGCTGGAATATGGTTGAACAGCCTATCCTTTTTCTCGAAAAAGAAACCGACTATCCCCTTTCTGTTTTTCTCGCATCACTCAATCAAAATGCTGTTGGAATTCAATCCGTCTGTGGTCTACTATGTTTACTTCCAGTGACATTTTTCTTTTTATATTACAATACAGAATTGACGGATGGACTAAAAGATATTTTATGGAGTTGATAAAATGATGAAAAAGAAAACCTGGAATGCCGGATGTATGATCCTGATTTCTTTAATGATCTGTACTATTTTATCCATCCGTATAGAAAAATGGATGCAGATACCTGTAGAGATTGCAACGATCAGTCAGACAGAAGAAGAAAAGCTTAATTCTACCATCCGTATTCCCAAAAGTTGCTATAATACCGATACAAATATGATTTTTTATCTGGCAGAGCAAGAAGGAGTATTCGGAACAAAATTTCTCGCCTTTTCAAAGGCTGTCGATCCTCTTTCCATAACCGCAGATAGTATTCTTCTTCCGGAAGAAAAAGATGAAAAAGGACAACTTTTGCAGATCATAAAATGGTCTACATATCCATTAAAAGATGGAGATGAAGTCACCATCGACCAGGAAGGGGAACATAAAAAACAGTCTGGTGAAAACAGACGTATTTTAGAAAAGCAAAAATCTTTTTTCTTTTTGTTTGGAATAACCGTCCTGATTTTAATTTTTATCTTTGCTTTTGGAATTAAAGATTTGTATAAGTTTCCTGCCGGAGATTATAGAAAATGTGTCAGAGGAATGCTACTCATTCTGATTGGATTTGGTATCTTATGGAAAATTACTGCACTTGTGAATATTCCGCGAGAATATCTGCCTCCGGAATGTATATTGGATCTGGGATTTTATTTACATTAATCTATAAAACGGATAAAGTCAAACTGCTATATGAAAAAGTTTTAAATCGCAATAGCAGTTTGACTTTCTTCTTTTTATCCTATCAATACTTTTTTTCCTTCAAATGCAAAACCATAATGATGAATCTCTTCTTTTTTTAGACCTCTGTCATATAGTTCTGCATCATAACATTTTTCTTTAATCTGTGTCAGTGCCGTCTGCACAGTGTCTTCCAACGATTCTTCTCTTTTTATATTTCTCACTTTAATATCAGTCTGATCCGCAATGAGTCCCAGAACAAATCCATGATAAAATCGTTCCGGTTCATTTTGTCCTACATCAAAATAACTGAATGTTGTCATTATAATCTGATTCATATAATAGTTCATAGCATCTATATCATCACTTAATAATGCCTTCATGAACTGATTATAATTGGATTGATTCTTTGCGAACCATCCTTTAAACATAGTTGTAAACATTGCTGTTGTTTCCAGATTGGTGATTCGCAGATGATACCATGGCTCTAACAAAACGCCCCGATATTCTATCTGCTCTGCTTTCAGATAACCACTTACCAGCATCAGGCTCCAGATTGCATTCTCATCTTGATCAAGCTGCTCAAATACGATTTGTTCATCAAAATTAACTACGATTTCTTTTCCCTGCAGCAATTCTTCCATCTTTTCTTTGATGTCTGTGGAAGCTTTTCGAATCAGTTCATCAATCATACTATTTGAACTGGTATCTGCCCAATAAGGACGGACCTGTTTTTTATCTAAAAAATTAGTAATTGACCAAGGATTATAGATATCATGCGTATTTCCAAATACAAAACCATCATACCAGGACTTTACAAGCTTTTTCTGATTGTTCATCCCACGCTCTTCTAACGCCTGAAATACTTCTTCTTCCGAAAATCCGAAACAGGTTTCATACTCCGTTGATGTCGTTGTTACAACGTTAAGATTATTTAAATCTGAAAATACAGATTCTTTCGACACGCGTGTAATCCCTGTCATCATTGCTCTTTCCAAATATGGATTTGTCTTAAACGTTGCATTAAATAAACTTCTGATAAATGCTGTAAATTCTTTCCAATATCCATAGAGATAAGCTTCCTGCATCGGGGTATCATATTCATCCAGCAAAATAATAACTTTCTTTTTATAATACCGGCTCAGGCAATTTGCCAGATTTTTTACCGCATTACAGATTGTATCATTTGCCACCTGTTTTTTGATTCCTGGATTTTTTGCATAATAATCTAACTCTTCAAAGCATTTCCTCTCACCATCCGTAAGTTCATTACTTTCAAGCAGATACCTATGTTCTGAATAGGCTTCATTGATCGCCATGATAATCCCATCTCTGGCATCTTCATAATTACTGCCTTTAATTGCGGCAAAACTCAGAAAAATTACCGGATAGGTTCCTTGCATTTTACGATACTTTTCCTTTTTCCAGACTGCCAATCCTTTAAAAAGGTCTTCCCGTCCTGTAAATTGATTGGAAAAGAAACAATTCAGCATACTCATATTCAATGTTTTTCCAAATCTACGCGGTCTGGTGATCAAAGTAATTTCATCTTTTGATTCCCACCACTTACAGATCAGATCTGTTTTATCAATATAAAAACAATCATTCTCCCGAAGAGATACAAAATTCTGTTTTCCGATACTGATTACTTTTTGCATGAAAGATTTCCTCCCTTCCTGAATATCTATGGGTTATTATATCCTATTTGTTTCTTATCTTTCAACCGCTTATTTGTGTTAAATTTCTTTTCCTTCTGTGATGGTAAAATAGGTAAACTTTTTATGATCCATTTGAATTTTTATTGTGATGGAATGATTCTTTGATTTTTCTTCTTTTATCAATTCTAAGTCTACTTTTACAAAGTAACTATTAGATTCTTTTGTTATGTTAATGTCTATTAAATTGTAGGAATCGTATTGTTGCAGAATTTTTACTGGTAAATAATAAAATGTCTTTAAGAAAGATTGGAATGCCGCTTCTGTTATGAAGTATTTTTGCAAAGGCTGAGATAAGGATTGATTATCACTTCCGGTTTCCAGAATTTTTTTGTATTCTGTCTCTGCCCTGGAATCGTCATTTAGCCATTCATATATGAAAGTAGTAATTACTTCTTTGTCCGGCTGATATTTCTGCAACGATATTATGATTATCGCACAGAGAACAATAATAGTACCAATGGAACTGGATAATCTTTTTTTCATAGGCATTATTTTAAACCTCCTTTGTTCTTTATAAATATCATATATATGATTTTTATTGATGGCAATATTTTTTACAGTTTTTCATATTTATTTTTTGCTTCATTGATACACATTTTTACATGCGTTATACTGAAAAAAATGATTGCAAAACTTAAAAGCCGAAAATGAATCAACGAAATAAGGAACTATTATTGATCTAGATGCTATAAAACTCAAAAACAAGTCAACAAAATAAGAATATTTTATTGACTTAGATACTGTAAAATTCAAAGCTAATCAACGAAATATGCAGATATAGTTGATTTAGAATTTCAAAAATTAAAAACAGATCAACAAATTCGTTTAATCTGGTTGATTGAAAATTACAGAAATCATAAATAAATCAACAAATTCGGCGTTATAATGGACCCTATAGTGTGGACATGAAACTTAGATAATTAGGTCAATTCCTTAGAGT
>NZ_JAQCZB010000005.1:0-182768 GCF_027682785.1 Coprococcus sp. AF51-11b1 | reverse complement strand
TTTTTATACGAAAAACTGAGAAAATTTGAAGGAAAAACTGCCTAGAAAAAAATGCGGCTGAAAAAATCCAAACGAGGATTTTTTGCGGCCAAAAACAGAAAGTATTTATCAAAATAAAAATATCCTGAACAAGTTGCAGAGCCAGAAAGCTCTGTAACTGTCAGGATATTTTTGTTTGGTGCTGTCAGCTCTAAAAAACGTTATTTGCCGACAGCTCCTTTTTATACCATTTATTTTGCTTTTTTATTCTGTCTGTCCATGTAGATCTTTCTCCCCATAAAAATCAGTGCCGACAGAGCAAACAGGATCAGCAGTCCTGTCACCAGAAGCTTCGCTCCTCCTGTCAGCATTCCTCCAACATAAGAATATACAATCGTTGCCGGAAGCTGTCCTACACCAGTTGCCACAAAAAAAGATATAAACGACATCGAAGTAAGTCCTGCTGCATAACTTACAATATCAAACGAAACAAACGGAAGCAAACGACAGATCAGAACTGTATTCTTTCCATATTTTTCAAAAAATGTATCTATCTGCTGCATTCCAGCTTTACTCGTAAGCTTTTCTGCCACATCACGTCCAAGTATTCTTGCAATGAAAAAGCATACCGCTGCTCCTGCCATCGCACTGCTCCATGACAGAATAGCTCCCTGCCACCATCCAAAAAGATTCGCATTTGCAAATGTAATCAGAAATGCCGGAAGTGGCGCTGCAATCGACTGAAAAATCATAAGCAAAAATGAAATCAATGCCGCATATGCCCCATAAGATGCTACAAAGTCTCTGACCACTGCAAAGTCTCCACTAGCAAACATCTTAAATACCTGATTCATCACATGTTTTACGGACGGAAATACATAATAACTTCCGATTGATACAATAATCAAAACGATCACTACTATTTTCCCCACCCAAATATTTTTCTTTTTTTCCATACTTTTTACTCCTTATTCCTTATTTTCTTCCAGGTCATCTTTCAGGTAACATTTTTTCAGGATTATCCCGATTATCGTGACTACAACTGCCAGCACTACTGCTATTCCAATATAAAGCAACCTATTCTCCTTATCCGCAAGGCCTGCTGTACCAACCGTATACATCGCTGTACCAGGTAGCATAAATATCAACGAACCAATTGCATACGTACTAAAACGGATATCTGTAATACCATACGCAAAATTCTGCAGATTAAATGGAAATACCGGAACCAGACGTGTAATCATAAGAACAAATAATTCATTACAGCCAGTATCGTCAAACAACCATTTTTTCAAGATACGTTTTTTTGCAACCACTGGTCCAATACTGTCTTTCAAGAAAAAACGTCCTGCAATAAATGCAAGAACCGCCCCGATCGTTGTTGCCAGAGAACAACAAATCGTACCGATTACTGGTCCAAAGAGAAGTCCTGCCAGTATCGCAAACGTCACTCCCGGAAGCGCAAGCACCACACACCCAACAACTGTCAATACCATATACAATAGAATTGCCAGAGGAAGATTATTCTGCACTATCCGCTTCATAAATTCAAGATTTTCTGCAGTACTTATGTAAGAAGACCAGTCAAAAATATGATTCAGGATCACAATCAAAAGGATGATTCCCCCAAATATCCATAGCTTCTTGTTTTTCATCTCTTTTTCCTTTTCCCCTTTTTGAATTTTGCTATCTAATGTTATCACATTTTCCCTTCTATCTCAAATACATTTATACTATAATTGTATATCCTTATCGTGTTTTTCTATAGCAAAAAGCAGCCCTTGATGGACTGCCCTTTACGCTTTCTGAATAACTCAGATTATTTACCTTCTTTTTCGTATTCTGTAATTCTTGCCACCTTTGGCATAGAACGGGATTCCGGATCGAAAGTTACGCTTAAGTACTCTTTTACGAGGCATTTTGCGAGCTCAATTCCTGTAACCTGTGCACCAAGTGTGATAATGTTGGCATTGTTACTGAGCTGTGCTCTCTGAGCCTGATATACATTGTTAACCAGTGCTGCATAAGCTCCCGGAACTTTGTTGGCAACAATGCTTACCCCGATACCTGTTCCGCAGATCAGGATTCCTCTTGCAATTTTCATTTTTTCTTTTTTGTTTTCGATTATTCTTGTGTTTTGTTTTCGTTTTCTTTCGTTTTTGCCGGTTTTCTCTTTATCTGCAACTGCAGGTTCACCCCAAACGGATTGACTGCAACGCCAAATGCTTCCGGTGAAAGAATTTCCGGAATCTTACTTCCTTCTACAACAGCGGTTTTCAACGTCACACCCTTGTTCAGGTTCTGGAATTTCTTAACTTCCTGCACATCCGTAAAGATTGGCTGATACACTTTCCCATCTTTCTGTTTCAAAATCGGAATTCCTTTGTCCTCCTGAACAGTCACAATATAACGCCCCTCCTGATAATGGGCAAGCATTTCTTCGTTCAGTTCTTTTAACTCATCCGTCATCTCCGGTTTATCCGGCTTTCTCATCTGTTGCATAAAATACGCTGCAGTCAGCACCAGTTCCGGATTCTCTACACGTATTTTTCCTTCTGGCAGTTCTTCATCCTTCGGTCTCGTGATCAATTCGTCAAGCTGCACAGTAATCTGTCCGTCCAACCCTTTGTCCACCAGAATACAGTTGACTCCCATCGGAAACAGCCCGGTAAAAAATGACAGGCGGGAATTTTTATCCACCTTGACAAGCTGCATTGGATTTCCCTCCTTCTGAAGCTTCATAGCCTCTTCTTTCGCTTCCGCTTCTGTGTAGTAAAGAAGGATCTCATCATCAAATGTCTCCGGATCGCAGACCACATATGGCATTCTTGTACAGGATGACATCAGTACATAAATTGCCTCTACAGTACGCAGTTTATTTAAAGTTTCGATTTTCTGATTTGTATTACTCATTCTAGTATATCCCTTTCCTATTTCTCCATATAACAAGAATTATACCCGTCTGTCCGAAAGAAGTCAATTTATACTCCCTTATTCCACTTGATTATCTTCGTATTTTCCTATATCATATGTGTTTAGTGGCTGTTTTTACAATATTTTTACTCTTTTATCAGAACAGAAAGGAATGAGAAAATGAATCAGGAAAATACATCTGCACCTGCAGAAAACAAAATGGGTACCATGCCCATCGGAAAACTATTATTTAATATGTCTCTGCCTATGATGATTTCTATGCTGGTACAGGCTTTGTACAACATCGTAGACAGTATTTTTGTCGCTAAATTATCGGAAAATGCACTGACCGCCGTTTCACTTGCCTTTCCACTCCAGACACTGCTTATTGCAGTTGGAACCGGAACCGGTGTCGGCATGAATGCACTCCTTTCCAAATCACTTGGAGAGAAAAATTTCAAAAAAGCAAATGCAACTGCAAGCAACGCTGCCGTTTTATATTTTTTCAGCTATCTCGTATTTTTCATTCTTGGCTTTACGATCGTCCGTCCTTTTTACGCAAGTCAGATTGGAAATGCTGACCAGGAGATCATGGAACTCGGAATTGAGTACTTAAGCACCGTCATGATTTTTTCTTTCGGGCTGCTTGCACAGGTCTTCTTTGAGCGTCTTCTTACTTCAACCGGAAGAACCATCTTCAGTATGACTTCCCAGCTGACAGGGGCAATCACTAACATCATTCTTGATCCAATCCTGATCTTCGGACTTCTCGGAGCTCCGAAAATGGGTGTGACCGGAGCTGCTGTTGCAACCGTGATCGGACAATGCGTTGCCGCACTTGTCGCCGGATTTTGTAACCACCGGTACAATCATGATGTGAAACTGAAGTTTCATGGATTCAGACTCGATTTCCGTATTATCGGCACCATTTATGCAGTTGGAATTCCAACGATTATTATGCAGTCCATCGGATCGGTTATGACTTACTGCATGAACCGCATCCTGATCGAGTTTTCATCAACCGCAACTGCTGTATTCGGCGTTTACTTTAAGCTACAGAGTTTCTTCTTCATGCCGGTATTCGGTCTCAACAATGGGATTACTCCGATCATTGCCTACAATTATGGTGCCGGTCAGAGAAAACGTATGCTCAAGACGATCAAGCTCAGTATGCTGGTTGCCTTCTGCCTCACCTTCATCGGATTCCTCTGCTTTGAAGGAATCCCACAGATACTTTTGGGTATGTTCAATGCATCGGACGAGATGCTCACCATCGGAGTTCCTGCCCTGCGGATCATCGGAATCCACTATCTGATCGCATGGTTCTGTATTGTATCAGGAACAGTATTTCAGGCTCTTGGAAAAGCATTTTTCAGTATGATCGTCTCCATTATGCGTCAGTTATTTGTACTGATCCCTGCCGCATATATCCTTGCAAAGCTTGGCGGTCTTCATGTAGTGTGGTGGTCATTCCCGATTGCGGAGGTCATTTCACTTATGGTATCCTCCTTCTTCCTGGTACGGATCAACCGGACGATCATTTCCAGGGTTCCAGAGGGAAAACTTTAGTAGAACTGTGCTCGGATAGTTCCTCTGATAGCAAAAAAGAAGATTTTCACGTGTCGATTCAGATCCGCGAAAATCTTCTTTTTATTTTAACTTTATCTTACATAAATCCCTGTATGGATTCGTCCTCGCAAGCCCAATCTCAACCGCTTCACCTGTAAACGGTGCAAACTGGTTCTGCATCACAACAAATGCCTCCCGCATTTCCGCCTGGTTCAGTCTTTTTCCCAGTGTTGTATGCGGGAACCAGGAAAACGGCTGGTATCTGATCTGGATTCGTACCTCCTCCAGATATCTGATCTTTGAGAAAACAGACTCTGACAGCTTTTGCAGGTATGCATTTAAAACCGGTGACAAATAAATTGTATGTGGCAGAAACATCCCTACTGAGCACCAGAAAATCTGTCCTTTTTCAAATTCCTGTTCCATTGCCATAAAGCCGGCGATTGCTTTCTCTTCTTCTGCCATATCAAATGCCGACAAGGTAATATGTGGCGGAACCTTTCCGTCAATCATCGCCATATTGCCCGTTCTTTGCGCAATCTGTTCCATATATAACTGGATCTTCTTGTTTGTCCCTTCGTCAAAATAAAGCGATATGAGGTACATGCTATCCTTTCAGTCCCGCTGACTGCCGGATCATATCTTCCACTACAATATCGTAGATCTCGCCGATACTGTTACAATATTCCAGAATCTTCCATGGCTCGTTTGTATGGAAATGAATTTTGATCAGGTCTTCATCTCCTACCGCGATCAGGCAGTTTCCCTCAAAATGTTCGGATATATATTCTGCAATCTCATCTTCATCCAGATCTTCATCTCTTCTGTCGATCAGAAGCTGCGTATCATAACGGTATGCAAACTGATCCTCTTCTACGTCTATACTGTGTACATTTTCCATCTGTTTGTTCCTCCTTACTCAAAGTTCAAGAACAGTATAGCATATTTTTATTTGTTATCAAATGAAATATTTCTGACCATATTCCGGTTGATCAGCTGTATTCCCTTTTTCCCTGCATCCACTTTTGGAATCCGTAAAGGATTACCGGAAAATTGACGGACTTATACTTGAATGATTTACTTTGTCGCAGAATTACGGCAGTGCTCCAATCTTACGAACAAGTTCGTTCGATTGACGGGCGTACGCCTTGAATGGATTACTTTTGTCGCAAATTTATGGCAGTGCACAATCTCACGAACATAGTTCGTTCGATTGACGGGCATACGCCCTATAAATAACTCAAGCCGAGGTCAAATTCCTGCTAGCAGGATTTGACCTCGGCTTTCCTTATTTGCACTGCCTATTTTAGGACAATATTTATATCCACTTGAAAACATTGATTTTACGCCGTTTTTAGCTATCTATCTTCTGATTTACTCCATTTTTACTCCAAATTTAAGCCAATATTTTCAATTCGGCTACTTCTTCTTTTTTCTTTTCTTCTGAAACATGCGTGTATAAATCAGTTGTCATTGCCAGCGTGGAATGACCTAAAAGTTTCTGTACTACTTGTTGGTCTACGCCATTTTCATAACACCTTGTAGCATATGTATGTCGCAGGGTATGACAGGTAAACACTTCAAATATCTTCGGCTCTCTCTTTTCTTCCTTTGCCAGTTCAATCTCTATCACATTGATTTTCGCTACATAGTCTTTGATTGCACTATTAACGTTGTAATAATAAACCGGCGAACCGTCCGAACAGGTAAATACCAAGTTTTGAAATTCTTTATGCTGTTTCCATATCGAGCGTTTCCACATCTTCTGTTCTGTCTGCTTTATCTTCTGATTTTGCAAAATCTCATACACTTCATCTGTCATAGGAATGACACGATTACTTGATATGGTTTTTGCAGTCGTATAGAAAAACTTTGAACCCTCAACGGGACTGGAAGCCTTTGAGTAATGAATTGTCTTATTGATTGTAATTTCTCTTTTTCCAAAATCACAATCTTCCCATTTCAGTCCAAGCACTTCTCCAATCCGACAGCCTGTTGTCACAGCAAATTTCAGAACATTGATGTGTATATAGGAAGAAGCAAATGTAAAAAATTTCTCCTGTTCCTCTCTTGTTAATACACGCCTTTCCTTTTTCACTTCTTTTGGCATTTCCACACCGATACAGGGATTTTTTCTAATGTATTCACTCAATACTGCCTTATCAAACATATCGCTTAACATAAATCTAATATTCGATACCGTTCCGTGTGCAATACCGCTGTCTATCAAATCATTCAAAAATTTCTGAACGTGATATGTTTTAATGTCCTGCAAATACATCTTTCCGATAGAGTTTTTCACTCTTGAATTGTAGTAACTGTGGTTTTTATATATCGTAGTCATTTTGACTGTTTTCTTCTTATACAACTCCGTCCACGTTACATACCACGCATTTAAAGTGATACTTTCGCCATTGCCATTCAAACCATGTTCATCTTCATAAACCGCTTCTCGCAACTTCCGTTTTAATTCATTCAGTTTAAAATCATAAAGCGTTTTTCGTTTCCCTGTTTTGCTTGTAAATCTTGCAATATAGCGTCCGTCTGCTCTCTGTGAAATTCCCTTACCGAGTTCTTTGCCCTTTAAATCTTTACCCATACCAACTTTCCTTTCTTCTACTGAAAGAAATATGGTAAAGTAAATATTTCAATTTTCATTATATCCACACCCCATTTTCTTTTCAAGCCCTTTTGCATTGATATTCCAGCCATTCATCAAGTAATTTCTTATTTGCATACAACCGATTACCAATGCGTACTGTAAATCTATTTTTCGGATTGTTCAACAGTTCTCTTGCCTTTGTTTTCCCAATCCCCATATACTCACAAAATTCATTTATATTTAGTAATGCTTTTTCGATACGATTACCCCCTTTCGTCTAATTTTCTTGCTTTTATATAATCAACATACAACTGCTTTTGTGTGATATTCATTTCTCCATTTGCTATAAGATTAGCAATATAATCTCTCTGCTCTATCTTCCCAACTTCTGCAAACAATTTCAAAGACGGGGCAACATATTTTTCTAACCACTCCCATACCTTTTGCAGACTTTTCTTCTGTGGTTGCATAGTAAGTTTGACCTTGCCTATGTCTTTCATCAATTCCGCCCATGCTCGATAAGTGGGATAAAGCCTTTTTCTTGTTGTCATACAGTCTGTTGGCTTTTCTAAAAATCGTATTTTACTGTTCAATACTTCCATTGCCAGTCCTGCCACATCTCTATATCTCAATAATTCCTGTACTACACTTACCGCCATTTCCTGCCGAAATCTCAACTCATATCTATTCCAATTTTCGTCTAATTCTGTTCCATACTTTTTATTCTGTTCATATCCCTTTTCATAAAATACCAATCTCAAATTACTGGCTGAACTGCCGAGATAAAGACTGCCACCTTTACTCTGAAACACATCTTCTTTCAGTTCTCCCGAGTCGTGAAAATCTATCTCCCTTAGTTTTGTGGAAAGCAATCCCTCTTTTGTCCGTACAATCAAATCGGGAATACTCAAATACGGTTTTCTGTCGTCTATCGCCAAATCAATCCGAGGAATATTGATATGATACTGGCAAACTCTGTTCAAGAAATCAAACCATGTTTCCTCATTGAGTTGTAAAAAATTCTCATAGTTGCGACAGCCTTTCCCACTCATTAAAATCTGAAATCCTTGATACTGTGCATTTCCTGTTGGTTTTAGTACCTTGATATTATCAAAGATTGCCACAACCTCATGTCCTGCAATTCCTTTTTCATAGCCTGTCACCGTCATAAGTTCCAACGGTATTCTCAGTACATCTTCTATAACTGCTTCTAACGGAACTTCCTTAATGGTTACCTGACACCAATCTATCAAAGCACTTAATTCTTCTTTCTGTCGTATTACTCCCCTGTTAGTATAGGGGAGTTCTGGAAGAAAACTTCCGCTTCTTTCTTCCAAATTTCACATACCTCCTATCTGCAACGGCGTTGCCATTGCCCTGCCCTCAACCTGCCGTTTGGTACGTCAGAACGAGGACAGGAACTTTGACTGCCTACATATTTTTGTTTGGAACTGGGCGGATACCCTTACAGGTAATCTTCTCCACTAATACTGGGAAGTTTCCTCTCTGCACATAAGGGGCATATACTGGTTCTTCCAGTTCCACCACCGCATAAGGCTCAATCTTCGGAAGTTCCGTTGCTTCCAAGCGAATATCCACGCTGTTCCCAAGCTTCATGCTTCCAAGATGAAGTTTTAATGCTTCCACTTCCTCTGTTTTCTTCTTACTGTCTTTATCATAGCGGTAACAGTTATCCGCACCCATAAAACGAAGTTCTCCAAAGGCTTCTTTTACCTGTTCTTTTGTCAATGTAATCTGCATACACGTTCCTTTCTCCCCGTTGAACCGATAGGTCAGTTTCTCATATTTTTATTTTCCTATTACGACGTCGTTTATTGTTCAGCTATTTCTGAACTTAATTGTATATTAGCATAGACACATTTGTTTTACAATAGAAAGTTTAGTTTTTTATAAACTTTTTGTTTTCTTTTTTCTGAACTTGTGGTATAGTGTCCTTAGATGATAAGATATGAGAAGTTATAACGAGATATGGAAAGAGAGGTTTTTCAGATGAATACAATCGCAGAACGGATTAAATTTGCCATGAAAGCAAAAAATAAAAAACAGGTAGATATAGTCAAAGATACTGGTATCAGCAAAGGAGCGTTCAGTTCCTATCTTTCAGGACAGTACAACCCGAAAGCCGATAAAATGGAACTGATTGCCGACTCCTTAGATGTAGACTTGCGGTGGCTTTACGGACAAAATGTGCCTATGGAACATACAAGCCAAAATGACAATGCCCTGCAATATGTCTTTTATAACAACTCCTGCTCCGAGTACCTCCTTGATAATTTAGACGATATCTACATTGCCATGATGACCCAATATGCCGCCCTCATTCCACGCTTTTATGTCCTTGTCAATCGTGCTGGAAATGCAATGCACATATTACCTTTATTTTTGAAAGAGGATAGTTCCCAATTTTATGAATGTCCGTCTGATTTCTTCTATTCTGACAGGCATACCATTTTTACAAGAGATTTTGAAAGTATCCACATGGTATTAACAACCGCCACGATTTACTATTATGGAATTGATACAAAGAGTTATGAACCGAAAGTTACCATGCTTTCCTACTCACAGGCTGACGACTGCTTTTATATCGACAACGGAATACACGACGGTCACATCAAGGCATTTGAGAAAGAACTGACGAAAGAAGCACTTTACTTAAAACATAACGCCCAGTAACAGACAAGAGGACTTGCAAGGTTTCTGACCTTTCAAGTCCTCTGCTGTATCATGGTGCTGTTGGCTGTGTCCGTTCCGTCAAGGACTGCCCTACGGCGTATCGGCTTCGCCTTGTTCCTTGACCTCACTACATTTCTCTCAACTTTTTAGAAACTATGAAATTACAAAGAAATGCTACTGCTACAATAATAAAGCAAATGATTGTACACCATACGGGTACTCTCATATCTAGTTGCACTCGTAGCAAAATCGTGATTGCTAAAAATACAGCTCCAACAATTTGTATAAAGTCTAATATCTTTTTTTGAAGTGCCTGTAAATGCTTCTTGTCTTTTATTCTTTCAGATTTCCATATTCCATAATTTACTTGAATATCATTTACATCTTCATCTGATATAAGTTCGTCCATACTTACATCTAGTTCTAATGCCAGTTTTTTTGCCGTAATCAAGTCCGGACATCTTGAACCATTTTCCCAACGACAAACTGTCTGCCTTGAAACATATAACTTATCTGCAAGTTGTTGTTGAGTGAGATTTTTTTCTTCTCTGAATTTTTTGATGTTATCATTTAATGCCATACTCCATACCTCTCTTTCATTCACATCATATAACGATAGAACCCAAAATAAAAGTACCAGTATGTATTTCCTTTGTTTCCATTTTGGTAACATCTGTTTATTCCAAGTTTTCTACACCATAATACCGATATATCGCTGATCCAATGTATTTTGTAACCCCTTTTCCGTACTGTTTATCTGTGGCTTCTTCCAACTGAGAATGATTCAAATAATCTTTAGCCATTTCTAATAATAATACTCTTGCATTATCCATTTTAAAAAGATTTTTACAACTTTTCCCCAATCTTTTTACTGCTTTCATTGACATATCTTCATCTGAACTTTCCATTGCACAAGCAAACTGTTTATAAATCAAGTCCATCTCATTTTTTTGCTCTGAAACTTCTTCTCTAGTTCCTGTTGACTTCAGACTTGCTTCTACTGCTTTTTCTTTACTTCCATATATCTTAATTAAATGCTCACATGCCTTTTCATCTTTAAAGCCTTCCGCAACAGATTCTTTAAACTTCTCAATATCTCCATAATGCTCGATAATTATTTTCTTGTCTTCTTTACTCATAATTTTTAAAGAATGTTGTATTATTTTTTGAATATCATCTTCATTAAATGTTTCAAAACTCATCTTGTCCTCTCCTTTCAACACATCAGAAATCAATTCGATAATACCATTCAAACGATTCCGTTTCATTTCTAGCATCATTTTCTGTGTTTCAAGAATCTTACGATTATCACTTTCAGAATCCTTCATAATTGCTTTTATTTCTGACAATGGAACTTCCAGTTCTCGAAAAAACATAATCTGACGTAATTTTTTCAATGAGCTTTCATCATATAAACGGTATCCTGCTTCTGTTACTTTAGCAGGTTTTAACAAATCAATTTCATCATAATATCGTAATGTTCTTATGCTAATTCCAGTCAATTCTGATACTTCTTTAACTGTTTTCATAAGTCCTCCTTTCCCTTTCATCGTAAACCGTTACGCTACTAGAGAGTCAAGATGTTTTTTCTATTTTATCACAAATTCAATAAAACCGCCCCTGCTTTTACAAATGAGAAATGACGCAGATAATGTTCCCACTACCTACGCCATTTCTCATTACATCTTTGAAATATTTACTCCATTTTCTTTCAATCTTTACTCCAAATTTACTCCATTTTAAAAATCTGTTACGATATTTTACAGTATTCTATGATACCTTTCCCTTGAAGAAAAATGTCTGTAACCCTTGATTTCAAGCGAACTTTTCAATATTCCCAAGCACTTTATTCTGTTGTGAGAATTTCTTCTCAAATTATTTTTGCACAATGTTTATGATCTTCTTCGGAACGTAGATTTCTTTTACGATATTTCCTGTAAGTTTATCTGCGATTGCTTCTTTTCCGGCAGCGATTGCTTCTTCTTTTGTAGTCTCTGCGGAAATTTTGATGACTGCTCTTGTTTTTCCATTGATCTGTACCGGAATTTCGATTTCATCATCTTTCATGGCTTCTGTATCGTATTTTGGCCATCCGGCACGGAATACGCTTTCTTTGTTGCCAAGTTCTTCCCAGATTTCTTCTGCCATATGTGGTGCAAATGGTGCCAGTAATACAGCAAGGGTATCCAGAGTATCTCTGTCTACTCCGCCTTCCTTCTTAGCGATCGCAACCAGTGTATTTGTATGCTCCATGAATGCAGAAATAACGGTATTCAGGCTGAAGCTTTCCAGACGGGTTGTGATATCATAAACCAGTTTATGACGTACTTTGATCATCTCTTTGGTTGGTTTGATATCTTTATCCTTGCTATCCATAAGCAGATTCCAGAGTTTCTTAAGGAAACGGTATACACCATCGATTCCTCTGTCATCCCACTCTGCATCCAGTTCCGGTGGTCCTACGAAGAGTTCATACATTCTTAAAGAATCGCATCCATAATCTCTTACAAGATCATCCGGAGACACGACATTTCCTTTTGACTTACTCATCTTGATACCATTCTTACCTGTGATCATTCCCTGGTTGAACAGTTTGATAAACGGCTCATCAAAATCGATCACACCGATATCGCAAAGGAATTTAGTATAGAATCTTGAATACAGAAGGTGAAGTACTGCATGTTCTACACCACCGATATACATATCTACCGGAAGCATTGCATCTGCTTTTTCTCTGGATACAAGTTCTTCGTTGTTGTGATTATCTACATAACGCAGGAAATACCATGAAGATCCAGCCCACTGCGGCATGGTATTTGTCTCACGTTTTGCCGGTTTTCCACAAACAGGACAGGTTGTATTTACCCACTCATCGATTCCCGCAAGTGGAGATTCTCCTGTTCCTGTCGGTTCATAAGATTCTACATCCGGCAGTCTCAGCGGAAGCTGATCCTCCGGTACCGGTACAGCGCCACATTCCGGACAATGTACGATCGGAATTGGTTCTCCCCAGTATCTCTGACGGGAGAATACCCAGTCACGCAGCTTGTAGTTTACAGTTGCACGTCCGATTCCTCTTTCTTCGATGATATGTGGAGCTTCTTTCTTAAGGACAGAGCTTTCCATGCCATTCCATTCTCCGGAATTGATCATCGTTCCGGAAGCCTCTGTGTAAGCTTCTGTCATATTTTCGATTTCTTTACCATCTTTTGCAATAACCTGGATGATTGGGATGTTGAACTTGGTTGCAAATTCAAAGTCACGGTCGTCATGAGCCGGTACACACATGATGGCTCCTGTACCATAATCAGCCAGTACATAATCAGAAAGCCAGATCGGTACCTTTGCTCCGTTCAGAGGGTTGATCGCGTAAGTTCCTGTAAATACACCTGTTTTTTCTTTGTCCTGCAGACGGTCTACATTAGACTTCATAGAAGAATCGAAGATATATTTTTCTACTTCTTCTTTGTGTTCCGGTGTTGCAAGCTCTGCTGCAAGCTTATGTTCCGGTGCAAGTACCATGAAGGTTGCTCCATGAAGCGTATCTGGTCTTGTTGTGTATACAGTGATCTTATCTTCTCTTCCTTCAACCGGGAAATCTACTTCTGCACCGTAAGATTTACCGATCCAGTCTGTCTGCATCTTTTTAACTTTTTCCGGCCAGTCAAGCTTATCCAGGTCATTTAACAGACGGTCTGCATATTTTGTGATACGCAGCATCCACTGACGAAGGTTCTTCTTTGTAACTTCAGCACCGCAGCGTTCGCATTTTCCGCCTACAACCTCTTCGTTTGCAAGACCTGTCTTACAAGACGGGCACCAGTTGATCGGGAATTCTTTTTCGTATGCAAGTCCTTCTTTGAACATCTTTACAAAGATCCACTGTGTCCATTTGTAGAAATCAGGATCTGTTGTATTAACTTCCATATCCCAGTCATAAAGCGCTGAGATCTCATTGATCTGACGTTTGATATTCGCGATGTTTGCTGCTGTCGATTTTGCAGGATGAGTTCCCATCTTGATCGCATAGTTTTCAGCCGGAAGGCCGAATGCATCCCATCCCATCGGATGAATGATGTAATATCCCTGAAGCAGTTTGTAACGGCTCCACACATCGGAGATAACATAGCCTCTCCAGTGTCCTACATGAAGACCGTTTCCTGACGGATACGGGAACATGTCCAGACAATAATATTTCTTTTTCGGGTTGCCGTTTTCATCCACTTTCGGATTAACCGGATTCTCAGCCCATTTTTCTTTCCATTTCTTTTCGATTGCCTTATGATTGTAAGGTACTGCCATTTTTCTTTCCTCCTGGTATTGTTTCAGTATGAAAAAAAGTGTCTTAACCTTTCATTTAATAGGAAATTTCATCAGGATTTCCTGTTAAATAAAAATCTTTCGCCTCTTTTGATAAATTCAAAGAGACGAAAGATTAAATTCCGTGGTACCACTCTTCTTCGCCGCATCCCGGTAACATAATTTACGGTGCAGCGCACTTGTGATTCTATAACGGGAATTCCCGCTTCTGCCTATCTGAAAACCGTTCAGCAGAAGAACTCAAAGGCGAGTTCAAAGATCTGATCTGCTGCCTTGCACCGCCCGGCAGTTCTCTGTACAGACTCTAATCTTTTACTGATCCTTATCCTTGTTTTTTTCATATACCTTGTTATTATAAAAATAAATACAAGTTCCGTCAAGAGATTCTTGATTGTTTTTTACGAATTCTTGATTATTTTTACCATTTAAAATTGATTTCCGTTATCTCTCAGCCATTTTCTATATTTTTTATAGTCCGGCATCCACGTCGCCACGACCTTCCAGAATGCAGCGGAATGATTCATTTCTCTACGATGTGCCAGCTCATGCACCACAACATAATCCAGAACTCCCGGCGGCATCAGCACCAGCTTCCAGTTGTAATTGAGATTCCCCACGCTGCTGCAGCTTCCCCACCTGGTCTTCTGCTCCCGGATGGAAATACGCCCATAGGTCACACCCATTTTCCGGGCATAGTATCCGGTCCTTGCACCTAATACTTCTCTTGCAAGATTCCGGTAATATTTCTTTTCTGCTTCCGGCATCTCTCTCTTTTCCTGCCGCTTCATTGCATTTTCCTTCTGAAGCTTTACCTTCTGTCGGATCCAGTTCTCTTTTTCCAGAAGAAACCGGTCAATCCGCTTTTTCTCACAGGAATAGGGTGCACGGACCGTCACCTTTCCTTCCCGGTCAACTTCGATTCCAATACTGCGCCTATCTGACCGGATCAGATGATATTCTATGTCCACGACCGGATCACCTCCAGAAAGCGCTCTCCATATTTTTCAAACTTGAACTCTCCCACACCGGAAACTTTCAGCATAGCATTCTTATTTGTCGGTTTTTCGATACACATCTGCACAAGGGTCTTATCGGAAAATACAATATAAGGCGGAACTTTTTCTTCTCTTGCTATCTCTGCCCGCAGGGCGCGCAGGATTCCAAAAAACTCTTCCTGCTCTTTATTCAGAACCAGTCCGGCCGTTTTCTTCACTTTTTTCTTCGGTGTTGTCTTCGCCTCTTTCTCCGGTTCTTTTGCCATCTTCATTGTAAATGTCTCCTGTCCTGCAATCAGTGCTTCCGACTTTTCAGTCAGCTTCACAATCATATAAGAATCCGGCGTGGTCTTCAGATATCCTTCTGCCAGAAGCTGGTTGAATATCTGCCTGAGCTTCCACGATGGCGTCTTAGAAAGTACCCCGTAAGCCGGACTGACACCCATGCCATACTGCCGGATCTTCGCATTGTTTGCCCCATGCACCGTATCCAGAATTACATTAATTCCATAACGCTGATGACTTTCTTTTACACACATGGCAAGTATCCTTGCCTCTGCCGTCATATCCACGGTATCAAACTGCGTCTTACAGTTTGAACAGTTCCCACAGTAATTGCTTCCGTATTCCCCAAAATACCGCAGAATATAATCACGCAGACATTCCTTTGTAAAACAATAATAAGTCATCTTTTTCAAGCGCTCCTGATCCCGCTCCATCACGATCCGGCGCGTCAGTTCATCCAGTTCCTGATTGTCGCGGTTGTTCTCAATGAACATCTGGTTTGTGATCACATCCTGTCCGCTATATAAAAGCAGGCACTCCCCCGGCTCACCGTCTCGGGCGCAGCGTCCCACTTCCTGATAATAGGACTCCAAATTCTTCGGCATATTGTAATGTACGACAAAGCGGACATTGGATTTATCAATTCCCATCCCGAATGCATTCGTCGCCACCATGATCTGTTTCCGGTCATAAATGAAATCATCCTGATTATCACGCCGCTCCCGGTCTGTCAGTCCCGCATGATACCTGGTCACGGAAAACCCATCCATTTCCAGGAGTGCGCAATTTTCCTCCACCTGCTTTCTGGTCAGACAATAGACGATCCCGCATTGATCCGGATGCTCCTCAATAAATGCTTTGAGTGCGGCATATTTATTCTTTGGGAACTGTACCGCAAGGAACAGATTCGGTCTGTCGTAACCTGTCATTACTACTTCCGGATCCTCCAGCATCAGGATATCGATCATATCCTCTCTTACTTCTTTCGTCGCTGTTGCAGTAAATGCACTCACAACCGGCCGCTTTGGAAGATACTCTACAAACTCTGTGATCTTTAAATAACTTGGCCGGAAATCCTGTCCCCACTGGGAAACACAGTGCGCTTCATCGACTGCGATCATAGAAATATCCACGCTCATAGCAAAATCCATAAACTCTGCAGTTTCCAGCCGCTCCGGTGCCACATAGATAATCTTATATCTTCCTTCTTTTGCAAAAGCAAGTGCCTTCCGGTACTGCCCCATAGTCAGGGAACTGTTCAGATAGGCTGCATGAACCCCTGCCTGGTTGAGGGATGCCACCTGATCCTTCATAAGAGAAATAAGGGGAGATATCACAAGTGTAATACCTCCCATCATCAGCGCCGGAATCTGAAAACAGATGGACTTTCCGGCTCCCGTTGGCAGTATGCCGAGTACATCCCGACCGGACAGGATCGCATCGATCAGTTTCTCCTGTCCCGGTCGGAATCCGTCATAGCCAAAAAATTGCTTTAATACTTGAAATTTATCCAAGATATACTACCTCTTCTTCCGGTTTTTCTGCGGATTCCATCTCCAGCATATAAAGAACCGGCTGCTTTGGAACCATCGGACGGTACGCTTCGTACTCGAACTTGACGGTTACTTTTTTCCAGCTTCTCTGTGTGATCTGCGCTGCCCTTCCAAGATTACATGGATATCCATAGAAACGGATATCATCTGCGCAGCAGGTCATGATCTGTCTTCCCGGAATCAGCATATTTGCCGGCATTCCCTTCGGACGGAAAAGCTGTGCAAGGAAGGTGATCTTCTTGTGCTCGTAGCGCTCCGGATGCTCATATGCATCCACATACCAGGTCCCAAAGTCCACATCATCAATGAAGATATGGTCTGCTTTCAGATCATATGGCAGATCCTCTTCTGTCTGCGGGATAATATTGCCATCCACGCCTTCAAAAATCAGCTGTGCCTGCGGGTTCTGGATCTTAAGGGCACGTCTGAACGCACTTCGGTCTGTATTTTCCCCACAACGGTTGATGATGATCAACTCAGATTCTGTAAGCTGGTTCATCAGCATATTCCGCATATTCTTCAGGTACATGTCCAGCGTCTCACCGCTAACCGTTGAGTACACACCCTGAATCTCCCAGTTGCGTGGAAAATCTTCATCCAGGATTTCCTGCAGATCCCAGGTTCCATTGTACTCAATGATCACCTGGACCGGATGATAGATCTTCTCACAGTTTTCAAAGAAAGTTTTATTTAACTTTTCTCTTTCTTCTATATTGAAGAGGAACAGTCCGTTCTCATCCAGATACTTTTCCGAGTACTCTTCCTCTCCCTCTTCACACTGCAAAAGCAATGTCGGACCTTCTTCGATCCATTCCTGCTTCATCAGTGTGTCCTTGATAAATGTTGTTTTTCCACTGTCCAGAAATCCTGTACAGATATATACCGGTGTTGTCATCGCCGCTTGCTCCTCCTAGATATGGAATAACTTAATCAGATCCTCTTCTTTGAGATCTGTTCCGATCACGCATACACGTCCTGTGTAATCAGCCTGTCCCTCACGGACTTCATATTCTTCCGGAACCATATCAAACTGCTTCCAGGAACCGTCTGCCATCTGGATAATGCCTTTGGAACGAAGTACGGTTCCGTAAGCATCTGTCTCAGATAATGCTTTCAGCAGGTAATCCAGTTCTTCTTCTGTATACTTATGAGCAGTCTCCTTGCCCCAGCTTGTAAATACTTCATCTGCATGATGATGTCCTTCGTGTCCGTGGTGATGGTCATGATCGTGGCATCCGCAGGTGCAGTTCTCATCATGTTCATGATGATGCTCATGCTCTTCATGGTCGTGATCATGATGGTGTTCATGGTCATGATCGTGGCATCCGCAGGTGCAGTTCTCATCATGTTCGTGATGATGCTCATGCTCTTCGTGATCGTGATGATGGTCGTGATCATGACCGCAGCCACATTCGTCATCATGATGATGGTGATGTTCGTGGTCGTCATGCTCATGTGCATGTTCTTCCAGGATACCTTCGATCTCAGCGCCATGCTGCAGAGCATGCAAAACGGCATCTTTTCCAAGTTCTTCCCAAGGTGTGGAAATAATGGTTGCCTCTGCATTTTTCTCACGCAGCATATGCACGCACTCTTCTACCTTTTCATCTGTCATCATCTGGGTACGGCTGATAACGATCGTAGATGCATGCTCTACCTGGTTATTGAAGAATTCTCCGAAGTTCTTGAGATAGATCTTTGCTTTCTTACCGTCAACAACTGTGATTCTTCCGTCAATCTCAATATCTGCCTCATCTTTGACACCCTCGATTGCTTTTACAACATCAGAAAGCTTTCCAACTCCTGAAGGTTCGATGATGACACGATCCGGTGTATAATCTACAAGTACTTTCTGAAGTGCTTTGCTAAAATCCCCCACCAGTGTACAGCAGATACATCCTGAGTTCATCTCTGTGATCTCAACGCCGGCATCTTTTAAGAATCCGCCATCAATACCGATCTCCCCAAATTCGTTCTCGATCAGGACCAGTCTTTCTCCCGGAAATACATCCTCGATCAGTTTCTTGATGAATGTTGTCTTTCCTGCTCCCAGGAAACCAGAAATAATATCAACTTTCGTCATTTTTCGTTCCTCTTTTCTTATTATTATAATTTCATAAATTAGCCTTTTCTAACTGTAAATCGTTTCCGAGCTATATCGTATCACATTTCTTTAAAAGATGCAAATAAATAGCTTGTTAATGCATTGTGATTAGTGTATAATAGTTTTATAAAATCTCGTACTTTTTTAGTACAAATTCATAAACAAAGGAGACTTGATAATATGGTTAATTTATTGACAGGCCCAAAAGGAAGCGGAAAAACCCAGCAAATGATCGAACGTGCTAACGAAGCTGTAAAGACATGTGAAGGAAACGTATTCTTCATCAAGAAGAGCCACAGAGATACATACAGCTTATCTTTCAACATCAGAGCGATCTGCATGGATGACTATGATGTAATCACCAATACCGATGAATATCTTGGATTTATTTACGGTATGTTAAGCGCAGACCATGATATCAAAGCAATCTTTATCGACGGTATTTTAAAGCACGCCGACATCACACTTGAGAACATTCCTTCTTTCATCGAAACACTGAAAAAGATCTCCAAAGAAAATGATGTAGATTTTTATGTCAGCATCAGTGCAACGAATGAACAGCTTGGTAATGTAAATTTTGAAGATTGTACACTCCTTAACTAAGATAGACATTATCCAAAAGGAGGGATGAAGATTTTCTGTAAATCTTCATCCCTCCTTTTATGGTTTTCCAAATGTGACAGAGCACATTCTTTTTATGCTATGATACCAGGGTCAAAAACATGCTATTTCAAAGACAAAACCGTATTTGCCTTATCCCCTTTTGCATACTCCAGTTTTACATCATCTCCCACATTGTACTTGATGATCTCAATAAAATCGACTACCGATACATCAAAAATCTCATCTGATCCTTCCAGCATAATGTAGTAATGAGAATCTCCATCTATAACACCCTGGGCGATTTTCGTGATCTTTCCTTCGATCGTGCCGGTATCCATCTTCACTTCTTCTTTTTCCTTGATTCCATTGGTAAGAAGCAGATTATTGTAGGATTCTTCACATGCACTTACCGTGTCTCCGATCGCAACAACCTGGTACTTCTGGACATTGACCATTGCATACTTTTTCACAAGTCCTGCATCATCCTTAAGTGCCATAAAGTAAGTCGGCTCCCCGGAAATGTTAAGCAGCAGCGGGAAAGTCGCCCGATACTTCAGGTTCTGTACCTGTCCTTCTGCCGATGCCATCGCAGAATCCTCGATCGCACCTGCCACCGGATAATACTTCGTCTCCATAGTTCTCTGGTTCATCAGAACAAATCCCACATTGGACTGGTCACTGTTTACAGAAGTTACTCCCGTGTACACCCATACATCATCATCAATCGCCAGATAATTATATCCGTTTGTTGTCTTCAGACAATCTTTCTGGCTGAGTACACTGTTAAAATACCCATGCTTTAACGTGCCATAATAATCATAAAGCTGTACCAGAAGATCTGCCGAATAGGCTCGGTCGATCCATTCCGGGACTTCATCGATCCTGTAGTCCTGCATTTCGCCGGTGATCGCATTGCAGAGCACCACATGCCCTACCGTTTCTCCTCCGAAAAGACCGATATTATACTTTTTGACCGGTGCTACCCAGTATGGAACACCATTATCATCAATTTCAAAACTAAGGTCTCCGTAAATATAAGTCGGATGCGCAAAACGAAGATGACGGTAAATATTTCTTCCAAAATGCTCGCTGGTCGAATACTTCATTCCCTGCTCCAGCTTTACCATCTCCGTTGTCTGACTTGCCATATCGATCCGGATATATGCAGGAAGTCCATCTTTCCGATTGGTAAACCATTTGATCAGATTCGCATATTTCAAAGGTGACACACGGACCGGACGATCCTTGTAGTTGATCTGACTGTAGATATCGTCCACCTCAAACTGGGATACCATGTCTGACATGCTTCCCATCTTCCGGTCTCCTAAAAGCTGCGCAGACTCCTTATCCAGAAGCGGGATCTGGTCAAAGGAAAGCTCCTCGATATCTTTTGTGAATTCGCCCTCTTCTACCTTCAGAAGCTGTTGGTATTTCTTCGCATTCACAATCGGTGAAGAAAGAATGGTTCCAGCCAGATAAATCACTAACAAAAGAATAAAAAGACGGACACACCATTTGAAACCTTTGGATTCTTTCATCTCCTTCAGATCAATCGCTCCGTATCGCAAGCCTTTTTTTCCTGCAAGCACAAGACCGACCGCAAGCACCAGAACAAGCACAAAATACCACACTCCGGAAGAATGGATATTAAAAGCCGGCAGTGATACATAATACCAGATTCCTGCTGCCACTAAAAGCAGCAGAAAACTGATCGCTATATTTTTCTTTTTCATAAATTCTCCTTTTCATCGTTTTGCCTTACCAAAGCTGTCTTAGAATTTTCTACTCCAAAGTGACGGCGAGAACAGCATCAGGAACGGGAAGATCTCCAGTCGTCCGATCAGCATATCCACGCAGAACACAATCTTCGAGAAGTCTGAGAACTTCGCAAAATTTTCCACCGGTCCTACCAGATTCAGTCCCGGTCCTACATTATTAAGTGTAGTAAGCACTCCGGTAAATGAAGTAGTAAAATCAAAGTTATTGATCGAGATCAGAAGCACGGATACGATCAGGATTAGTATATACGCAATAAAGTATATATATACCCCCCGCATCGTCTCTTCTTTCACTTTTTTACCATTTACTTTTACGATATTGACTGCTTTCGGATGGATCATAGTTTTCAGCTCCCGGCGGATGCTTTTTACCAGGATCAGAAGTCTTGATACTTTGATACCACCGCCTGTTGAACCGGCAGAAGCACCGATTACCATCACAAGAAGCAGAACACATTTGGAAAGCTCCGGCCACTTATTGAAATCTGCCGTCACAAATCCAGTTGTCGTGATCACGGATGCCACCTGGAACGCCGCATAGCGGAATGCCTTTAAAAGAGAATGATAACCTCCGGCGATATTGCAGGTGATCACAACGGTTGCTCCTGCAATGATTCCCAGGTAAGCACGCAGCTCCTCATTCTTAAATACACTCTTAAATTCTTTCAAAAGCAGAAAGAAATACAGATTAAAATTGATACCAAACAGGATCATAAATACGGTGATCACACCATCAATGTAAGCACTGTTGAAGTGTGCCACACTTGCATTGTAGCCGGAAAATCCTCCGGTACCGGCAGTACTGAATGCATGTGTCACTGCGTCAAACAGATTCATCCCTCCTGCCAGAAGAAAAACTACCTCAATTGTAGTCAGTGCAAAATACATTCCATACAGGATCCTTGCGGTTCCTCTTGCCTTTGGAACCAGTTTATCTGCCTCTGGCCCCGGAACTTCCGCACGCATCAGATGCATGGAATTCTTCTCATCCAGAGAGGTAAGTACCATAACAAATACCAGCACTCCCATTCCACCAACCCAATGTGTCAGGGAACGCCAGAAAAGAATTCCTTTCGGAAGTCCTTCAATCTCAGTCAGGATCGTAGAACCTGTCGTCGTAAATCCGGATACTGTTTCAAAAAAAGCATCCACATAGCTTGGAATACTTTTACTGAGTACAAATGGAAGTGCACCTGCAAGTGACCAGAAAATCCAGGCCGTTGCAACAATGATCAGACCTTCTTTGGCATAAATCGTCATGTTCTCCGGGCATTTTCTGCCAAACAGCAGATAAATTGCCGTCAGGATCGCAGCTGTAATCAGAAAATAAACCGATGTGTGCTCGCCATAAATAATTCCAACCATCATCGGAAGCAGCATCAGCAGTCCCTCTGCTCCCATCATCTTGCTGATGATATAGCGTATCATTTTCACATTCATTTCTTTTCACCCCTATTGCTCAGCCAGAATATCTGTGATATCCTTAACTTTCTTCTGGGTTGTAACGATTACAACACTGTCGCCCACCTGAATGGATTCATCCCCGTCCGGAATAATAATCTGCCGTTTTCTTCCGATACATGCGATCAGATTGTTCGGCTTCAGTTCCAGATCCTTAAACGGGATATCTGTATATTCTGTTTTTTCTTTGATAATAAATTCCAGTGCTTCTACTCTTCCGCCAACCAGCTGATACATAGATTCAACATTGACATTCTTGAGAGAATTCTGGCGTGCACGCACATAACTCATGATCGCATCTGCTGTTGCAGTCTTTGCCGATACGATCAGATCGATCCCAAGTTCCTCGACAAGCTGGGCACGTCCGTCTTCGTTGACCTTTGCCACGATCTTGTCCACACCTTTTGTCTTTGCAAAAAGTGCAAGGATAATATTCTCCTCATCCATACCGGTCAGGCTGACCAGGGCATCTGCCTGTTCAATTCCTTCTTCGATCAGAAGGTCATGGTCTGCGGCATTCCCACAGATGATCGTCGCTTTCGGAAGCTGGTCGCAGAGATCTTCGCATTTCTTCCAGTCCTGCTCAATGATCTTAACCTGCATACCAAGTCCTAAAAGCTGTTTTGCCAGATAATATCCGACTTTTCCCCCACCACAGACCAGAATATTCTTCGGCTCTTTCCGCTTTCCGATCAGATGGAAAAATTCTTCAATATATTTGTGGGATGCAACAATATGAAGCCGGTCTCCATCATGGATGACAAAATCACCATTCGGGATGATCACTTCCGATCCACGTCTTACAGCACATACCAGAACTTTGATCTGGAACTTGCGGTAAAGCTCAGCAAGCGATACTCCGCCCAGATGGCTTCTTTCTTTGACAATGAATTCTACCATTTCGACTTTTCCCTTCATAAAAGTCTCTACCTTTGCAGTATCTGGAAGAAGGATCGATCTGGAAATCTCAAATGCAGCCGCAAGTTCCGGGTTGACAGCCATACTCAGTCTTAAGTCCTCTTTCAAAAGATCGATCTGCTGATAATAGATCGGATTCCTTACACGGGCGATCGTGTGCTTTGCCCCCAGTCTCTTTGCGAGCAGGCAGCTCAGCATATTCAGTTCGTCTGTCGATGCACATGCCACAACAAGATCAGCGCCCGGCACTCCTGCTTCTTTCTGCACTTTCGCATCTGCACCATCTCCGGTAATGCAGAGAATATCAAGCTGATTCAGTGCTTCTTTTAATTTCCCCTCATTCTGGTCAATCAAAACCACATCGTAATTTTCTTCGGATAACTGTATGGTCAGTTTATGACCAACCTTCCCGTCCCCAATAATTACAATTTTCATTTTTCTTTTCCTCTACTTTTTCTCTTAATACTAAACCTTTAATACTAAAATTGTATAAAATACCAATGTGACAGCCGAAGCTGCCACCATCATAATATGTATACCACTTTTAGTACGAAAGTACAATAGAAAAAACCGGGATTTTCTCCCGGCTTTTCCTTATTCTTATTCTTCAGCTGCACGCTTTTCAATTTCTTTTTCCTGTACATCTGCCGGAGCCTGTTCATAACGGGCAAATTCATACGAATAGCTTCCTCGTCCACCTGTCATAGAACGAAGTGTTGTGCAATATCCAAACATGCCTGTCATCGGTACATCCGCTTCAATTACCTGATATCCGCCTGACTGTGGATTCATTCCAAGAACACGGCCACGTCTCTTGTTCAGATCTCCCATAACGTCTCCGGTATAATCATCCGGAACGGTTACTTTCACAGATGCGATTGGCTCAAGAAGAACCGGTCCTGCTTCCATAAATCCTTTCTTAAATGCCTGGATCGTCGCAGTCTTAAATGCCATTTCAGAAGAATCTACCGGATGGTAAGATCCATCATACAGGGTTGCTTTCACACCAACTACCGGATATCCGGCGAGAGGTCCTTTTAATACAGATTCCTGCAATCCTTTTTCAACCGCCGGGAAGTAGTTCTTCGGAACAGCACCTCCGACTACTTCTTCCTGGAATACATACGGTGTATCCAGATCTCCGGATGGTTCAAAACGCATCTTAACATGTCCATACTGTCCATGTCCTCCGGACTGTTTCTTATACTTGGTATCTACATCCGAGTTCTTGCGGATCGTCTCACGGAACGCAACTTTTGGTGTCTCCAGTCTGATTCCGACTTTGTAACGCTCTGCCAGCTTGCTTGCTGTCACTTCCAGATGCTGGTCACCCATTCCATAAATCAGTGACTGGCGGTTCTCACTGTCATTTACCACTTTCAGTGTCACATCCTCTGCCATCATCTTCGCAAGAGCCTGTGATACCTTGTCCTCATCACCTTTGTTATTCACTACATACTTCATATATGTATACGGTTTGGAGTATTCGGTTCTTCCATAAGATACCGGTGTATTTTTTGTTGAAAGGGTATCCCCTGTCTTTGTACTTGTCAGTTTTGCAATCGCTCCGATATCACCTGCAAACAGTTCCTGAACTTCTACCGGTTTGTTGCCGGATAAGGTGTAGATCTTGCCGATCTTTGCTTCTGCATCTGACTCCGGATTGTAAAGGACATCATCCCCCTTTAATACACCGGAACATACTTTTACGAAAGAATATTTTCCGATAAACGGATCTACCATGGTCTTGAATACATATGCGGTCTTTGCGGCTGCAAAATCATGATGTGCTTCAAAGATCTCATTGGTCTTACGGTTGATGCCTACGCATTCACGGTATTCCGGACTTGGGAAAAATCTTACGATATCAGACAGTAAGTTTGCAACACCCTGTGCCTGAACATTGGATCCCATTGCTACCGGAACGATATCTCCGTCCATAACTTCTGTTCTCATGGCAGAGCGGATCTCTTCAACCGAGAATTCATCTCCCTCAAAATAACGTTCCATAAATGCTTCACTGGTCTCTGCCACTGCTTCAAGAAGCTTCTCTCTGTAAATCTGCAGGTTCGGCAGACAGTAATCCGGAATCTCACACTCTTCTCTCTGTCCAAGTCCGGTGTATCTTCTACCTGCATTCTTGATAACATTGACATAACCTACTAATTTCTCGTTCTCACGGATCGGTTGGAAATGTGGTGCAATCACTTTACCGTATCTTGCGGTCAGATCTTCAACAACCTGACGGAAGCTGGCATCATCCACATCCATCTCAGTAACATAGATCATACGCGGAAGATTATACTTATCACAGAGCTCCCATGCTTTCTCGGTTCCTACCTGCACACCGGCTTTTCCGGAAACAACGATAACAGCTGCATCGGCTGCGCTGACTGCTTCTTCCACTTCTCCGACAAAATCAAAATATCCAGGTGTATCAAGGATATTAATCTTTGCTTTTTCCCATTCAATCGGAATCAGACTTGTGCTAAGTGAGAATTTACGTTTCTGTTCTTCTTTATCAAAATCACTGATCGTATTACCGTTCTCAACAGATCCCATACGATTTGTTGCTCCAGATACATAAGCCATCGCTTCTGCCAGACTGGTCTTTCCGCTTCCCCCATGTCCTAAAAGGACCACGTTTCTAATTTCATCCGTTCTGTAAACCTTCATGCTTGCTGCCTCCTTGCTAAAGTTTCTCATGGATATATTGTACTAAACTTTCTATAAAAACACAACTATTTTATAGAATTTCAACAAAAACTTTCACTTTTACACTTTAAAGTATTGCTTTATTGACAGATAGCCTGTTTTCCTATATTATGAAAGGTAGACTATCACGAAAGGACGAAAAATTATGAAACAGAAAAAAATCGGATTTATCGGACTCGGACTCATTGGGGGCTCTATTGCAAAGGCGATCCGGCGATATTATCCGGATTATGAGATTGTCGCTTTCGACAAGAATAGAGAAACTCTGGCACTTGCCACACAAGAATCCATCATCAATGTGGCCTGTACCTCAATCGATGATAATTTCCGAGGCTGCAACTACATCTTCTTATGTGCCCCGGTTGCTTTCAATACTGCATATTTAAAGCAGATGATGCCTTACCTGCATGATGATATGATCCTGACTGACGTCGGAAGTGTCAAAACTCCGATCCATGACGAGATCATCCGGCTGGGACTGGAGGATTACTTTATCGGAGGACACCCGATGGCCGGTTCCGAAAAGAGTGGTTTTGCCAATTCCAAACCAATCCTGATTGAGAACGCTTACTTTGTTCTCACCCCTTCCGCCAAAGTAGCGAAAAAAAAGGTTGATGCATACGCATCCTTCGTAGAATCCTTGCGTGCACTTCCAATCGTACTGGATTATCATGAACACGACATCGTCACCGGCACGATCAGCCACTTGCCACATATCATTGCCGCAAGTCTGGTCAACTTTGTCAGAGACACCGACACCAAGGATGAGCTGATGAAAACCCTCGCCGCCGGCGGCTTTAAGGACATTACGCGAATCGCCTCTTCCTCACCGACCATGTGGGAACATATCTGTGCACAGAATCAGAGTAATATTTCCCAGATCCTTGGAAATTATATCGAAACATTAAATGAAGCGAAAAAACTGGTTGATGCCGGAGACTCCCAGGGAATCTACGATATGTTCGACCATTCCCGGAACTACCGCAATTCCATGCCAAACGGTTCTGCCGGCCCGATCAAGCGTGCATTCGAGATCTACTGTGACATCCCGGATGAAGCCGGTGTGATCGCCACCATTGCGACCATCCTCGCTTCTAATGCACTCAGCATTAAGAACATCGGAATCGTTCATAACCGTGAATTTGAAGAAGGCGTACTCCGCATCGAATTCTATGACAGCATCTCCTGCGAGAAGGCAGTAGCACTTTTGCAGAAGCATCGTTATATTGTTTATGAGCGTTAATAATTAAATGATGATACCAGGGTCAAAAGGTCAGAAAGCCGATGCAAGCTTGCTTGCAACAGGACTTTTGACACTCACATCATTAAATGCAAGACAGTCCAAAAAATCTTTTCAGAACTTTGTGTAAATTGGTCACAATGCTTGAAAATAGAATTTTACGAATGAGAGGTTACTATATTATGCAAATCCAACCTGTTAAACAGCTTCGCGGGGAAGTATCTGTTCCCGGCGATAAATCCATCTCCCACCGTTCTATTATGTTCGGTGCACTGGCAAAAGGAACTACTGAGATCACACATTTTCTTCACGGTGCCGACTGCCTCTCTACCATCGGCTGCTTTCGTGCCATGGGAATCAATATCGAAGACACACCTGACCGTATCCTGGTTCACGGCAAAGGCCTTCACGGACTTTCCGAACCTTCTTCTTTTTTAGATGTGGGGAACAGCGGAACCACTACAAGACTGATTTCCGGTATTCTTTCCGGTCAGCCGTTTGCCACCACTCTTTCCGGCGATGCTTCTCTGAACTCCCGCCCGATGAAGAGGATCATGGAGCCTCTTGGGATGATGGGCGCTGATATTTTAAGCCAAAATGGGAACGGGTGCGCACCACTTTTGATCAACAGCCTGCTTCCTGCCGGTCAGAATCCATCCCTGCACGCAATCCACTATCACTCAAAAGTAGCTTCTGCTCAGGTTAAATCTTCCGTACTCCTGGCAGGACTTTATGCAGACGGATTAACCCTGGTTACAGAACCTGTACTTTCCCGTAATCATACAGAACTGATGCTGAATGGCTTCGGTGCCAACGTACAGACAGAAGTACATTCTGATGGCAGTGCAACTGCATCTATTCTCCCATGTGAGGAATTATACGGACAGAAGATCCTGGTTCCCGGAGATATTTCTTCTGCTGCTTACTTCATCGCTGCTGCCCTTCTGGTCCCAGGTTCTGAACTTCTGATAAAGAATGTAGGTACTAACCCGACCCGTGCCGGAATCCTTGAAGTATGCAGGGCAATGGGGGCAGACATTACCTATCTAAATGAAAATTGTGACAGTGGTGAACCAACTGCCGATCTTCTTGTACGTACAAGCACTCTTCACGGAACCACCGTAGAAGGTGCAATCATCCCTACACTGATCGATGAGATTCCGATGATTGCAGTGATGGCTGCTTTCGCCGAGGGAACTACGATCATCAGGGATGCTGCCGAATTGAAGGTCAAAGAGACTGACCGTATCAAAACAACTACAGAAGGACTTCTTGCCATGGGCGTTGATGTAACACCAACCGACGACGGCATGATCATCCGTGGCGGTAATCCGGTTCATGGAGGACAGATCAACAGTTATCTGGATCACCGGATCGCAATGGCCTTTTCCATCGCAGCCCTTGCCGCCGAGGGAAATACTGAAATCCAGGATGGTCAGTGTGTAGATGTATCTTATCCTTCATTTTTTACGGAACTTCATTCCCTTTCCCTGTAATTTCAGGAAAAAATACAAAAAAAGAAAGCCGCACACTACATAAGCAGTGTACAGCTTTCTTTTTTATGCGCCCTGTCACTGTTTCTCTAATCCGTGAATCCAGTCTGTCTTAAGAAACAGAATCAAAAATATCACCGAACTGATAAACCAGGTAAGTGGATATGCCCAGTAGATTACATTGATCACCGGAATAATCCTGATAACAATACTAATATAGGTTACCCGGACTCCGCACCATACAATCATCATAACAAACATCGGAACAATACTTCTTCCCGCCCCTCTCTGAATTGCTGCCATACAATGCGAAAACGCAAGCAGACAATAGAAAAGAGCGATCGTATGTGCCTCTGCAATTCCATATTCAATTGCTTTTTGATCTCCTCCAAACGCAGCGATCAGGTATGGTGAAAAGAAAAAAACTGCTATTCCGATCACTTCTGCTATCCCGATTCCACAAATGGTTCCAAACAATGCCCCTTTTTTTGTCCGGTCATACTCTTTTGCTCCCAGATTCTGTCCAATAAACGTCGTGAGTGCCTGTGAGAAGCAGGTAACCGGAATAAATCCAAATCCTTCAATTTTGGAATATGACCCACACCCGGCCATTGCCAGAGCCCCAAACTGATTAATATTCGACTGTACAAATACATTTGCAACCGCAATAATGGAATTCTGGATTCCTGCCGGTATTCCGTTTACCACGATCAGCCGCAGCATATTCCCATCCATCCGAAGTTCACGAAAAGATAACCGGAACGCCTCTGGTTCCCTACGCAGTTTTCTGATACACAGAACCGCACTTAATATCTGTGAAACAATCGTTGCAAAAGCTGCTGCACCTACACCAAATCCTAAACCTCCGATCAGCACCAGATCCAGAATCACATTCAGACACGCTGAAATGATCAGATAGATGACCGGACTCTTACTGTCACCAAGTGACTGCAAAATCCCCATTCCAAAGTTATAAATTACAAATCCAAGTGAACCTGCAAAATACACCCTGAAATAAACCAGTGATTTCGGCAGTACCTCTTCCGGCGTACCAATCAGTTTTAAAATCTGCGGTGCAAGGATCAACGCGGCAACCGTAAGAAAAATTCCACATACGCCACCAAATGCCAGTGCCGTATGGATTGCTTTTTTCAGCTTCTCATATTCTCCGGCTCCAAAATACCTCGCAATGACAACACCGGCTCCCACGCCAATTCCCCCAAAAAATCCTACCATCAGGAATATCAGATTCCCTGATGAGCTGACAGCTGCAAGTGCATTATTCCCAAGAAAATTTCCCACGATCAGAGAATCCGCCACATTATACAACTGCTGGAATAAATTCCCCCATAAAAGCGGAATCGCAAACATAATAATCTTTTTCGGAATAGATCCCGTTGTCAGTAGATTAGCGTTTGATGTTTCCCCCATAATTAACCTTGTCCTCCTATAATATTTTAAGTCTATTATACTCCTGATACGGTTAATTCACCAGCAAATATATCGGAAACAATATTTGATTCTTTTTTATAAATCATAAATCTATTTTTCATCAATTATTATAACCTTTTTAAATTATCCTTCAATGTATATTGCATTTTCCATCCTCTTCCATTAAACTATTATGATATATACTATAAATTTTTTGGGGGAATTTTCTATGCAAAATTATCTTGAATTTATCGGAAACGAACTGAAAGCTTTAACTTCTATTCCAAGCCCATCCGGTTATACCAAAGATGTGGCTGCATACCTGATGAAGACTTTATCAGATATGGGATATGAACCACAGCTTTCTAACAAAGGCAACGTATTCGTAACGATCGGCGGAGAGGGGAATCCGCTGGTACTTGCAGCACACGTTGATACCCTCGGTGCCATGGTGCGTTCTGTCAAAGCAAATGGAAGACTGCGTCCGACTACTCTCGGTGGACACCAGTGGAGTACCGCTGATGGGGAAAACTGCACGATCCACACACGCGACGGACGCGTTTATACCGGTGTAGTACTAAATACTGAACCTTCTGTTCATGTTGCAGATTCTGCTGTTGAGACAAAAGAAGAAAATATGGAAATCCTTCTGGACGAAAATGTGGACACTAAAGAAGGAACTCTTTCACTTGGCGTACAGCCTGGAGATATCATCGCCATGGACCCGCGTACCCAGATCACACCGAGCGGTTATATCAAAAGCCGTTTCTTAGATGACAAGCTTTCTGCTTCCATCCTTCTCGGTCTGGCAAAATGCGTAAAAGATGAATCTATTGCGCTTTCCCGCAAAGTTTCTCTTCTTTTCACTGTATATGAAGAAGTCGGACACGGCGGAAGTTTTGTTGCCGAAGATACAACAGAGATGATTTCTGTTGACATGGGCTGCGTCGGATCCGATCTCGGATGTACCGAACGCATGGTATCTATTTGCGCAAAAGATTCCGGCGGTCCTTACAACTACGACGTAACATCTGCTCTTGCCGAAACTGCAAAAGAAGAAGGATTGGATTATGCGATCGATGTGTATCCGCATTACGGTTCTGACGTAGAGGCAACTCTTCGGGCAGGATATGATATCCGCCATGGTCTGGTTGGTCCTGGGGTGTATGCATCACATAACTATGAAAGATCCCATATGGATGGGGTAAAGAATACGCTTTTGTTGTTGAAGAAGTATATTCAAAAATAAAAAGTATAAATAGCTAACGGTCAAAAATAAAACATCTGCGATATGCATACCGCAGATGTTTTATTTTTTCAATATTAGTCATATTTTTCTTAAGTCCGGTAAATGCAAGTGCCTCTTCTACCAGTTCTTTTCTCTTTTTCTTATCTTGTCATGATCTGGATGATCGTTTTATCCGTCTCACGCATTCCCTTCTTTGCAAGCTCTCCAATATTACGGATCGTGTTTTCTACACCTTTTTCTACAAGTCCGTCTCCGCCATAGAACTGCTTTCCATTTTTCTGCATCTGAAGTCCCAGAAGTCCTGCTTCCACAGCTGATGCGATTTTTGCCGCGCAGCTTGCCTTCGCTCCATCACACACAACACCTGAGTTAATGGCAACTGCATTTACAATTACATGAGAAATCTCATATGCACGTCCGCCATACAGATAACAGATTCCTGCACCTGCACCACATCCTGCACTGATCGCGCCACAATATGCAGACAGTCTTCCGATTCCTGTCTTCATATGAATTGTGATCAGATTTGACACAACCAGCGCGCGGAGCATCATCTCTTTTGAGACATTCAGCTCTTTTGCATAGACGATCACCGGAAGAGAAGTTGTCATTCCCTGGTTACCGCTTCCCGAATTGATGACAACCGGAAGTTCACATCCGTTCATTCTTGCATCCGATCCGGCCGCTGCCATCGCTTTCGCACGGTTATGTACACTGTTTCCATATGCTTCCATCAAAGTCTTTCCAATGGCAGCCCCCCAGTTTCCTGTCATGCCCTCTTCGGCAATTGCCCAGTTATAATCAATCTGTCTCTGCAGAACTTCCTCTACGTCTGCAACGTCTACGCAGTCTGCGAATTCAATGATCTTCTCCACAGTCAGAAGAGAACGGTCCGTCGCACAGCTGGATCCCTGCTCTTCATATGCTTTTTCTCTGATGATCTCATCATCTTTCTTTACACAGATCACATTGGTGTGAAAACCTGCGATCTCTACGTATCCGCTGTGTCCGCCTGCACATGCCTTGATCTGGATGTCGAAAATATATTCTTTATCGGATTCCCGGATTGTCATCGGCATGGTATCCAGCATCTTTTTCATTTCTACTTTCTGTTCCCCTGTGATCTCTTCCAGAATTTCCAGTTCTTTTTCCGGACATCCGGCTACAATCCCTGCACAGACTGCTGCACCGATTCCGCGAAGTCCTCCTGTGCACGGTACAACGACACTTTTTACATTCTTAATAATATTTGCACTGACATTTACTTCTACAGATTCCGGTTTTTCCCCAAGAGCCTGAACTGCAACTGCTGCCGCGTAAGCTACTGCAATCGGCTCTGTACATCCCATCGCCGGAAGCAACTCTTCCTTTAAAATTTCCACATATTCATTGTATATTTTTTGTTCCATCTTTTCTCTCCTCTGTCAGATGACACCCCATTCATCTTTTTATTGTTCCCTGTTTATTTTATAGTATTCCTGCCTTTCCCACAAGCTTTTCTCTTTATTTTTTCAGGTTTTACATAATTACCATGATTACATTCCAAAAATATTCTTTTATTTTTATTTAACGCCTCCGAAAATTTTCCTGTAACATTTTTTAGTCAAATTTCTCTGTTATATCATCACAAAATGCCGGGCAACATTTTGTACTGTCCGGCATTTTTCTATCCTGTAGCAATTTATTTTCCAATCTCTTCTCTAGTCTCTTTAAAACATTTGATAATGAAATCAATATCTTCTTTTGTATGGCTCGCGCATACCTGTGTGCGGATTCTTGCTTTTCCTTTCGGTACAACCGGATAAGAGAATGCAACCACATATACCCCTTTTTCCATCATTTTCTTTGCATATTCTCCGGCAAGTCTTTCATCATAAAGCATAACCGGTACACATGGATGGGTTCCTTCGATGATATCAAATCCATTTTCTACCAGCTGCTTGCGGTAGTATGCGGTTACTTCTTCCAAATGGTCACGAAGCTCGGTGCTTTCTTCCAGCATATTGAACATCTCAATACTTGCTCCTGCGATCGCCGGTGCAAGAGAGTTGGAGAACAGGTACGGACGACTTCTCTGACGAAGCAGATCGATGATCTCTTTTCTTCCGGATGTATATCCACCGGAAGCCCCACCGAGTGCTTTTCCGAGTGTTCCTGTAATGATATCCACTCTTCCTTCTACGCCACAGTATTCGGAAGTTCCTCTGCCGTGTGCTCCTACAAATCCAACTGCATGGCTGTCATCCACCATAACCAGTGCGTTGTATTTATCAGCAAGATCACAGACACCTTTTAAATTACAGATGATTCCATCCATTGAAAATACACCGTCTGTAGCGATCAGTTTGACTCTTGCTCCTGCTGCATCTGCAGCCTGAAGCTGTGCTTCCAGATCTTCCATGTTGTTATTTTTGTAGCGGTATCGTTTTGCCTTACAGAGACGAACTCCATCAATGATGGAAGCATGGTTCAGTTCATCACTGATCACTGCATCCTCCGCAGTCAGGATTGTTTCAAAAAGTCCACCATTTGCATCAAAGCAGGAAGAATATAAAATCGTATCATCTGTTCCCAGAAATCCGGAAATCTTCTTTTCCAGTTTTTTGTGAATGTCCTGTGTTCCGCAGATAAATCTGACAGAAGCAACCCCATATCCTTTTTCATCATAGGTTCTCTTCGCTGCATCGATCAGTCTCTGATTGTCCCCAAGTCCAAGATAGTTATTGGCACACATATTAAGAAGCTCTCTTCCGTCTTCCATTACAACCTTTGCGCCCTGCGGAGATACGAACGGTGCTTCCCCTTTGAAAAGACCATCTGCTTTGATCTGTTCTACTTCTTTTGTATAAATACTTAAAATATCATTTTTTCTTGCCATTTTATTCTCTCCTTCTTCTGCTTTTCCTAATCGTTAATATGTGCCCAGTCAAGGATCACCTTTCCTGACTGTCCTGAGATCATTGCCTCAAATCCTTTTTCATAATCGCGGATATCAAAATGGTGTGTGATGATCGGTGAAATATCAAGTCCCGCCTGGATCATCGTAGACATCTTGTACCAGGTATCCCATACTTTTCTTCCATAAATTCCGCGGATATTCAGCCCATTGAAGATCACTGTCTCAAGATCTACGGTTGCATCCTGTCTCTGCAATCCGAGAAGTGCGATCTTTCCACCATGTTTCATGTTATGGATCATATCAGAAAGTCCCGGCTGGCTTCCAGACATTTCAAGTCCGATATCAAAGCCTTCTGTCATTCCGATCTCATGCATCACATCCGTCAGTTTTTCCTGTGTCAGATTAACGCATCTGGTCGCACCCATTTTTGCTGCCAGATCCAGACGGTACTGGTTCATATCCGTGATTACCACATGTCTTGCTCCTGCAAATTTTGCGATCGCCGCTGCCATGATCCCAATCGGCCCTGCACCTGTGATCAGCACATCTTCACCAAGCATGTCGTAAGATAATGCAGTATGGGTTGCATTTCCAAATGGATCAAAGATCGCATATAATTCTTCATCAATTGCCGGATTGCACGGCCATACATTTGAAGCGGGAATAACCAGATATTCTGCAAACGCACCGTTCCGGTTTACCCCAACACCTTTAGCATCTTTGCAGTTCTCTTTGTGCCCTTCCAGACAGTTTCTGCATTTTCCACAAGTGATATGTCCTTCACCTGATACTAGATCGCCCACCTTGAATCCCTGTACACCTGCACCGACTTCTACAACTTCCCCGACATATTCATGTCCTGCGGTCAGTCCGATCGGAATAGTATGCTGTGCCCATTCATTCCACTGGTAAATATGTACATCGGTACCACAGATTGCATTTTTATGGATCTTGATCTTTACGTCATTTGGTCCTACTTCCGGAATCTGTACTCTTTTCAGCCAGAGTCCCTGTTCCGGTTTTTCCTTTACTAACGCCCACATTTTATTATCATTCATCTTCATTACCTCCGCATGACACATATGTCCGTTTAACGCGGACTTTTTATTATTTTTGTCTTTCTATACTTAGGATACCCTATTTTTCTTCTCTTTTCAATCTATTTTCCGTGATGCGCAAACATTTTACATGTTCATGTTTTTGTAGCGGATACAAGCACATGTGTCTTTCTATTGCAAGCACATTTATTATATATATACAAAAACAGACAGATAAATCTGTCTGTTTTTCACAATGCCCTACTGTCGATTTTCACAATTTCGTTCTGTTTATAACAATCTTTTTTCTTTCTGATGTACCCTTTTTCTCACAAAATAGAAGCACACGACCTGAAGTACAATGGTAATGATCCATGACACCGGATAGGATACAAAAAGTACGGATAAAGATCTGTGGTTCGGAAAAATTCCAAATACCCACACAATTCTTGTTCCCACTGTTCCGATCACTGAAAGCACCATCGGGACTGCTGAATATCCCATTCCACGAAGCGCACCCGGAAACAAATCCATGATCCCACACAGGAAATAAGTGATCGATGTATACGCCAGGATTTCCATTCCGCAGTTGATAACCTTTGGATCTGAAGTATAAACTGTCAGAATCTGCGGTCCGAAGCAATAGGCAAGACCACCAAGCACTACCGCGATCGATATAGACAGAATCGCACAGTCACGCAGCACCTTATCCATTCGTTTCAGCTTACCGACACCATAATTCTGACTGGTAAAACTCATACATGCCTGAGTTATCGAATTCACTGACATATAAAGGAACCCAAGCATATTGTTCGCTGCTGTATAGCCTGCCATCGCAATCGATCCAAATGAATTAACCGAGGACTGCAACAGTGCATTGGACAAATTGATGACCGTACTCTGGATTCCCGCCGGAACTCCCACCTGGAAAATCTGTTCCATGTAGGCACCATTGATCTTCAGTTTGGAGAAACGAAGCTGATAACTTCCTTCCGACCGGTACAGACAGGTCAGTACCAGCACACAGGAAATCAACTGTGAAATAATTGTTCCAATTGCAACCCCGGCAACTCCCATATGAAAAAGAATAACCAGTATCATGTTCAGCGCGGCATTTGCAATTCCGGAAATGATCAGGAAGATCAATGGCCTTTTTGTATCACCGATCGCCCTTAAAATGGCTGCCCCATAGTTATATAACATAAAAAATGGCATTCCCATAAAATAGATCCGCATATATAAGGCAGACTGCCCGATCACATCATCCGGCGTTCCCATAATTTCAAGTGCCCACTTTGCAAGAAGCACCCCGATAACTGCCATCATAATTCCACTGATCAGCGCAAGTGTGATCGAAGTATGTACTGTTTCCGACATCTCCCGGTCTTTGCCCGCTGCATAAAATCTGGCTGCAAGAACATTGGCACCAAGTGAAATTCCGATAAACAGGTTCGCAAACACATTAATCAGTGCTGTTGTGGAGCCGACTGCGGCAAGTGCCTGACTCCCGGAGAATCTTCCTACCACGATGATATCCACTGCATTAAACGCAAGCTGCAGAATTCCGGAAACCATAAGTGGCAGTGAAAAAGAGATCAGCTTGTCCATGATGGAGCCGTTGCACATATCAATTTCAAACTTATTTTTTTTCACATTATTCACCCAGCCCTTCATCAAATGTAAGTCTCATCTGATTCCAGACCACGTTTCCATGTACTGATTCTGAGACACCTTCATTTTTGAATCCAAACCTGGCATAATAAGATATCAGCCGGTCCTTGCAGGTAAGGACAAGTCCCTTTCTTCCCTGCTCTTTTGCATCTGTAATCGCTCTTTTGATCAATTCTCCTGCATATCCATGTTTCCGGTAAGACGGCAGCGTATTTACACCAAAAATCATCTGCCAGTCACCTTTTTCATCATGCATTTCCGCTTTTTCATACATTTCGTCTGTCAGATCTTCCTGATTCGTCACCATACCGTCCACGAAGGCGATCAACTTCTCTTCTTCAAACATCAGCCAGAAATGATCTTTATAAAAAGTAAGTCTCTTTTCAAATTCTTCTTCTGTTGCCGCTTCTGCTGCCGGGAAACACGCTGCCTCCACACGGGCAATTTCTTTCAGATCACTCAGATCTGCTGTTCTTATTCTCATCTTTACTCTCCCTCTTTTCCTAATATTTTCAGCATTTTTTCTACATTTTCGCTAGTCCATGCCGGAAATTCCAGTACCGCATCCGGGATATCCTGCCTTCCGGAATCCGGGTTGTGGAACCAGATACATTTCATACCGGCTGCTCTGGCAGCTCCTCCACCGTTAGTCGAATCCTCTACTACCAGACAGTCCTCCGGCTCCATTCCCAGTTTCTCTGCCGTTACAAGGAAAGTATCCGGTGCCGGTTTTGGATGCTCTACATAATCTCCACTCATGACCACTGTAAAATATTTCTCCATATCCAGAGACTTTAATGCATCTTTGATCGCATAAGCCGGAGAGGAAGACGCTACTGCAAGCAGATATCCTTCGTCTTTTAACTGCTTCAATGCTTCTTTGATTCCCGGCATCTCCGGAAATCCTTCTGCCTCTGTAATCTGCGCTTTTTTCTCTTTCATGAGCGCATTCATCTTATCCACATCATCAAAAACCGGCCCATAATTCTCATTGATCAAATCCATGAAGAATCCACGGGTAGAACCGATACACGGAAGGTAGACCTCATAGTCAAGATCGATTCCGTTCTTCTCTTTTAAAATTTCCTTCCAGCAACGATAGTGTAATGGTTCTGTGTTGATCAGAACACCGTCCATATCAAAAATAACTGCTTTCATATCTTTTTAGCCTCGATTAAATGATTTAAATTTTCTTTCCGTTCTTATTTTGAATGACGTTTTTAAAGATGTCAAGACGGAGAAGCTAAAAAGAATGTGCATCTCCGGCACGCAGTGCCTTTTATTTCATAGGAAGTTCCTTCGGAATATCCTATGAAATAAAAAGAGAGCGACTGTACGATTCAAAAAACGCACAGGCACTCTCTTTGACTTATATGGATTTTTCTTAAGGTCTCTGTCCCATTCCACCTTCTAAGGTGATCGTCTCTCCGTTCATATATTTGAAATCCGGTGATGCAAGCTGTACGCATGCACGTCCGATTTCTTTTTCTACATCTCCGTAATGTCCAGCCGGCGGCATCTTTACATTTGCCTTGAATGCTTCCGGATAAGCTCTCTGGAAATTCTCAAGCTGTGCTGTCCATGCGAGCGGGCATACGATATTGACATTGATTCCATCTGGTCCCCACTCTGTTGCAGCTACTCTGGAAAGTCCACGGATTCCTTCTTTTGCCGCTGCATATGCGCACTGTCCGTAATTTCCGAAAAGTCCGGCACCTGAAGCAAAGTTGATAACAGATCCCTTTGTCTCTTTCAGGTACGGATAACATGCCTGCATATAATAGAATACCGCATATACGCCGGAATACATTGCCAGATTGAACTGGTCTGTTGTATGATCTGCGATCGTAACACCAGATGCGGATGCCTGTGCATTATTGATCAGGACATCAATTCTTCCGAATGTGTCAATTGCCTGCTTTACTACGTTCTGTACTGTTGCTTCATTATCAGCCCCCGCGCTGACATCAGCCTGTACAGGCAATACTTTGATACCATAGAGTCTCTCCAATTCTTCTTTGGCATCTTCGAGTTTCTTTACATTACGCCCGGTAATTACCAGATTCGCTCCTTCTTTTGCGTAAGCTGTTGCAATTCCATATCCAATAGATCCGCAGCTTCCATCACTTAATACAGCTCTTCCGCCACCTGTGATAATTGCAGTCTTTCCTGTTAAAAATCCCATAATCAATTTCTCCTTCCTGCTGTCCTTCAACTAGCATACGATTATAATAGCAGAGTACAGGTCAGAATTCAATACTAAATTGCGTCTATTTTCTGACAATATAGTTAATTTTTTAATTATCGCAAATACAGTTAGAATGCAAAAACCTCATTAAATAAGGGCTGTTTATTATATAGATACCAGGGTCAAAAGGTCAGAAAGCCGATGCAAAACGCACGTAGCAATCTGGTATCAAAGGGGTCAAAATACCTTTTGCCCCCAACATCTTATCTATCTACAACATATACAATAGTGCATTGCAGATACATGCAGCAATATTGCTGCCACCTTTTCTGCCTCTTGCCACGATATATGGTGTGTCTTTCAGTGAAAGGATTAACTCTTTAGACTGGACAACATTTACAAATCCTACAGGAACTCCGATGATGAGTTCTGGGGTTAATTTGCCATCCTGGATCAGTTCATAGAGTCTTACAAGGGCTGTCGGGGCATTTCCGATGGCAAAGATGATTTTTTTATCGAGGGTGGCTGCTTTTTCCATGCTTGCAACGGCACGCGTGGTTCCGTTCTTTTTGGCAGTTTCTGCTACATCTTCATCGGACATGAAGCAAAGAACTTCGCTTCCGTATTCTGCAAGCTTCCGTTTGTTGATACCTGCTTTTCCCATCTGGGTATCGGTTACAATGACTGCACCATTTCGGATAGCATCCAGCGCTTTTTCTACTGCACCTTCTGAAAACATCAGGTTCTTGGCATAATCAAAATCTGCGCTTGTATGGATACAGCGTTTGACGATCGGTTCTGTTCCGGGGATCAGATGCGTATCACCCAGTTCTTCTGTTATGATCTCAAAACTGCGTTTTTCTATTTCTGCAGGTTTTACATTTTCCAGTTCTATCTTCACTTGATATTTCCTCCTTTGATCGTCACACCGATCCCGCATACTACCCGGTCTACCTGATCTGAATTTGCCGCAAGTACGGTACAGATCCTTCCGGTCAGTTCCCTGTATCTGCGATCAAATGCGTCTACCGGAACCAGACCATAGCCGATCTCCTGTGTCACAATTACAATATCCGGACACTTTTTTGTTAGTTTCGATGCGAAATCAATTGCTTCTTTTTCCGACCAGTTTTCTTTTTTTATCATGCTCTGGATATATTTTTCAAAATGAAAGACTCCTTCTGCTTCAAAAATATTATCTCCTTCACATAGTTCTCCATCCGTCCAATGAATGTATGGGTTCTGCTTTTTTGCATACGCAAGCTTCCCCTGATATGCACCGCCGATTATCATTTTCATTTTTTTATATCTTTCCTTTCAACCGGAATTCCGTACACAACTTCTGTCACCAGATCTGCCATCTCTCCCATCCGAAGATTTAGCTTTCCGAGAAGCTTCAGATATTCTTCCATCTCCGGATTATCTGTCATGCTGTCTGAAAATACTTCATTTGTAACAACTACCAGATCATCACTGACCTTCTGCAGCTTATGGATCCCCGCCAGAATGGACTCTTCTGCATTTTCACCTGCTCCTGACGGATCGTACATTTCATTTGCCACAAGATTGGACATACATTCCAGGAGAACACTTCCTGTCTCTTTTGTCTGCAGGATTTCTGCAGCTTTTTTAAGATCCGTATAGCATTCGATCGTTTCAAACCCTTTGCCCGCACGAAGTTTTCTGTGACGTGCAATTTTCTCTTCCGTTTCCTTCCCGAAAGGTATCATAGTTGCTATATAGTAGCGTTTTTTGTTTCTTTTTGAATGGCTGGCATATTCCATAAGCTTCTGCTCTGCATATTCGGATTTACCGCTTCCACTGCCACCTGTGATCAGATGAAACATTCTGCTGCATTTCCCTTCTCGATAATCTCATATATTTTCTTCATATCCATATTCTCACGAACTGCATTTGCAAGAATCTGATACTGCTTCTCTTTGTAAGCATAGTAGTCCATGGAGTGCATGGCTTCCTCACCGTATCCTTTTTCTTCCAGAAGTGCCCCGATCAGTGCATCCGCTACTTCCCGGTCATCAAAAATCCCATGTACATAGCAGCCGTACACATTCTTCTTCTGCGCTCCGTCCCACCGGCTCTCACCTGTCACCTGATCACAGATCTGTACCATCATCTTATGATCTGCAGCATCTTTATCAGAAAAAATAGTTTCCCCCATATGGATCTCATATCCATCCAGCTTTGCACCGGACATTGCTTTTAAGATTCCGGTAACTTCTCCGAACCTTCCGGTAACACGGGTTCTTCTCTTGGTATTTTCAAATACAGTAACTGCAGGAAGCAGTCCCATTGCTTTTATGGTTCCACCACGTTCTACCCCTTCCGGATCACGGATTTCTTCTCCAAGCATCTGGTAACCGCCACAGATACCAAATACCGGTTTTCCTGATGAGGCATGGCGCAGCACTTTCCCTTCCAGTCCGCTCTGACGAAGCCACAACAGGTCTTCCATCGTATTTTTACTTCCCGGCAGAATTACCAGATCCGGATTCCCGAAATCTCCTGCCTTTGACACATACCGAAGCGAAACTTCTTCCCTGCATTCCAGTACCGCAAAATCTGTGAAATTGGAAATACGCGGCAGACGGATCACTGCAATATCCAGAAGTGCCGCCTTTTCTTTCCGCTCAAACCTTTCTGACAGACTATCCTCATCATCAATATCCGCATAAATATATGGCATCACGCCACATACCGGTATCTTTGTCCACTCCTCCAGCATCCTGATACCTGGCTCCAGAATTTTCACATCCCCACGGAACTTATTGATCACCGTACCTTTGATCCTTGCCCGCTCTTTTTCTTCCAACAGCATAACCGTCCCGACGATCTGCGCAAACACACCACCACGGTCAATGTCTCCGGCAAGAAGAACCGGTGCATCCACCAGCTCAGCAAGCCCCATGTTGACAATATCATTCTGTTTAAGGTTTATTTCTGCCGGACTTCCCGCGCCTTCAATGACGATCACATCATACTTTTCTTCCAGTTTATGATAAGCTTCTAAAATAGCCGGAATATATTCTTTCTTTTTACGGAAGTATTCCATCGCCGGCATGACTCCCGCAATTTCTCCGTTTACAATTACCTGACTTCCTACATCGGAGGTCGGTTTTAAAAGAATCGGGTTCATATAAACTTCCGGCCGGATCATAGCAGCTTCTGCCTGCATGACCTGTGCGCGTCCCATTTCCAGACCATCTGCCGTGATAAAAGAATTGAGTGCCATGTTCTGTGACTTAAATGGTGCAACCTTGATTCCATCTTCCTTTAAAACACGACAGAGCCCTCCCGCAAGAAGGCTCTTTCCGACATTTGACATGGTTCCCTGAATCATAATCGACTTTGCCATATTAAAATTCTCCCTGACCTGCATAGAGAATTTCTCCCAGCGCATCGATCAGTTTCTGGTTGTCTCCTCTCTGCCGCATACAAACACGATAATATCCTTCTCCGAGACCTTTGTAATTGCTGCAATCCCGAACCAGGATCTTCTGTTTTTTCAGTTTCTCATATAAATTTATACCGCTTCGCATCAGAATGAAATTGGCATCTGACGGATAATGGGTAATTCCAAGCTTGTCTAATTCATTTTCCATCCAGATTCTTTCACGGTTCGTAAAATCACAGGTCCGTTTCACACGCATCTGCTCTTTTAAAGATGCCATGCCTGCCGCCTGTGCCGGTATCGATACGCTCCATGGCTGTCTGGACTGTTCCATCTTCTCCAGAAATTCCATATCTGAAGTAACGGCATACCCGATACGGATTCCCGGAATCGCGTGCATCTTAGTCAGTGAACGGAGGATAAATAACGTTCTCCATCTCTTAGTATCTGCAAGAATGGATGCCGTAGCTGCATTTTCCGCGAAATCAATAAAACATTCATCCAACACCATCCGGATTCCGTAAGTCTCGCATCTTGCAAGAATCTTCCAAAGCATACTCCGGTCGATCAGCTTTCCGGTCGGATTATCCGGTGAACACAAAAATACCATATCAATATCTTCATTCAGAAGATCCAGAAAATCTTCTTCCAGTTGAAAACCAGTCGCTTCTCTTTTCTTATAATAACAGATCTCGCACCCGGTCGCACGCAGTGCCTGTTCATATTCCGCAAATGCAGGAACCGGTATCAGCGCTTTCCTTGGGCAGTCCGCAAGCACTGCCGTAAAAATCAGATCTGCCGCCCCATTTCCACAGATAATATGCTCAGCCGGAACTTCCAGTCTTTTCGCCAGAGCACTTTTCAGTTTCCTGCAGCTGGCATCCGGATAATTTCCAATCTGGTCTATTGACTTTCTTGCCGCTTCCACTACAGCTCTTCCAGGTCCGAACGGATTCAGATTCACAGAAAAATCTGTCATTCCTTTGTGTGTATAAATATCTCCACCATGTACATATTCCATAACCTTTTATTCCCCTTACATCAGTATCATACAATATTTCAGTAATCCAAAGACAAGAAGTGTCAGAAGTGCTGTTCCGTCCATCAGATTACCGGCTCTTAAAATATCTTCCGGCTCGATAGGACGCACATCATCTCCGATTGTCTCTTTCGGATATAATTTTCCAAAATAATAGGCATCTCCCGCAAGCTGCACCTGAAGTGCACCTGCACATACCGCTTCTGTCTGCGCGGAATTCGGGCTGGCATGCTTTCGCCTGTCTCTTTTCCAGACTGCCCACGCCCTTTTATAATCCATCCGGAAGATCCATGCACTTGCGATCATCAGAAGTGCTGATATCCTGGACGGAATATAATTCCATACATCATCCATTTTAGCCGCAAACCGACCAAAATGTAAATACTTTTCATTCTTATATCCTACCATAGAATCCATTGTATTAACAGCCTTATAAAAAAATCCAAGTGGTGCCCCACCGATCAGCATAAAAATGAGCGGTGCGATCACTCCGTCCGATGTATTTTCGGCTACTGTTTCTACCGCAGCCTTTGTCACTCCGGCCTCAGAAAGATTTCCGGTATCTCTCCCCACGATCATCGATACCGCATGTCTTGCCCCCTCCAGATTGTGGTTTACGAGCTGTACATAAACCTTCCTGCTTTCATCTTTCAGGCATTTTCCGGCAAGAAGCTGATAACACCAGAAAGTTTCCAGTGCAAATTGAAGCCAGAAGCTGACCTTTCCGGCAAGATACAAAAGTCCCCACGGAATTCCGACCGATGCGATCACCACACCAAACCATAAAACACATCCTGCGATTCTTTCTTTTTTTTCATCATTTTTACAAAATACGCGCAGCCACTTTTCCAGTATCGAAATCCAGTTTCCAATGATCCGTACCGGGTGGTAAAGCCATACCGGATCCCCGAAAATCGCATCCAGCACCATTCCTGCTATACATGCCATCAAAGAACTCATATTTCCTCAATCTCCTCAAACTGTCTCTTTCCCTGCTGCCATTTTTCTTCCTCAATTTGAAAATGAAAACCTTTTCCGTTTTTCACCTGCCAGTGATAAAATTCTTTCTTTTCCGGATCAAATGCTTCCATCACCGACATGATCGTCCCCCCGTGAACCACAAAGGCAATCTTCTTTCTTTTTCCCTTTATCATCTTTTCCATCATCTGTTCAAATCCGCAGACACACCGTTTCCGGAACTCCATCGGATCTTCTCCTCCCGGAAATGCCTTTGTACCTCCAGAATCAATCCAGCTCTGATACTTTGGATTCCCAGTCAGCTCCTGATAATTCTTCCCCTCAAAAAGACCAAAATCACATTCCCGCATCTGCTCACAGACAACCTGCTCTGCTCCCGGAAAAAGAATCTCTGCCGTCTGCCTGCACCTCCTGAGCGGACTGACAATCACAAGCTCCGGCTTCCACTCCTCATGTCCATTTTCTTCTTTTTTCAGAGTATGCTCCAGAACGCACTCTGCTTTTATTTCTTCATCTGTCACCCCAATATACCGCTTCTCCAAATTCCCTTCCGTCGCAAAATGCCGAATCAGCCTGATTTCCATCTTCTATACATCTCCTCTTCCTTTCCCTGCTTTTCATTTGATTCCCTGCACAATCAATCCCCCAACTAATAATGCCAGCTCACAAATCTGCAGAAAGTATCCCGCCAGATCCCCGGTAACGCCTCCAAACTGTTTCCTGCTCATCCGGTAATAATATCCAAATACTACTCCTGCAATTATAAGAAGTACCACCATACCAACCGGCGAACAGAAATACAAATATACTGCCGCCAGAATCAGGTATACGACCATTGTGATCCTTACTGCCTTTTTCTGTGCTCCATCCTGGAAAGTCTTTACAAGACCGCTTCCTCTTGCTGCCGGAAATGTCACTACAGCAATCCCACTGAGTGCTCTTGAAATTACATATCCTGCTGCTACTACCGGAATCATCTCCGTCCGGATTTCACTCCATACGCCAAGGCTTACGGTAAAATAACAGCAGATTCCGATGACCGCAAAAGCACCGTTATGCGAATCTTTCAGGATTTCCAGTTTCTTTTCTTTATCTCCCCAGGATCCAAGTGCATCCATCGTATCCATAAATCCATCCAGATGGATCCCTCCACTTACAAAAACCGGTATCAATGTCATAACCGCAGCAAACATCAGTCTTCCACTGTTTACTTTCGGAAAAATATTTCCATCAAGAAACATTCCTGCCAGATAAATGAATACTCCGGTCACAACACCGATCAGCGGAAAGAAACACATCGTATATTTCATATTTTCCTTGTTCCACTCAATGCGCGGCATCGGTATTTTTGAATACATAGAAAACGCAACGATCATCGGTTCTAAAAATTTCATCTTTCGTCCTTCCCATCCAGTACTTCATACTGCTCTACGTGAATATCATCAAAAGTTCCCATTTTACGGTACACCTGAAGTCCCATCTCAAGAAGCGGCATCACTGCCACTGCTCCTGTTCCTTCCCCCAGACACATGCCACATGTAAGAAATGGTTTTTTTTCTAAAGCATCTAAAATCTTTCTTGACGCAGGTTCATCAGACAAATGGGATGGTAAAATATATCCTGCACATTCCGGAACCAGCCGTACTGCCACAAGTGCAGCCACTGCAGAAATAAAGCCATCTATCAGCACCGGAATCCGGTAGATCGCCCCACCAAGATATACACCTGCAAGTCCTGCTATGTCAAGTCCTCCAACCTTGGAAAGTACATCGATCGCATCTGTCTTATCCGGCTGCATCCGCTCAACCGCTTCCCGGATGACCTGTACCTTCTTTCGCAGACCTTTTTTCGTCAGACCTGCCCCCTTTCCTGTCATGACCTTCGGATCCTCTCCGAGCAATACAGAGGCAACCGCACTGCTGGTCGTTGTATTTCCAATCCCCATTTCACCTGTCGCAAGAATTTCGTATCCCGCTTCGGCACACTTCTTTACCATCTGAATTCCAACTTCTATCGCCTCAACTGCCTCTTCTCTTGTCATCGCCGCTTCTTTTGCAAAATTGTGTGTGCCATACATCACTTTGTATTCTTTCTTTGTCACAGACGGCACATCTGTTGCCATTCCTACATCCACCGGGAAAAGATCTACCTTTGCCTCTTCTGCCATGATGCAGACGCTTGTCTCTCCTCTTGTAAAATTATCCGCCACGATTGCCGTTACTTCCTGGCCGGTCTGTGTCACGCCTTCTTCTACCACACCGTTGTCCGCGCACATAATGATCAGCCCGCGCTTTCGCAGTTCAAAATCTGAAGTCCCCTTAATCCCGGCAATCTGGATCACCGCGTCCTCCAGACTTCCCAGACTGAACAGTGGCTTTCCGACCGTCATCCAATGAGCCCGCGCCTCTTCCATTGCATTTTCATCAAGTGGTTTTATTTTCTCTTTCCATCTGATCTCTTCCATCTGTAAGTCTAATCTCCTGTCTCTTTGATCTGTCTTTGTCAGCTTTTTACTTGTTTCTGTAAGTTCTACACGCTTCTACAAAGCGTTCGACCACTTTTGGGTTGGAATAAAAGTATAAATGCGGAAATCCCGCAAACAGATTTCCCTTCATATGAACAGCCTGCCATTTTCTCACACCATCCGGCTTTACGGCAAGTGTATCCTCTCCGTTTTCCGTAGAATCCCAATAATGGAACTCATGCGCCCGGATCTTCTCTCCCTTTTTCATATACACTCCGTTCATTTCCGCAGTCAGCTCAATGTATCCGAATCTGGTAAGTCGCCCTTTTTTGATCCCTTTTCCCGGAAGTGCCCCCACCATCGGATAATGCTTTCCATCTTCCCCTTCCAGCTCTTCTGTCAAATATAGAAATCCTCCACATTCCGCAATACATGGAATTCCATTTTCAATCTGCTTTCTTACATCTTTTCGCATAGCTCTGTTTTCTGCCAGATGTTTCGCACAAAGTTCCGGATATCCACCACCAAATAAAAGTCCGTCTAAATGTTCCGGAAGCCTTGTATCCTCCAAAGGACTAAACGGAATGATCTCACATCCAAGCTCTTTTAAAAGCTCCATATTATCCTTGTAATAGAAACAAAAGGCCAAGTCACGCGCTACGCCGATACGCACTTTTCGTCCGGCTGCTTCCTGTTTTGCCTTCACCGGATGATACTCCATTTCTTTTGCTTCCCAGGCAATTTTCAGCACCAATTCCATATCAAGTGTCTCTGTCAGAATCTCTGCTGCCCGGTCAATCTGTTTTCCCAGGTTCCCTATTTCCTCCGGAAGCATCAGTCCCAGATGCCGACTCTCCAGATGAAAAGCATCCTCCTCCGGCACATAACCAACCACCTGAACCTGGAATCCCATTGTCTGCAATCCCTCTTCGATCATCTTCTTCATCTTCGGATACAGCATCGGGGAAATCCGGTTCAGAATGATTCCCCGGATATTACTGTCATTCCGGTATTCAATCATTCCCTTCAATACTGCCAGGATTGTCGATGCCATACCTCTTGCCGGAACAACCAGGATTACCGGAAGTCCCAGGGTTCTCGCAACGTCATAAGTACTTGCCTGATCCGAATCCAGACTGATCCCGTCATAGTACCCCATCACACCTTCTGTCACCACAAGCTCCGCGCCTTCCGCATGATGCATAAACCGCTCTTTCAAGCGCTCCCGGTCACAAAAATACAGATCCAGGTTCTCGGAATCAATTCCCAGCACCTCCCGGTGAAACATAGGATCAATATAATCCGGTCCGCATTTGCAGGCGCGTACCTTCTTTCCGGCATTTTTAAATGCTTTCATCATTGCCATTGTCACCGCTGTCTTTCCACTCCCACTGGCAGATGCCGCGATTACAATTCCGGGAATTTTCATTCTGTATCTCCTCCGTCTGAAATAATATAAATCGGATTTAACCCGGTCATCATGTGATATCTTCCAAGTTTCTTTGACTTTGCCACATTCAGTTGTATGATTTCCGGATCTACAAGCAGTCCTTCCTCCATCGCCTCCATCGCTTCCTTCACGGTTTCCAGCGAAATTGCATTGATCACGATACGGACGTCTGGATTTTTTTTCTTTATGCACTGAATAATTTCTTTTAACTGTCCTGTACTGCCTCCGATAAAAGCATGGGTCGGCATTTCCAGTGCTTCCAGTGCTTCCGGTGCAACTCCTTCTATAACCTGAATCTGGTCTGCCCGGAATTTCTGCATATTCTTCCTGATCAGTTCTGCACCCTCCGGATTCTTCTCTATTGCATAAACGCGGAGATTCTCTCCTTGAAGAGCAGCCTCTATAGACACTGAACCGGTTCCGGCCCCCACATCATATATTACTGCATTCTTTGTAAGCTTCAATTTTGCAATGCTGACTGTCCGCACTTCCTCCTTCGTCATCGGAACACTTCCACGGATCAGCTCCTCATCTGCAAGATGAATTCCTGTTCTCTTTTCCGGCTTTGGATTCTCGATCAGAATAGTGGTAAGATCACCAAAATCTTCTGCCTGAAGCTCGTTTCCTTTTTTGATCACAATCTCTTCATCCGGATAAGACAAATGATTTCCAACCGAAACGGTTACTTGTTCCAGATGGTAATATTTCAGTTTTTCGCAGATCTCTTTTCCCGCACTTTTCCCAAGGATCAGAAATGTCTTTTCATGGTTTGCAACTACATGGATAAAATTCTGACTTCTTCCATGCATGCTGAGAATCTTCGCATCCTCCCAGCTTTTTCCAAGCTTTGCCGCAAGATAGATTACAGATGAAATCCCCGGAAAAATCTGTACTTCATATCCGTATTTTTTCAGAATATCCGCCAGCTTTTTTGCCCCGCTGTAAAATCCGGTATCCCCGGAAAACAGCACCGTACATCTGGTCTTTTCCTCCTGCTCATCCAGGATTGCTCTGATTTTTTCCGGCAGATACTCTGCATAGCAGCATTTCTTTTTTTCCCGGAATCCTTCCAGCATCCGCGTAGCTCCGATCAGCACATCACTTTCCTCAATGATCTTTCTGACCTCTTCCGTAAGCGTTCCTTTGCTTCCCATCCCGATCCCGGCAAGATTTACCTGGCATTTTCGGTTTTCCACAGTTATTCCTCCAATCGATAGCCTCTCGGTGTCACCATTTTCCCATCCACATTTCTCGTCTGGCTGTTGCCGATATAAACGGTTGTAAACATATCGACCTCCGTATCCTTCAGCTCAGAAAGTGTCAGAATATGTGCATCTTCGCCTTCACGTCCGATGTTCCGCACATAACCGCAGACTGTATCCGGGCTCTGGTACTCCAGGATATACTCGCATGCCTTTTTCAGGTAATCTGCCCGTTTCCGGCTGGACGGATTATACAGACAGATCACAAAATCCGCCATCGCAGCTCCGCGGATCCTCTTTTCAATCTTCTCCCACGGTGTCAGAAGATCACTCAGACTGATCACTGCAAAATCATGCATCAGAGGTGCACCAAGAACTGCCGCACCGCCATTTGCCGCCGTGATCCCCGGCACGACCTCCAGCTCCACCTCCGGGTAGCCCTGTCCCATCTCATAGAGCAGACCTGCCATTCCGTAAATTCCGGCATCCCCACTGCATACCATAGCTACCGTACTTCCTTTCATCGCCTCATCCATTGCCATCTCACAGCGGATCACTTCCTGCCGCATTGGTGTGGAAAGGTACTTTTTATCCGGAAACCTTTCCCGTATCAGTCCCGTATATACGGTATACCCGATAATAACCTCACTTTTTTCCAGTGCCGTGGACGCCTGGTATGTCATTTCTTTCTCAGCACCCGGTCCAAGACCGATTACATAGACTTTTCCAATTTTACACATTTCCTGCACCTTCTTTTCCTTTGCCCTGCCTGAACTCTGTTGTAAACTCCGGATGATATAAAAGTGACCGTTCATACTCTCCGCCAAGCACCTCACCAACCACGATCAGTGCTGTCTTTGTAATTCCATTCTCCTTTGCTGTCACCGCAAGATCTTTCACCTTACATCTGCACACCTTTTCATCCTCCCAGGTTGCCTTGTAGACGATCGCTGCCGGAGTCTCCGGCTGATAACCGCCTTCGATCAGACGCTTCGACAGTTCTTCTAGCATCCCGGTACTTAAAAAGATTACCATCGTTGCCTGGTGCGCAGCGAAACTTTCAATGGATTCTTTTTCCGGAACCGGTGTTCTTCCTGCCATCCGTGTGATCACCACAGACTGTGAAATCCCAGGAAGAGTATATTCTGCATTCAGTGCAGATGCCGCTCCGCAAAAGGAGCTGACTCCCGGGCACACTTTATAAGAAATATTCTCCTTTTCCAGCAGATCCATCTGCTCTTTGATCGCACCATACAGACACGGATCACCCGTATGCAGCCGGACAACTTTTTTCTCCTGCTTCTCTCCGGAAATCATCACTTCCATCACTTCTTCCAGCGTCATCTTCGCACTGTTGTAGATCTGACAGTCTTTCTGACAATTCTTAAGAAGCTCCGGATTTACCAGTGAACCGGCATACACCACTATATCTGCTTCCTTCAAAAGCTTCTGCCCCCGTACTGTGATCAGATCCACAGCACCACTTCCTGCTCCAACAAAATGAATCATTTTTCTTTCTCCTTTGCTATTACAATCGAAAAATATCCCGCATCTTCCGGTATTTCTTCTGTGCATTTGTAAATTTTTTCTCCATCCATTCCGCAGTTCATGACCATTTTCGCCTGCTGTCCTTCCTCTTTCAGAACAGCTTTGACCTGCGCCATCTTTTTCCCGGTCTTCATAAGAACCTTCGTCCCCGGAAGCTTCAACTTTTCTTCAATTCCATAGGACCCCGGAAGAACATGCAGCTCCTGCCGGTTCTCCACAAGCGAGATCTCCAGCCTTGCTGCCGCAGCACAAAAAGACGGAATCCCGGAAAAGATTTCCCCCTGATATCCCATCTTTTTCAGTCTTTTATAAATATAAATTCCTGTCGAATACACGGTCGGATCTCCAATCGTCAGAAAAACCAGATTCTTTCCTTTCTCCAGAAACTCTGACGCCTTTCTTGCACCCACATCGTGTATCTCTTTCAGTAGCTTTTTTTCCTTGATCATTGGCATGGGAAGATACAGCCGCAGCTTCTTTTTCGTCTCCGGCTCTGCCTCACACGCAATCCGATATGCCAGACATTCTTTTGCAAATGTCTCTTCTTCCCCCTCTTCCAGTTCCGGTTTCTTTAACTCCGGACTGCCAATTGGAAGTACCAATACCTGACACGCCTTAATCGCACGAATTGTCTTTATCGTCATCAGTTCCGGATCTCCCGGACCTACACCCGCAAGGTCAAATCTTCCTGCCATTTTTTGTCATACCTTTCTACCTATCCGATCTTTTCCCTCAGTTTGTCCACAAGAGATGTCTTCCCAAGAACCCCGAGCTCATCCGAAAACATCAGTGCCCCGACCTTCATCTTCTCGCCGGCACGCTTCGCCAAATGATACTCGATTTTCTCCATCACGGTCCGCATCGTCTCTTCCAAAAGTCCTCTTTCTTCCAGAATGTCCAATGCTTCCTTCGTCGTAAAACACTTCATCAGAGCACAGACTGTCTCACGGTCTGCCCCTGCCATTGCCGCATGGACGGCAAGCACTTCCATTCTTGCATCTGCCTGTCTGGAATGGGTATTCATTACACCTGCCGCGATCTTGACCAGCTTTCCGATATGTCCTACAAGCAGCAGTCCGTCCATCTTCAGCCGCACGCCGTCATCAATCGCATCCCCGATATAATTGCTGCATTTCACCGCAAGCTCCTGGTCATACCCAAGTGTCTGCCTTAAAAAATCATTTCCATAATTTCCCGGTGTCAGATAACAATACCGGTGACCTTCATCACGAAGCATCTTCATTTCCAGGAAAATAGTCTGCGTCAGTGCCTGTTCACTCATCGGTTCTACGATTCCTGAGGTTCCGAGTACTGAAATCCCACCTTCGATCCCAAGTCTTGGATTAAACGTTTTCTTTGCGATCTCCACGCCCTGCGGAACATAGATCAGAACATCCGCGCCACCATCCCAGTCATATTTCTCAATCTGGCTTTGCACCGCTTCCCGGATCATCTGCCGCGGAACCTTATTGATCGCCGCTTCCCCGGCTTCCTGCTCCAGCACCTTCCGGGTGAACCGCCCTACTCCGATCCCACCATCTAAGGTCATTCCTTTTTCCCTTTTTTTCGTGACCTTGGCGTAAACGAAGATCCCGTTCGTCACATCCGGGTCATCTCCGCTGTCCTTCTGAATGGCACAGCTGACAGATTCATTTTCTCTTTGGATCTTTTCTACTTCCAGATACAGTTCGATCCCTTTCGGCGTCATAAGAGATACCTGGCGGATTTCCTCCCCGGAAAAGAGCATTGCCGCTGCCGCCTTTGCTGCTGCCGCAGCACAGCTTCCTGTTGTATATCCACACCGCAGTTCTTTTTGATTTTTCCACACGACCTGCATCTTGTCCATTTCCATTTCGTCTCCTTAATATTCGATGCCTTTCCTTGCCCGGATTCCTTTTTCAAAAGGATGCCGTACCATCTTTACTTCCGAAATATAATCTGCCAGCTCCAGAAGCTCATCTGACGGATCCCGTCCGGTCAGAACCACTTCCAGATTGTCCGGTCTGTCTTTTAAGAACTGCACCGCCTCTTCATTCGGGATCAGTCCATACCGGTATGCCGCCATAAATTCATCGATCACAAGCATATCATAATCCCCTGTGCTGATTTTTTCCCGGATCGTATTCCACAGCCTGCCATACATCTCTCGGACTTCTTCCTGTTCCTTTTCGGAAAGTGTCTTAAAAAATCCATAGCTTTTTTCCAGATGAAGTACCTCGATTTCCGGGATCCGATCCAGAATCTTCAATTCTCCCGAAAATTCATTTTTTAAAAAACGGGCAAACAGAACCCGCATACCACTTCCAGCTGCGCGAACTGCAAGCCCCGTTGCCGCCGTCGTCTTTCCTTTTCCATCTCCACAGTAAATGTGCAAAAGTCTATTTTTCATATGATTCCAGCTTTCCCATTTCTTCTGCAAATACAAGCAGTTCTTTCATCTTCCGGTTGGTTGTCCCAATCACAATTCCTGCATTTATCACCTTTTTACACTGCCTGATCATCTGCTTTGCCCGTTCAAATGCACGGTCGCTTACCGGCTCAAATGGCTCTTCTTCGATTACGCTGACCGCCAGATGTTCTGCCAGATGATAGTCGATATCATTAGTATACAGGATTCCTGCCGAAAATGGAATCTTTGCTTTCTGAAGGTTCCGGTAAACAGGGATTCCACTGCCTCCGGAAGAGATCACAAATACTTCTGCCTCTCCCTCCGCCTTTGCAAGCTCCACACTTCCGAACACAGGATCAAAATGCCCGTTGTCGATCTCATAAAGTTTCTGGATAAAATCTTCTTTAAAAATCGCCTCCGGCTCTCCATAACCGAAAATTGTATCTCCTTTAACGCACAGGATCTTATCCGAGATCTTCTGCGCCAGATCGATCTCATGAAGTGACATAATGACCGTGATCTGCTTTTCTTTCGCCATATTTTTCAAAATAGTAAGCAGCTCCAGCTTATAACGGATATCCAGAAAAGAAGTGGGTTCATCCAGGATCAGTACCTCCGGTTCCTGGCAGATCGCTCTTGCCAGAAGGATCCGCTGTCTCTGCCCGTCACTGATCGCCTCAAAACTTTTTTCTGCGTATTCTGTTGCATGGACAATTTCCAGTGCTTCCTGTGTCTTTTTCTCATCTTCTCGCGTTAATATCCCAAGCCGTCCTGTATAAGGATACCGCCCTGCTGCTACGACCTCATAGCAGGTCATCAGCTCCGGCTTTGCCCGCTGTGTCAGCACCACTGCCATCTTCGTTGCAAGCTCTTTGTAAGATAAGTCTTTCAGATTCTTTTCACCGATCGTCACCTTACCTCCAATGAGCGTAAGCTGCTTGGTAATACTTTTTAAAATCGTAGATTTCCCGGAACCGTTTGGTCCGATCAGTGTCAATATCTCACCTTTTTTAATCTCTGTACAGATATCATGGATCAGTACATTTCCATGATATCCGACAGAAAGATCTTTCATCTGAAAATAGCTCTCACTCATATTTATTTCCCTTTTCTTCCTTTTATCATCATGAAAATTACGATCGGTGCACCAAAGATCGAAGTCACAGTACTGATATTCAGCTCCAGTGGTGCAAATGCCATACGCGCGATCAGATCACATCCCATACAGAACACCGCCCCGCCAAGGAATGTTGCCGGTATCACAACCAGCGGTTTTGCCGTCCCGAGAAGATGCTTGATCAAGTACGGAACTGCGATTCCAACGAATGAAATCGGCCCTGCAAATGCGGTCACACATGCGGAAAATACACTGGAAAGCAGAATCAGAAGCACCCTGAACACACGGATATTGACCCCCATACTCTGCGCATACATTTCTCCCAGCTGATACGCTCCGATCGGCTTTGACAGGAAAAAGGTAAGGATCAGTGTGATTCCTACCATAAGCGCTGCTACCTTTACATTGCTCCAGCTCATACCGGAAAAGCTTCCCTGTGACCAGCCATGCAGATTCACGATATCTGAATCCTCCGCAAAAGTCACTACAAAATCAGTTACTGCCGAGCAGATATAACCGATCATGATTCCGCCAACCAGAAGAGTTGCCATATTCCGGATTTTTCTTGCAAGAAGCAGGATAAATCCAATTGAAAGCATAGATCCGATAAATGCTGCAATGATCAGTATATAAGATGATACCAAAGTGTAATATTTTAAAAAGATGATCATCGCCAGAGCGACCATCATCTTTGCACCCGAAGAAATCCCCAGTACATACGGTCCTGCGATCGGGTTGGAAAAAAATGTCTGCAATAAAAATCCGGAAAGGGCAAGTGCCCCTCCCAGAATCCCTGCCATCAGGACACGCGGAAGGCGGATTTTCCAGATAATATTCATCTGCACCTGTGTTCCTTTTTTCAGAAACAGGATCCGTAAAATCTCAGGAACCGAGATCTGTACATTTCCGGTATTGATGTTCAGCACTACGATCATGCAAAAAACTGCTGCCAGCACCGCAAAGACTCCCATATATCTTGTATTCCTTTTCCAGTTATTTTTCATTCCTGCCTGTCCCATTTTCTTCTCCGTTTTCTATTTTACATGGTATAAAAATGTCATCTTGCTTTCATCGCCGCCTGTCAGCATCAGATTCATATCCGTGATCAGTTCCCCAACGATATCGGTTGCCTGATACAGATATTTACCGGTACACCATACATTTCCTTCTTTGACTGCTTTGAAATCAGAAAAAAGTGCATCTTTTTCTTCCAGATCTTTTACACTGTTGATTGGATTATCGATACTTGAATTATAAATCAGATAATCTGCATCCGCCGCCTGTGCGTAAAATTCTTCCATTGTAAGTTTTACTGCTGAAGTATTACTGTCATCACCAGTCAGATCATCGAATACATATCTTCCACCGGAAAGTTCGATCATTTTCGGAATATAATCATCACTTCTTCTTACTACCACCGTTCCGTCACTGCTTACATAGAAAAATGCAACTGTCTTCTCGGTATTCTTAAAATCTTTGAGCGCATCGACATTTTCCACCTGCTTTTCAAAAAATGCATCCGCTGCATCTTCTTTATTCAGCATTGCTGCATAAAGTTTGATCCATTCAGTTCTTCCTAGAGGATGCGATTCATAGCTGGACCGGTCGATCATCACCGGGATATCCAGAGATTCGATCATCTCCTGTACCTTCGGTGTGTGAAGGATCATGGTCGATTCGATGGCAAGATCACAGTCTTCGTCCACCAGCATCTCATAATCCGGTTCACTGTATTTCCCTGCAAATTTTATTTTCCCATCATCCATCGCTTTGACTGCATTTTCAATATACCATCCGGAAGCCTGGGTACCTGTCATTGTAATATTATCCAGAGAATCGATCGCATTAAAAAGTGCCATTGCAGATGTCGCCGCAAGATAAATATGATCCAGCGGCTGCTGAAGGATCACGTAATCCTCCTCGGCTCCATCCGGCACATCCTGATTTTCCGGGACGACCAGAAATTTTGCATCGTCTTTGATATCGATCATCTTATAGCCGTCTTTGTAGTAATATACCTGAAAACCTTCGGCATATTCCAGATCCATCGCGGATTCATAAGTGAGTCCGTCAATCTCCGGACCTTTTTTTTCTTTGGCACTTTCTTTCGTACTGCTGCTTTCTGTTTTTTTTGTATCTGTTGTATTCTTTTTCGTCTGCCCGCATCCGGTCAGTGCTGCCGTCCCAAGCAGCACTGTACTCAAAAGAATGCACCCCAGACGCATCGTTCTCTTTTTCATTTTCTACCTCTGTATCCAAAAAAGAATCTGCCTAGTTTTTTGCAGAAGAATCTGTACTGTCTGTCTGCGCGAAAATTGCCTCGTAAACCTTGCTCCACTCTGCTTTTGCATCATCCTTTTCCTCATCTGCTGACCGGTCAACGATCATCGGAACATCCAGAAGAACAAATTTTTCTGCCAGCTCTTCGTATCTCTTCTGCTGATCTTCTACCGACATTTTCTTCTCATTCTTTTCATCCGGAAGAATTTTATTGGAAAGGATTGCAAGATCACACTTACTCTTCATCAGTTTTTTATTTTCCGGTTTCTTATAGGTTCCTGCATAAATGATCTTCTTAGCTTTCATTGCTTTTGCAATGCCTTCTACCTTACAGTTCTTCTGTTTTACCCCTACTGATGTAATCTGGTCTGTTGCATTCAACTTATCCAGGATTTCCAGTACTTCCTCTGAACCTACATATGCAGACTTCTTTGGCTTCTGGATCACGATCATTTCTTTATCCAGACCTGCCGGAATTTCTGCGTCTTCCGGGACAATCAGATAACGGACGATCTTTGCTTTGTAAAGCGCAAGCTGTTCTTCCTGTGCCGGTGTCAGTCCGGAATCTGTATCTTCTTTTGTATCCTTTGTCTTGGTCTCTTTTGTATCCTCATCTTTTCTCTGATCGATTTCTAAAAGAGTGATTCCCTGATCATAATGATAGATCTTGAAGTACTTAGCATGCTCTACCTTTGTCTCAGACTGATAAGAAAGTCCCATGATTTCCGGCGCTTTCTCATCCAGTGTATCTGCACTTAAATTGGTCTCCCCACTTACTGTAGTTCCGTCTGCTTTTGCTGCAGCACTTAGGTAAATGAAAATCGAATAGTTGATTTCATGCGCTGTTGACATCTTGGTTGTCATACCGATGATCGTATTGTTCTTGTTCAGTTCTACCGGAATGACAAATGTAGACGTACTTCCGGTTGTTGTCGGATAATAGGTATTTCCATTCGCCTTTACATAGCCATAAGAACCACTGCTAAATACAATGGTAGCATATGCCTGACCGCCTGTCACGGTAATCTTGGTACAACTGATACTGACCTTTCCGGTTCCACCTGACCAGGAAAATTTATCCGGTGTATAGACACCGTCTGCAAGTGTTGTTGCACTGTTTACACGGGCAGTTCCACCATTTAAATCTGCCTCGTATTTGGATTCTTTGTCCGGGGTCTGGTTTGTGCCTGTGCCTCCGGAAGTGGTGCCGGTTCCAAAGTTAGTGTTCTGGCTGGTGTTATTTCCCTGGTTGGTGTTGCCATTATTTCCAGTAGTTCCATTTGTGGAATTGCTATTGTTCAGATTCTTCATGCCTGCTGAGGCGAATGTCAAGGTACGGTCATACCATACTTGCTTTTTATGAGAAAATGCTGCCACTGAAATTCCTGTGTCTAATAAAGAAACCGGAATCGTATAGGTATACATACCATTTTTGTCCACAACATAAGGAATCCACTTGGACTTATCTGCAAGTGCTGCTTCTGCACTTGTTCCTACATACAGATAATCATATCCTGTACCACTGAGTGTAATTTTGGCAGTCATCTCCCCATTTTTTGATGTTAAGATGCAATCCATAACTTTAAACATGGATGAACTTGAAGTTACGTTTACTTTATAAGAGCCATCACTTACCTGAACATATTTGGTTATTCCTTCTGTCTTGAATGTTAATGTACGATCAAACCATTTACCACTTTTTTCCCCATGTGCTGCAATCTGAATCCCAGTATTCATGCTTTCCACCGGCACTGTAAATACACATTTTCCTTCTACAATTTCTTTAGGCGCAATTAACTGATCTTTTGAAGCTTTTTCAGCATCCTTAGCGGTTCCCACGTATAAATAATCATATCCTGTTCCACTAAGTGTAATATCTGCCTGCATCTTGCCACCAACAGATGTCAGCACGCAATTTACTACACGAAACATTCCACTAGCTGAAGCTGCATCAACATCTACTACATACTTTCCAGTATCCAGTACGCTCTTGTCCTCATTTCCCGGTTTCTGGTTTTCGCCACTTCCGGTTCCCGGTTTGCTCTCTCCTAAATTGCCTCCCTGTTCAGGATTTTCTGTGTCGTCTTTTTTATTTTCTGCTGATAATGAAATATGAAGCGTGTAATCTCCGTCTGCTTTCCTACTCACCCAACCTCTCTCTTGGCTATGTGGTACAAAGGCAACATCCGTTCCATCTGCTGACAGTGGAAGTTCAAACGTAAATAAATACCCTTTGCTTGTTCCCGTTCCAACTATCGCCTTTTCGTCTTTCCGTTCAACTGTATCAGCTTTACTTCCAATATAAATTTTATCGTAAGTTTTACTCTCTGTTTCTATCGAAACTTTCAGGTGATCATTTTCTTTTACAACAGAAGACGATCCAACCTTAAACATTGCAAAATCACTGGTAACATTTTTCGCTTCCTGCGTCTTCACTTCCCCGGCATTTTCCGCCGTTTCTTCCGACTTAACCTTCTGCTCCTCTGCAGCCTTCTCTTCGCTCTTTCCGTCTTCGCCCGCTTCTTTTTTCTCTGCCTCAGTTACATTCCCTGTTGCCGCATTTTCTTCTGCTTTCGGCTCTTCCTGACTCTTCTGATTCTCGTCCGTTCCCTGTCCGGCAGTCGTTTCTTCTTCCTGTCCGGTCACTTCTTCAGCCGGCTGACCTGCTGCGTCTGCCGCACCGATTTTTCCGTCTGTTACTTCTACGGTCTGCTGACCTGATTCTGTATTTTCTACTCCTGCCACTGCACTGTCCTCAGCGTAAGCATAAGAAACCGGTGTAACCGACATTGCAACTGCCATGAAAAGTGCAAGAAACTGTTTTGAATTCCTCTTCATAATCCAACTCTTCCTCCTGATGTCCTGATCTTTTGTCGCTTGACAGCTCGATGATGTACATTCGCCAAATTCAGTTCCTCGTGCAAGCATAAATCTGCACTTGGCTCATCGTATGCAAAAAAAATCTGCTTCCTTTTTCCTGAAAGCAGACTTCACCTACATCCTCTGCCACCGGAACTCTTTTCCGTATATATGGCAGCACAAAAATCTTGCTTTCATACTCAGTATGAAGCAAGATATCATTTCTTTGTGTATGTAAACGCGCTTTCATCGGAAGCAATTTACTCTCTTTCAGCAGGTCTCCTGGCTTATGGATCTTAACAAAGCTGCACCTTCTCACATTTTTATGCAATGGCTTGCCGCCGCTTTGCTCCTCATTTACAGTGACCGGATCGCTCAGGACTTTCACCTGATTCCCTTTTAAGCCGACCAGAAATTCTTCTGTCGGGCACTGAAAAAGTTTCTTTATTTATTCTTACTCACTATAACAGATATGTTTCTTCTTGACAAGAGTCATCTTTCCTGGTTTATTTCCCTATTTTTCCCAAACTCTCCATTAAAAATCCCGGAAGTTTTTGTTTCAAAATCGACACCTTAATGACTATATGTTTATCATAATTTCATGACCTACTTCATTTATATATAGAAAGCGAAGGGGATCGAAATGAGAAAAAAGTGCCAGTGAATGTATGAAAATACTCTGAAATAAGACAATGCAGCCGCCAGATCGACGACTGCATTGTCTTATACTCTTTTTCGTACAATTTTATTTTTTCGCTGCCTCAAAATTACGATGAAGTAATTCGTGGGTCTTTCCTTTCAGAAGTTCATCATATAATGACAGGATCAGCGGATTCTCATTCGACTTCTTAATCTGCGTATTGATATCGGTATCATACAGGCCTTTGCTTCTGGCTATCCTGCTTCTCGGACCTGCCGGGACTGGCTGTCCGCCACCCATGATACATCCGCGCCTGCATGCCATAACCTCAACAAAGTCGTAATGTACCTCGCCCTTCTGGATCTTCTTCATCAGCGCATCTGCATTTCCAAGTCCACTGACAACAGCTGCATGGATAGTACGTCCGTTGTAATCAAACTCTACTTCTTTCAGTCCTTCTTCTCCACGAACTCCACTGAATTTGATCTTATCCATTTCCACACGGTTATGTCCTTCACGAAGGCGCCTGAGTACGGCTTCTGTCACACCACCGGTTACTCCGAAGATCACACCTGCACCAGATCCGATACCAAACGGCATATCGGATGCTTCGATCTCCAGATTTTCAAAGCGGATACCGGATTTCCGGATCATTGTAATCAGCTCTGTTGTAGTCAGTACATAATCAATATCCTGTTTTCCATTCGTGGAAGATTCCGGTCTTAAAATCTCTTCTTTCTTTGCAGTACACGGCATGATCGATACAGAAACGATTCTCTTTCCACCATTCTTTTCCGGATCCTTATAGTATTCACGGATCACAGCACCAAACATCTGCTGCGGTGAACGGCAGGTTGACAGATTTTTTGCCAGATCCGGATAACGGTTCTCACAGAATTTTACCCATGCCGGACAGCAGGATGTAAATAATGGGAGATTTTCTCCGGATGCAAGTCGTTCAAGAAGCTCTTCTGATTCCTCGATCACCGTAAGGTCTGCACCATAAGAAGTATCATAAACTTCATCAAATCCAAGGCGGTGCAACACATTGACGAGTTTTCCCATCACATTTTCCCCTCTTGGAAGGCCGAACTGATCGCCGACTGCGACCCGGACTGCCGGTGCGATCTGTGCGATCACCTTTGTATTCTTATCTGCAAGAAAATCCCAGATCACTTCGATATTGGTATTGATACTGATCGCACCTGTAGGACAGACAACCCTGCACTGTCCACAGTTTACGCAGTCTGTCTCTGCAATCTTTTTGTTAAATGCCGGTGTTACCAGAGCCTTTGTTCCCCGGTATGCAAAATCAATCGCATTAACAGACTGTACATTGTCGCACATACGGACACAGTCACCACAGAGAATACATTTATTCGGGTCACGCACGATTGACGGTGAACTGAAATCCAGTGGATACTGTTCTTTTGTATTTTCAAATCGGACGGTTGTGACGCCCATACGGTGTGCCAGCGCCTGAAGCTGACATTCTCCACTCTTGATACAGGTTGTACAGTCTCTGCAATGTGCAGCAAGTAAAAGCTCCAGAATCATCTTACGATATTTCATAAGACGCGGAGTATTCGTGTAAATGACCATCCCATCTCTTGGCGGTTCTGAACAGGATGCAAACGTCTTTCCTCTCTCATCTTCTACGGTACACAAACGACAGGCTCCATACACAGACAGTTCTGAATGGTAGCAGAGTGTCGGTATATCTATATCTGCATTACGGATGACAGAAAGTACATTCGGCTCATCTGTAAACTCTACCTTCCTTCCATCTATTGTCATATATCCCATGACTCATTCCTCCTATTTCTCGATATGAATTGCTTTAAACGGACACTGTTCCATGCAGGCTCCGCACTTGATACATTTCTCCTGATTGATATGATAAGGAGATTTCAGCACGCCTTCAATTGCACCTGCCGGACAGTTTCTTGCACACTTCGAGCAGCCCTTGCATATCTCCGGATCGATCTGGAATTTACGCAGATTTGAACAGACACCTGTCCGGCAGCGTTTCTCGTTGATATGTTCCAGATATTCCTCTTCAAATGCATTCATGGTACTGATAACCGGTTTCGGTGCGCTCTTTCCAAGTCCACAAAGCGCCGTACTCTCAATCATATCTGCCAGTTCACGAAGCTCGTCCATATCGGATGGTTTTCCGTTTCCTGCTACAATACGCTCCAGGATTTCAAGCATTCTCTTTGTACCTTCACGGCAAGGAACACATTTTCCACAGCTTTCTCTCTGTGTAAAACTCATGAAGAATCTGGCAACCTCTACCATACAGGTATCCTCGTCCATGATAACCAGACCGCCCGAACCGATCATTGCCCCGATCTTCGCCAGTGAATCAAAGTCCATCTTACTGTCCAACTGATCCTCGGTCAGACATCCACCGGACGGACCACCGATCTGTACTGCTTTGAATTTCTTGTCATTCTGGATTCCACCGCCGATGTCATAAATAACTTCGCGCAATGTAATTCCCATTGGTACTTCGATCAGTCCTGTATTTCTTACATTACCGGTCAGTGCAAATGCTTTCGTTCCGGGACTCTCTGGTGTACCGATTCCTTTGAACCAGTCTGCACCATTTGTTGCGATCATCGGAACATTGGCATAGGTTTCTACGTTATTAAGAACAGTTGGTCTTGCCCATAATCCCTGCTCTACTGTACGTGGCGGTTTTACTCTCGGCATTCCACGTTTTCCTTCAATGGATGCCGTCAGTGCGCTGCCTTCTCCACAGACGAATGCACCTGCACCACGGTTGATATGTAAATGGAAACTGAAATTGGTTCCAAGAATGTTGTCTCCTAAAAGTCCGATTGCCTCTGCCTGGCTGATCGCTGTCTTCAGTCTTTCAATCGCAAGCGGATATTCTGCACGTACATAGATATAGCCTTCCTGTGCCTGTACTGCATATGCTGCGATCATCATGCCCTCGATCATACGGTGCGGATCACCTTCCATGATACTTCGGTCCATAAATGCACCCGGATCACCTTCATCACCATTGCAGACCACATAGCGGATCTTTTCTTTCTGGGAAGCAACCTGCTGCCACTTTCTGCCGGTGCGGAATCCGGCACCTCCACGTCCACGCAGATTCGAATCATAGATTGTCTGGATCACTGCTTCCGGTGTCATCTCAAAGAGTGCCTTTTCGATTCCGGCATAAGCACCGACTGCAAGTGCACCCTCAATATGCTCTGCGTCGATATGTCCGCAATTCTTCAGTACCAGTCTGGTCTGCTTTGCGTAGAACGGAATCTCTTCCTGTGACGGATAGGTCACTCCATCCATCTTGTAGAGAAGTCGCTCTACCGGTCTGCCACCCAGGATTGTTTCGTTATAAATCTCTTCGCAGTCTTCCAGTTTTACTTTAATATATAAATAATTATATGGCTCAATTCTTACCAGAGGTCCCATCTCGCAGAAGCCATGACATCCACTCTTCATAACCTTTGTATGTGCGATTTCTTCCCCGATCTTTACTTCTACCCCTGTATGATCTTTTGTCAGTTCTTTTAACTTTTCATAAATCTTGCCTGATCCACTTGCCAGACATCCGGTTCCCCCGCAAACCAGTACTCTGCAGTCAGCCGATTGTTTTTTCTGACATTCAATACGATATTCCTTCAGTTCCGTTCTGTTTTCAATTTTCATTTTCTTCACCTCTCAGTTCTTCAAGAAGTTTGATTACCTTCTCCGGTGACATCTTCGGATGTACTTCATCATTAACTGTGATCGCAGGTGCAAGTCCACAGGCTCCAAGACAGGATACAGTCTCTACTGTAAAAAGCATATCGTCTGATGTATGCTTGTGCTCATTTAACCCCAGCTCTTTATACAGCGCTTCCAGGATAGGAATGGATTTACGCACATGACAGGCTGTTCCGTCACAGACCTTGATCACATACTTTCCTTTCGGTTCAAATGAAAAATTCTCATAAAAGCTTGCCACACTGTACGCTTTTGCCTCTGTAATCCCGATCTGTTTTGCTACATAGGTAAGCAGTTCCGGTGGAAGATAACGGTATTCCTCCTGAATATCCTGAATGATCGGTATCAATGAGCGTTCCTCCCTTGTATGCATGGCAATGATCTCATCCGTTTTCTGATAATAAGATGCATCTAACATTCCATTTCCTCCTTCGTCATATTGTACATTTCCTTCTTATTATTCTATTATTTTTATGACATTATAACATATATCTATAGTTTTCGTTTATACGTTTCATATATGATAGCTATATATTTTCCAATATATAATAATACAAGAATCAAAAGTATTAGTATTTATGAATAGACGGATAAATGTGTACCCAGCTCATCAAATACACAAAAAGAGCAGAATGGATATATCTTGGTCCGATATATCATTCTGCTCTCATTTACATCATTTCACGGATTGTTTCTTTTAAATGCTCAATAAATTCTCTTTCGTACAATTTTTTCTGATAACCCTTTTTGTAGATCAGCACATCCCGGATCATCTGTCTGGAAAATCCGGCATGCTTCTGCACCAGATTGTAGTTTTTTCTTAATTTTTCCGGTACTGGCGATACCCACATATAACTGTTTTTTACTTCCCGCAAAATATCAAACTGGCTTCCCCTTTCAAAAATATAAATTTTATTATGTGGATGAAGCGACTCTCCATTCTCACTCAGCTCGGTGTATTCTCCGGTCGGAAGTTTCCAGTCCCCATGCAGGATTTCCACACCATCTTCCAGTTCTTCTCTTGTCTTTAACTCCCTCTTTGCAAGATCTCCATCCGCAGAAGTTAAGATCACATACGGAAGCTCTGCCAGAAGTTCTGCATCCAGCCCTTTCAGATCAAGAAGCGACTGAAAATAAGGTTCATTCTCGCACAGATACCGGATGATTCCCATGGAATACCCGTTCTGCAACACATTTTCAATGGCATGCATAGAACTGCTTTCCTGAAATTCTGCTTTGATCGCCGTTTCCTTGCTCTGCATTCCGATAAACTCTGCAAATGCACTGGAAATGTAACTTGCCCTCGGAACAGTAATCTTAAATGAGAGATTTTCTTTCCCCAGATCACTGCAGTCCCTTTTCATTTCCTCTATTTCGTAAATGATCCTTTTGGCATACTCCAGAAATTTCTGTCCTTCTCTTGTCGCCTTAACTCCCTTTGACGACCGCTCAAAGATAGAAATTCCAAATTCCCGCTCCAGATGCTTGATCGCTTTACTAAGATTTGGCTGCGCCACATAAAGTTCCTTCGCCGCCTTTGAGATTGATCCACTCTTATCGATTTCAACTACATAATGCAAATCTGTCAGATTCATCTTCCCCATCTGCCTTTCTGATCTCTGACTTTATCTCCCCATAACTATTTTCTGAACTTTTATTACAGATTCTTTTCCAGCCATTTACAGACTTCTGAAAATGTTCTCCCTGTTTCTTTTGGTCTTCCTACCGCAACAAGAACTGCCCCTGTTTCCTTTGCCGCCTGTACCTTTTCTCCAAAGCCTCCGGCTTTTCCCGATTCTTTGGTCACAAAATATTTCGCGCCTGTCTGATGGATCGTAGCCACGTTCATCTCCTTTGAAAATGGTCCCTGCATTGCAATGAGATGCTTTCCTTCAAAGCCAAGCGCGACCGACTCCATAACCGCCTGCTCCGTAGAGAGGACTCTCGCAAAGCAACGCTCTTTATAATCCGTAAGCTTTGTATATTTTATCAGTTCCTTGCTACCGGTGGTAATCAGAATCTTTCCTTCTGTATTTTGCAGATATTCCACCGCATCTTCAACCGACTGCGCCCAGATCACCCGATCCGCTTCATCCGGCACTGCTTCCATCTCCTCCCGCAGGCAACGCAGATACTGCACACCGGAGATTTCGCAGGCCCTCCTTATCTCCCCAGTCACAAGTTGTGCAAATGGATGGGTTGCATCGATCACCAGATCGATCTGCTTTTCCTTTATCATCTCTGCCATCTGCTTCTGATCCATACGTCCAAAAAAGACTTCCGCATTCTCATGCTCTCCGGTACATTCTTTTCCATATTCGGTTGCGGCACTGACATAAACTTTTACATTTCTTCCATCCAGAAATTCCGTAATCCGCCTTCCCTCTGTTGTCCCTGAAAATATTAAAATCCGCTTCATATTCTGATCCTTACCTTCTTTTCTGCCACTGCTATTGTCACCCGGTTCATGCACTGCTTCGGCATCAGAAGCCTGCCATCCTCTCCGGCTGCAAGGATCGCCACCCGCTCACAGACATTGTCCACACCCGTGACCTTCCGGACAAACTCCGAATGGGAGCCGACACATTTAACCTTTCCCAACTCTTCTGCTGAAAACGTGTAAAATGGAAGCTTCCACTTTGCCGCATAAGAAAGTAATCCCTCTTCTTCTTTTTTCAGATCAATACTGTCGATCTCAATGACTTCCTTTTCTGTAAATCCAAGGATCTTTTTTGCCTCATTGACCGCGCTTTGGATTTCTTCTTCGGAAATCCCTTTGCGACATCCGATTCCTAGCACCAGGTTCTTCGGCGGAAGATCCAGAATCGTCTCTTCTTCCCGCCTTTCGCCACTTCTTCCTGCAATCCGGATTCCATATGGATAGTTTCTGAGAAACTCTTCTGTTTCACATAGCTTTAATTCCTCCGGAAACTTTCCTTCTACTGGAAATACACTGTAAAGTCCAATCTTATTCCCATCCAGAACCACAGCTGAGATCTCCTTTGCCTTTTTCCGGTCTGTCAGTACCAGACCATTGCTTTTTGCAAATACATCTACTGCAAACTTTTGTTCCACATCCGTTGCTGTAGTAAGTACTGCCTGCGCATTTATTTTCTCCGCGATTTCCTTTGCAAGCTCTACAGCTCCGCCCACATGTCCCGACAGGAGCGGAATCACATAGCTTCCTTTTTCATCCATCACCAGAACCGGCGAATCGGTAAATTTGTCTTTCACATGAGGGGCGATCATCCGCACTGCGATTCCTGCCGCCCCGATAAAAAACAAAGCCTTCTCTCCCCAGAGGCTGCCTATCCAGCTTTTCTTATCTTCCGGAAAAGCATGAAATCCGTATAATCTGCAAAACCGTGTCAAAGTATACACTTTGACACGGTATCCGCTTTGTATGAAATTCTCTCTGACTTTACAGGCCATCTGACAACCTGCATCTGTAAAACTCAAGATTACAATTTCCATAAACTTTAGTATTTCTCCATCTGCTCCACGTTCAGTACAAAAATTGTACTTCCGCCTACCTGCACATTGATCGGAACAGACGGTGCTGCGCTCATGCTGCTCTGTCCTGAGATCAATGCCGGGTTTGCATAAGTGATCGTCTTTCTTTCGCCAGAATTCTTCTTGATGATCTTCAGTGCCTCTGCTACCTTCTCATCATCCACTACAACCATGATCGTGGTGCTCTTTTTCTTCAGAAATCCACCGGTTGTAGCCAGCTTTGTTACCATGTATCCGGCAATATTCAGTTCCTCTATCGTCTCCAGTTCATCATCCTTATGCAGGATTGCCATAATCATCTTCATACAAAAACCCTCCTGTCTTATCTGGCTTTTGATGCCAGATTCCTTTTTCTTTTATTTTACCGCATTTACCTGGAAAGGTAAACGAAAATGTTGCATTTTAAAAGATTTTAAAAGATTAGTTGAAATCCAAAACGAACTTTAACTTTGTGCATTACCTGTTACAATAATCTTCTTCAATCCTGCCATCCAGTATCCGGATCACCCGATGTGCCTGACTGGCAATCTCTTCATCATGTGTGATGATAATAACCGTTCTGCCTGACCTGTGCAGTTCTTTCAGGATTTCCATGATCTCCTGTGTTGATTTCGTATCCAGATTGCCGGTCGGTTCATCGGCAAGAATGATCGGCGGTTTTGCGGCAACCGCTCTTGCCACCGCAACTCTCTGCTGCTGTCCTCCGGACATTTCATTCGGCTTATGCTTCATCCGGTCTTCCAGACCGACACTTTTCAGGGCTTCCATCGCAAGTTGCTTTCTCTCATTTTTTGACACCCCGCGGTATACCAGCGGAAGCTCTACGTTTCCAACTGCATCCAGATTACTGATCAGGTTGAATCCCTGGAAAATGAAACCGATCTCTTTATTCCGCACATCTGCAAGCTGATTATCTGTCATACTCGCCACATCCTGCCCGTCCAGAACATACTTGCCGGAAGTCGGTGTATCCAGACAGCCGAGCATATTCATCAGCGTTGATTTTCCCGAGCCTGAATGTCCCACAATCGCAACCAGGTCTCCTTTTTCGATATCCAGATCGATCCCGTCAAGTGCACGGACTTCATTCTCACCCGGATTGTAGATTTTCTTCATATTTTCTATATGAATCAATGCCCCCATAAATGTTCTCCTTTTCTTTTCGCTCTACTTTACGTTCCTGTTTTCAATATACCTTATTTTGAATCCAATCACAATGCTATCCTCCTGGCATCATGAATTCTTAAGAATTTCCATTGAAAACATCTTTAAATTTCCTTCTTTATAAAAAAAATCAATTATACATCTCGTTTAAAAACACTTATGATAAAATTATCATTTATAAAAAAGGAGATCTGAAAATGACCAATTTAAAATTACCGGAAGATTTTGAAACCTATCCGGAAGCAAGAAAGAATGCTTTTCTGAAAATGAAAGAGCTGAAGGAGTCCGGGCGCAGAATTGTCGGAGTTTTCTGTACCTACACCCCATGGGAACTGATTGAAGCTGCAGACGCAGCTGCAGTTGTACTTTGCGGGATCGGAGATGACAATATCCCGATCGCAGAGACCAGACTGCCACAGAACCTTTGTCCTCTGATCAAGGCAAGCTACGGTGCCGCCCTCGCTGACCGCTGTCCATTCTTCTATTTTTCGGACATGGTACTCGCAGAGACAACCTGCGATGGAAAAAAGAAAATGTATGAACTGATGTCTGAGCTTAAGCACTGCCATATTATGCAGCTTCCGCCAGGAAAAACCGGCCGCGGTGCGCTGGAATTCTGGAAACAGGAGGTAATCAGCGTCAAAGAAGATCTGGAGGATTTCTATCATATAAGGATCACAGATGAGCAGATCCGCAAAGCAATCCATCTTCGCAACCGGGAACGCAAGGCCGTCCTTGACTTCTTTGAGATTGGACGCTTAAAACCGACTCCGATTACCGGTTATGAGATCAACACGGTTATTTCCTCGAACGAATTCACGGTTGATCTGGAAGAAAAAATCAAATACCTGGAACACCGTACCGCTGAGCTTAAAGAGCTTTATGAAAAGGAATATAAAGGCAAACCATCCCGTCCGAGAGTTCTCATTACCGGATGTCCGACCACCGGCGTGATCGACAAAATTGTACGCCAGATTGAAGAACTCGGAGCAGATGTTGTCGGCTTTGAGAACTGTTGCGGTCCACGTGAGAAAAAAGATCCGATTGATGAGACAAAGGATCCAATCACTGCAATCGCCGAAAAATATCTTCGTGTAAACTGTTCGGTCATGAGTCCGAACCCGGGACGTCTCGAGGCGCTTGATGCCCAGATTGATGAATATCAGGTAGATGGTGTCGTTGAGGTCCTTCTGCAGGCATGTCATACCTTTGCCATTGAGTCCGATGCAATCCGCACCTTTGTTACCAAAGAAAAAGGACTTCCGTATATTGCGATCAATACAGACTATTCTTCTGGTGACCAGGCACAGATCAATACAAGACTCGGGGCATTTATCGAAATGCTCGGTTAAAAGAAAATCCGGTGATCTTTCCTTCGATCACCGGACTTCTTTTTTCTCTTTTTGGCAGAATCATTTAAGCTTCTTCTTTCCCTTCAACAAGGCTGTTCAGCTTCTTGTTAGCCAGGAAGATAAGTGCTGTAAATACTAACATAATGACTGTGATTCCAACAAATACAGGGAACACATCAAATTTTTCAATAAATGCCTGTACAAACGGGCTTAACTTGTTTGCGCCAAATGTAGAAATTGCGATAACCCCCATCAAAAGTGAGAGATATTTCTTCGGCGCATACTTACTTACAAATGCATTACGCAGCGGTGAGAAACACATCTCTCCGATTGTAATAACCGTTACAAACAGGAATGGCCAGAAAACGCTTGCTTTTACAGAAGCATCTGCGCCAACTCCGCGAACCAGTTCACAAACAACCATTACTCCAAACGCAAGTCCTACAAAAAGGAAGCCAAGTGCTACTTTCTTAAACATATTCATATCGCCCTGCGGACGCTCGGCAAGTTTCTTCCAGATGGCTGCCATCACACCACCAAGAACAACACACAAAAGTCCGTTCCATGTAGTAGTAACCCATGACGGCGGAATGTCAAAAGAGCCAATACTCATCTTCACATAATCGGTCATATAAATGACAAGCGCAAGATCCTGCTGATAGTAGAACAGCCAGAAGATAACAGAGAGTGCCGATACAAGAATGATCGCTATCATACGGTTTCTTTCCAATTTTGTAAGCGGCTGCTTGTCGTTCTTCCCATCTTCTTTCTTTTCGTTAGACCCGATCACATTTCCATTCTCATCCGTAAGATACTTGAATGGTTTCACACCCTGTCCCTGAAGGTTTTTCCAGTTCAGCACAAACCATGCCAGACCAACGATGCACCAGATCGATGCCACAAAGAAGCACTGACGGAATCCAAGCACATCGCCTTTTTTAAATAAGTGGAGATACAAAAATCCGGTAAGCAGTGAACCTACGAAAGCCCCAACATTTACATAAGAATACTGAATGGAAAATGCAGCATCTAGAAGCTCTTTGTTCTGATATTGTCTTCCGATCAGAGCGTTTAAGTTTCCTTTGAAAAGACCGGTTCCAATCGATACAAGAATGATCATCAGATTGACCATTCCCGGACCTGTTGCCTTCCAGCCTACCAGATATCCGATTGCCATGATAATATATCCCAGAGAGATCGCATATCTCGCTCCCAGCCATCTGTCAGAGATAATTCCTCCGATCAGCGGTGCCATATAGGTGTACGCTGTCAGATTCGCTGCCATGACTGCCGCATCTGTTCGCTCAATACCAAGACCACCCTGTAAAGTTGCAGTGATCAGGAATAGAAGCAAGATTGGCTTTGCTCCGTAAAATGCCAGGCGTTCAAACATAAATGTGATACAACAGGCATAAAAGCCTTTTGGATGTTTTTCATTAGTCTGTGCTTTTCCCATTACTTTTTATTTCCTTTCTGTTTTGGCGACTGTCGACAATCGTCATTCTTTATAAGTAATATAGCATAACTTCAACACTTTTTCAATATAGCTCATGTCTTACACTCTTTTTTTGTTATAATTCAACAAAACACAGCAAAAAAAGATGTAGAATATTACTATCCACATCTCTTCATTATTAATATTTATCCATTTACTACTATCTAAAGACTGTAACCTCTCTCTGTATCCTAGACAAGAAAATCAAATGAAAATCCGGAATCCTCTTCCGACAATCCCTGCTCTTTCAAAAGCCTTCGGATCGTTCTCATGTAATGTTCGGAAAGAACGTGACAAATTTTCTCCTTGTTCTTTTCCCTGCAGGCATCCACCAGTTCTTTATGAATCGGATACTGTCTTTCTAACACACGCTTTTTATCCGTGCTCAGGCTGAAGCCCGTAACAATATTTCCATAATTCAGCTCTTTCCATGCTTTATAGAGCCTTGTCATACCAGTCATCTCTACAAGCAGTCCATGCATCTGGTTATCATAAACAAAAACCTGGTCAAACTGCTCTTCATCCAGTTTTTTCATTTTTTCCAGCACTTCTTCCATCCGGCAAATGGTATCCTCCGGAACGTTTCCTCCCATCAGCTTCACTGCCATGGTTTCGTAATTCGCCCGCATAAGGTAAATTTCAAATGATTCTTCCAGTGTAATTTCTTTTACAGAGCATCCTGCATTTCTTACATATTCTATAAGTCCTTCATTTTCCAGCTGTCTAAGTGCCTCACGAATCGGAGCCCTGCTTGTCTTAAATTCCTTTGCCAGATCCTGTTCCACAATCTTCTGTCCCGGCTCCAGCTCCTGGTAAATGATCCTCTTCCGGATAATATCTGCAATATTTTCTCTTAGTGTTCGATATATTAATTCTGCCATTCCTTTTACCCAACCTTGTTACTCATTCTCTGCCATTTCGGTGATCTGACACCATAATTATTATAACAGGACAGTTTCTTTCCTGTCTATAAAAAAATTAGAATGCACTCTGAATTTTATTTTTCTATCGTTCCTCGAAATACGCCTTCTTCCAGATTCGGAAAAACTTGCAGAGAGTTCTTCCGGAACTCCCTGCAAATACTTCTTTATGCAATTTCAAACAAACCATCGCCTGCTGCCTTGATATGACAGCTGTAAAATTCTTTGGATGCCTCGATCAGATAACCGGTATCCTTTACACCGGAAGTCTCATAAGCCGAATGCATTGCGAGCTGCGGAAGTCCGATATCCACGGTATTCATGGATACCTGCGCCATTGCAATATTTCCCAGTGTACTTCCACCTGCCGCATCCGAACGGTTGGCAAAAAACTGCACCGGTACACCTGCCTTTTCACAGATTGCCTTGAAAATCGCAATACTTACTGCATCACTGGTATATTTCTGACCGGCATGAGATTTGATCACGATTCCTTCGTTCATATAGTTACAGTTATTTACATCCGTCTTCTGCTGATAATTCGGGTGTACTGCATGTGCATTATCACAGCTCAGCATAAAACTTCCGGCAACTGCACGATAGAAATCTTCCTCATCCTTTCCCAGTGCCTTGTTGATCCGACAAAGCACATCCGACAACAGTGTCGATGCTGCTCCCTGCTTGGTTCCTGATCCAACCTCTTCATTGTCAAAGCATGCAAAAACATTGATATTCTTTGCATTTTCTCCTGCAAGGAAACCATTCAGCGACGCAAACGCACACTGCAGATCATCCAGCTGTGGACAGGATAAGAATTCATTCTCTCTTCCCCATACAGATGGCTCCATCCGGTTATACAGGAACAGATCCATACCATAAATCTTCTCTTCTTCTACGCCAAGCTCTTCTGCGATCAGTTTTTTCATCTCACCCGGTTCTTTTGCCGATCCGGCAAAAACCGGAAGCATGTCTACCTGTTTGTTGATCGCACGGCCTTCATTGACTGCGCGGTCCATATGGATTGCAAGACTTGGAATCATCAGAAGATCTCTTTCTACCTTGACCAGTCTGGTCTCCATTCCACTGTCCGTCTTTACAATCACGCGCCCTGCTACCGATAACGGACGGTCAAACCAGGTAGAGCAGATCATTCCGCCATAGCCTTCTGTATTCAGAACCGTGTATTTTTTCTTCACTTCAATCTCTGCATTCTCTTTGATCTTAAAGGTCGGTGAGTCACTGTGGGACGCAGTTACATGAAAGCTGTACTCATCCAGTTGATTTCCGATTTTAAATGCAAGAATGCTGGAATGGTTGCGGGTCACATAATATTTTCCGCCTTTTTCTATTTTCCATTTTTCCGATTCTTTCAGCTCCTGAAATCCTTCTTTTGTAAGAACCTCCCGGATTGATTTTACTGCATGAAAAGCAGTCGGCGAGTTCTTTATAAATGATGTGAGTTCTTTAATTGTCTGGTTCTCCATAATGTTCCTCCTGGCATTTCAGCCCCTTTATTTTCCAGATTCTTTTGCACGTTCACACTCGGCAAGCTTCAGCATGATAATTCCAAGTGCAGTCAGCACTACCGGTGTGATCACATTCATTGCAAAGGTAAATGGATTTTTGTTATACATTCCCATTATACAACAGATCAGTGTCACAAAAAACACCATCCTCCAAAAAAGTATGCGATCTTCTGATTTTTCACAAAACGGTATTCTGCCGGAATCCAGTCAATACATTTCCTTTAATTCTACTAAATTCCCCTTTATTCTGCAAACTGTCTAATGATGTCTTTTACAATAAGGACTGCTTTATCCATTCCTTCTACCGTGATATGCTCAAATACGCCATGGAATGCATGTCCGCCCGTTCCAAGATTCGGACACGGAAGTCCTTTGAAGCTGAGTCTTGCACCGTCTGTTCCCCCACGGACCGGTGACACGATTGGTGTAATACCTGCATGCTCAATCGCTGCTTTTGCGTAATCGATCAGCTGCATGCACGGTTCAATCTTTTCGCGCATGTTGTAATAAGATTCTACAATCTCAACTTCCACTTTTCCTTCGCCGTACTTTTTATTCATCTCTTCTGCGATATCACGAAGTTTCTGTGCTCTTGCGTCAAAAGATCTGCGATCAAAATCACGGATAAAGTATTTCATCTTAGTCGTTGTCACATTTCCCTGCACGCTGACCAGATGATAGAATCCTTCATATCCTTCGGTTGTCTCCGGTCTTTCATTTACCGGAAGCATCTGGTGGATCTCGGTTGCAATGGTCTGTGAATTAACCATCACGTCTTTTGCTGATCCCGTATGTACGCTGACACCGTGAATGGTGATAAATGCAGTCGATGCATTGAAATTCTCGAACTGAATCTCGCCTTCCTCATCACCGTCCAAAGTGTAAGCATAGTCAGCACCAAAACCTTCCACATCAAAATGCTTTGCTCCTCTTGCAATCTCTTCATCCGGTGTAAATCCGATGCAGATCTTTCCATGCGGAAGTCCTTCTTTGATGATCTCTTCTGCCACGGTAAGAATCTCTGCGATTCCCGCCTTGTCATCTGCCCCAAGAAGTGTGGTTCCGTCAGTTGTGATCAGAGTTCTGCCCTTTAATTCTGCAAGGTACGGGAACTCATCTACTTTCAGAATATCTCCGGAACCTTTCAGGACAACGTCCTTCCCGTCATAATTCTCAATGATCTGTGGCTTTATATTTTCCCCTGATGCATCTGCCACAGTGTCCATATGCGCAACCAGACCAAGCGACGGCTTGTCTTCGCATCCAGGAGTTGCAGGGATGTGTCCATATACATATCCCTTGTCGTCCACTCTTGCATCTGCAATTCCAAGACCTTTCATCTCTTCTACAAGCATTCTTGCCAGTACCAGCTCTCTGTCTGCTGACGGGACAGTATCGCTTGTCTCATCACTGGTTGTCCATACCGGAACGTAGTTTAAAAATCTTTCGTAAGCTCTCATATTGTCAGGTTCTCCTTTGCTTTTCTTAGTTTCATTTTATTACATAAATTGTCGGATGTACATTGGCGAATGTCGACAATTTATGGGGTTTTATTTTGTTTAATATTTTCGCCAAGATAAAAGTTTTTCACTTTTTCAGGTGTTGTATGTTTCCATTTGTGATAGTTTTTCGGTTCTACTTTTTCTTAATATTGTAGATTTTTCTACAGCATAAGTTCGTGGTAAACTTCGCCGTATAGGTTTTTCCATTTGGCGAGACCGTCTTCCAGGATCATGTAGCTGTGGGCGCTGTTTTCTTTTGGGATGGAAACGGAGCCTGGATTTAAGTAGAGGTTCTCGTTTCCGAATGGTTCCCAGGCCGGTACGTGGGTGTGACCGTGTAGGAGAATATCGCCTGGCTGCATTGGGATTGGGGTCATGACGTTATGATGGTGTCCGTGGGTGGCGTAAATGATCCTGTTGCCGCACGGGATCACTGCATAATCTGCCATGATTGGAAAATCCAGTACCATCTGGTCTACCTCTGTGTCACAGTTTCCGCGTACACAGAATAATTTCTCTTTGACTTCATTTAACATTTTGATTACCTTTTTGGGTTCGTATTCCAGCGGAAGATCATTTCTTGGTCCATGATACAGGATGTCGCCCAGAAGTAACAGTCTGTCCGGACATTCTTTTTTCATCGCATCCAGCATTTCCAGACAATAATATGCGGATCCGTGAATATCTGATGCAATCATTAGTTTCATAACGTTCGTCTCCTTTTCTTCTATCTTTTTGGTAAATATTTCTGTTTCTGTAAATCTTTCATAATTATAAATAGGGGGATTGCGTAGCAATGGAAATGGAGCAATCTGGTATCATCATAAATATTCTGCCGTGACAGATTTCTCACTCATTTTCATCTCAGACGGTGTACCGGCAAACAGCAGTCTTCCTCCGGCATCTCCTCCTTCTGGTCCTAATTCTACCACATAATCAGCGGATTTGATAAATTCTATGTTATGTTCGATAACAAAAATGGAATTTCCTTCATCCACCATCTGGTTCAGAAGCTTTAACAGACTCCGGACATTCTTGATATGCAATCCGTTTGTCGGCTCATCAAGAATGAAAATACGGTCTTTACTTCCGAGATAGGAAGCAAACTTCATTCGCTGCAACTCTCCGCCGGATAAAGTAGAAAGTGCCTGATTCAGGTGCAGATAAGAAAGTCCTACTTTTTCCAGAGGCTCCAGCGCTTCGCTGATCTTTGTTCCCCTGAAAAATTCCCCTGCCTGTGCAACAGTCAAATCCATCACTTCCGCAATATTCTTTCCATCTACTTCGTATTGCAAAACTTCTTTTGAATACCGAAGTCCTTTACACACATCACAGGTCGTCTCGATGTCATCCATAAATGCCATATCCGATACGATCACTCCTTTTCCCTTACATGCCGGACACTTTCCTGCGCCGTTAAAAGAAAACAAAGATGCCTTCTGACCGCACCGCTTTGCAAATATTTTCCGGATTTCATCTGCGACTCCCAGATAGGTCGCCGGAGTGGATCTGAGACTTGCACCTGCAGCGCGCTGGCTTACAAACACCACATTCTCTCCCATACTGCGGTAAAAGCTTTCCATCAGAGAACTTTTTCCGGATCCGGCAACACCAGCGATCACAACCAGATTTCCTATTGGAAATTCGATGGTAATGTCCTTCAGATTGTGAAGATGGATATGCTCCATCCGCCATATTCCTTTCGCTTCCCTTGCCTTTGCTTTTAGAGAAGTAGTAAGCCGCATCTCTTCTCCGGTCGGCGTATCACTCTTTAAAAGTTCCTTATAACTGCCTTCAAATAAAACTCTTCCACCGGCCATTCCCGGTTCCGGACCCATTTCCACAATGTGATCGGCCATCTCGATCATTTTCCGGTGATGCTCCACCAAAACAACCGTATTTCCACCATCTCTCAATTTTTCCAGTGCACGGCGCATCCGCTCAATATCATGATTATGAAGCCCTGCACTCGGTTCATCCAGAATATACAACAAATCAGAAAGCGAGGAATTCAGGCATTTTGCAATCTTGCATCTCTGGATCTCTCCACCAGATAAAGTAGATAACCCTCTGTCCAGAGACAGATATCCCAGTCCGATATCTATAAGTGCAGACAGTTTGGTATGCAGTGTATCCTGAATATCTTTTGCAAGCGGATCTTCTATTTGATCAATCCACGCACGCAGCTCGGATAATGGAAGTTTTATTACATCAGCAATATTTTTCCCGTCAATTTTGCAGGACAACACCTTCTGATTCAATCTTGCCCCATTACACTCCGGACAAACTCCATGACTGGTGATCGGATCCAATAACTCCCTGTGAAGTTTTCCTTCTTCCGAATTTAAGACACTGCGGTACATCCGATGCACAAGACCTTCGTATTTCGCAGTTTTCGGCCATCCTTCCGGTGGATTCTTAAGACGTATCTGCGGTGAATACAAAAACAGTTCCAGTTCTTCTTCGGAATAGTCTTTAATCTTCTTATTCAGATCAAACAATCCACTGTTTGCATAGCGGATCCATCTCCACTGCCCCGGCTCAAATGCCACATAATGGATCACCCCGTCATCATTCAGACATTTATCAAAATCCACCAGCTTATGCACATCCAGATCTGTCACTTCTCCAAGTCCGTTACACCGCAGGCAGCATCCCTGTGGATGATTGAATGAAAAGCTGTCCGAATAACCGACAAAAGGCTGTCCCACTCTGGAAAATAAAAGCCTCAGAAGGGTATAGGTATCCGTATAAGTTCCAACCGTCGACCGCTGATTCGGCGACGGCTTTTTCTGATTGATTACAATTGCTGCCGGTAGATTCTCAATCCGTTCTACATGCGGTCTTCCGTATTTTGGAAGATATTGCTGCACAAAACTCGGGAAAGTATCATTTAATTCCCTGCGTGACTGCGCCGCAAGAGTATCCAGAACCAGCGAAGATTTCCCGGAACCTGATACTCCGGTAAATACTGTGATCTGATGCTTTGGTATCCGGATGGATACATTTTTCAGGTTATTCTCCGTCGCATGGTGAACAATAATCTCATTTGTTTCCATATATTTATATTCCTCTGTTTTACTCTTTCTACAGTAATTTCTGTATTTCTTATTGTATCTTTATCAAAAAAGAAAGTAAATAGCAAGTTTTAGTTGACTTTAGCATGGTAGATTGATAATATAGTGACGTGACGTTTTTTGAAATTATATGAGGAGAGATTATTATGAAAAAAATAACAGCACTTGCACTTACTTCAGCAATGGTATTATCCCTTGCAGCATGCGGAGGTTCATCTTCCGATACAAAAACTTCAGATGATTCAAAAAAAGCATCCAAAAGCGATGTAGAATACGTTCAGGACAAAGGAACCCTGGTAGTTGGAATCACTGATTTTGAACCAATGGATTACAAAGATGATAACGATGAATGGATCGGTTTTGATGCTGATATGGCAAAAGCATTTGCAAAAAGTCTTGGCGTTGATGCTGAATTTGTCGAGATCGACTGGGACAATAAAGTCATGGAGCTGGATGGAAAAACCATCGACTGTGTATGGAATGGTATGACACTGATAGATGAGGTTACAAGCGCAATGGCTTGCACAGCCGCTTACTGCAACAATGCACAGGTTGTCGTTGTTCCTTCTGATAAAGCAGATAAGTATCAGGACAAAGACAGTCTGAAAGACCTCTCTTTTGCAGTCGAAGCCGGAAGTGCCGGAGAAGATGCTGTAAGCGAAGAAGGCTATGACTACACTGCCGTTTCTTCACAGTCTGATGCCCTGATGGAAGTTGCAGCCGGAACCTCTGATGCAGCAGTCATCGACCTTCTGATGGCCGGTGCTATGGTCGGAAAAGGTACCGGATACGAAAATCTGACTCATACCGTTGAGCTTACTACCGAAAAATATGGTGTTGGATTCCGCAAAGGTTCTGACCTTGCAGACAAACTGAACGAATTCTTCAAGACAAGCTACAATGATGGTTCTATGAAGAAATGCGCTGAAACCTATGGGGTTCAGGATGCCATCATTGAGCAGAAATAATATTTAAGGCAGGAATTTTTTATGGATCTGATTATGAAACAAATGCCGGTCGTAGTGTCCGCACTGAATGTCGGCTTTTTACAAACTTTAAAATTATTTATTGTGACGCTGATCGGTGCCCTTCCTCTCGGACTGGTCATTGCCTTTGGCTCCATGTCTCATTTCAAGCCTCTTAGCTGGCTTGCGAGACTGATCGTCTGGGTGATCCGTGGTACCCCGCTGATGATCCAGCTTCTGATCATCTACTATTTCCCCGGGCTGGTCTTACATAACCCGATCTGGGGTGGTGGTGAAACAGGACGATTCCTTGCAGCAGCCGTATCTTTTATCATCAATTACGCCTGTTATTTTTCAGAAATCTACCGCGGTGGAATCCAGGGTGTTCCGGAAGGTCAGAAAGAAGCCGGTCTTGTACTTGGTATGACAAAGCATCAGATCTTTTTCAAGATCACACTCCTTCAGATGATCAAACGCATTGTACCACCGATGTCAAATGAGATCATCACCCTGGTAAAAGATACTTCTCTTGCACGTATTATCGCGCTGCAGGAGATCATCTGGGCAGGACAGGCATTTATGAAAGGCTCACATGGCATCTCCGGTGCCATCTGGCCGCTGTTCTTTACCGCTGTTTATTATCTTATTTTCAATGGTATCCTGACCGTTCTTCTCGGACGCCTTGAAAAGAAACTGGAATATTTCAGATAAGGAGAATTCATATTTATGCCAATCTTAGAAGTAGAACATATCAGTAAATCTTTTAATAAGACTCCTGTCTTAAAAGACGTTGGATTTAACCTGGAAAAAGGACAGGCTGTTTCCATCATCGGATCTTCCGGAAGTGGAAAGACAACGCTTCTCCGCTGCCTGAACTTTCTGGAACATCCGGATAACGGAATTATCCGGGTAAATGGCGAAACACTTTTTGATGCCTCTGTCCCGGCAACCACTCAGGAATCCGTGATCCGTAAAAAACGACTGCATTTTGGTCTAGTGTTCCAGAACTTTAATCTGTTTCCGCAGTATACCGCTCTGGAAAATGTAATGCTTGCCAAAAAGCTTCTCGCCGCAGAGCAGCCGGATTTTAAAGAAAGAAAACGTGAAATCCTGACCGCCATCGAGGTACAGGCAAAGGTTCTTCTGACACAGATGGGGTTGGATAACCGGATGGACAATTATCCGCATCAGCTTTCTGGCGGACAATGCCAGCGAGTTGCTATTGCAAGGGCACTTGCCCTACAACCGGACATCCTCTGTTTTGATGAGCCGACTTCTGCACTGGATCCGGAACTGACCGGAGAAGTATTAAAAGTTATCCGCGAGCTTGCCGACCAGAATACGACGATGATCATTGTAACCCATGAGATGGCATTTGCACGCGACGTTGCCGATCATGTGATCTTTATGGACGACGGACGCATCGTTGAACAGGGTGATCCGCGTCAGGTGTTTGAAAATCCAAGTGAAGAGAGAACAAAACAGTTTCTTTCGCGGTTTCATGAAGGATAAGCTGTTAGATGAAGAAGAGGACTTGTAAGGTTTTAGTCTTACAAGTCCTCTTGAAATTTTATCTATTACATTTTTCCATTTGTGGATAGCATTCTTTCGCAAACTTTTTGTTATCCCAATAGCATGGTTTTTGAGGTGTCTTATAAAGATCGCATTCACTACATCTGTTTATTGTCTTTTTGTCCTTTTCCTAACTTCACCTGCTTTCCCATTTTCATTGACTTTCCCTTTGCCGCACCTTATACTTAAAAGTAATGACTTAAGAAACGGGGGAAATATTCTATGTCAAAATCTTCAGCCAAACTGATGACCGAAGGCTCCATCTGGAAGCGTATCGTTGCTTTTGCGATCCCGCTTTTCTGGGGAAACCTTTTTCAGCAGCTATATAACACCGCCGACTCTCTGATCGTTGGAAATTTTCTTGGAAGCTCTGCACTTGCCGCTGTCAGCTCTTCCGGTAATCTGATCTTTCTTATGGTCGGTCTTTTTAATGGAATCGCCATCGGATCCGGTGTCATCGTTGCCAAATATTACGGTGCCAGAGACATTGCGAATTTACAGAAATCCATCCATACAACCGTTGGTTTCGGACTGATCTGCGGCGTGATCCTTACCATTGTCGGTATCATTGCCGCACCACAGATCCTGGTACTTATGGGAACACCGGAGGCGGTACTTCCAAACTCGATTACTTATTTCCGGATCTACTTTACCGGCTCACTTGCCTTTGTCATGTACAACTTCTTTGTCGGCATTCTGCAGTCCGTCGGTGACAGTACCCATCCTCTGATCTACTTAATCGTTTCTTCGGTAACGAATATCATTCTTGACCTTGTACTGATCGCAGGTCTTGGATTTGGTGTAGGTGCTGCCGCTTTTGCAACTGTCATTTCACAGTTTTTAAGTGCTATTCTCTGTATGGTACAGCTGCTTCGCAGTCCGGAGGAGTTTCGGCTTCATCTGAACCGCATCAATCTGGATTCCTATATGCTCCGCCAGATCATTTCTTATGGTCTGCCAGCAGGACTCCAGAACTCGATTATTTCCCTGGCAAATGTATTCGTCCAGGCAAATATCAACCAGTTTGGGGAAATGGCGGTTGCCGGATGTGGTTCTTATATGAAAATCCAGGGATTTGGGTTCCTTCCGATCACCTGTTTTGCACTGGCACTTACTACTTTTATCAGTCAGAATCTGGGAGCAAAAGAATATGAGCGTGCTAAAAAGGGCGCTGTATTCGGTGTGATCTGTTCCCTTACGATCTCTGAGCTGATCGGTATCTGCGTGCATTTTACCGCTCCACAGCTTCTATCTGCTTTCAGTTCCACCGCAGAGGTTATCCGCTACGGAGCCATGCAGGCTCATACGGATACCTTTTTCTACTTCCTGCTTGCTTTTTCACACTGTATGGCAGGAATCATGCGCGGAGCCGGTAAATCCACAGTCCCGATGTATGTTATGCTGGTATGCTGGTGTCTGATCCGCGTTTCCTATATCGTGATCATTTTAAAATTCATCCCGTCCATTCAGATGATCTTCTGGGCTTACCCGATGACCTGGGCGCTCAGTTCCATTGCTTTTCTGATTTATTTCCTAAAGTCAGACTGGATACACGGACTGGAAAGATAAATTCCACAAATTCATACTTGACTCATCGTATACAAAAACCATTACAGGATCTGATGAAATCACATCTCTCCTGCAATGGTTTTCTTTTATCCTAACCCACATACAGTTTCTCACTGCTGTATCCGTTTTATTTCCATTATTTATCCATTTATATTTCCGTTTCGTCAAGAATGCGGAAATGTTTCCTGTCTACTTCGATCAGCCTATCTTTCTGCATCTTCCCAAGCTCATTTGACATCGCGGACCTGTCTACATTCAGATAATCTGCAAGCTGCTGCCGGTTGAACGGGATATCAAATTCTTTCTTCCCGTTTTCCATAGCCTGATAAGACAGATACGACAGCAGTCTTCCCCGGATCGATTTTGATGAAATATGAAAAATCCGTTTCGACAGACGGAGATTCTTCTCTGCGGAAAGCTTCAGCAGATTTTCAATTAACGTATGATGAAACACACACGAATTGGAACAGACTTTCAGTATCCTTCCCACATCAAGAAACAAAATTCTTGCCTCTTCTGCTGCAACTACATTGACCATCAGCTTCTGCCCCGGAATCGCTGCATATGTTTCTGCAAAAATCTCACCTCTTCCAGCCCGGTCCAGAATGCTGTGATTCCCCCAGATATCATCATTCTCAATGAACACGCTGCCGGAAAGAACCACGCCCATCGAAGTAACCTCATCCCCGGCATGGTAAATGATTTCATCTTTTTTATAAGTCTTTTCTACCGGATTCAGACAGTTCAGCATCTGTCTGGCGTCCTCCTTCGTGACGCCCCGGAAAATTGCTGCCTCCTCAAATATGCCCATTTTCTGCTACTCCTCAATTCTCAATGCATTTCTGTCCGCTTTTTAACCAAATCAAACAGCAAAACAAATTACGAATAACCACCTGACTTTATTTCCCAAAGTTATTTTTTTCGTTTCTTTTTCTGATATATTCTGCGCAGTCCATCTTCTGTCTCCTTTTGCAATCTTGTTTTTATAGCCTTTTCGTCTTAGTATGTGCCCGGATTGCTCCATTACTATACCATTCATGCTTTTGGCACTTACACCATCTTACTATATTTTTGCAGAATCGGCAAATCTGTTCTGTTTATCTCTGCCGGATAAAACAGCATTCTCTATAAACATTTATTCAATAAGATTTTTAAACTCAATCGTTTCCAGTCTATACAAAAACCGGAGAACACGATTTTTCAAAGTTGTACATAACTTGAACAATCCCGTTCTCCGGTTAATATCTTATGATTTCCTGTTCCCTGACATAACCTCACATTTGTCAGATTCTGCGTCTATTCTATAAACATCGCATCCCCAAAGCTGAAGAATCGATATCTCTCTTTAACTGCTTCTTCATACGCCGCAAGCACATGCTCTCTTCCGGCAAGCGCACTTACCAGCATGATCAGCGTTGACTCCGGTAAATGGAAGTTCGTGATCAGGCAGTCCAGTACCTTGAATTTATAGCCCGGATAGATGAAAATCTCTGTCCATCCACTGCACTCTTTTAACTTTCCGTTTTCATCAGCCGCAGATTCTACGGTCCGGCAGCTTGTCGTTCCGACGCAGATCACCCGGTGTCCGCTCTCTTTTGCACGGTTGATCTTTTCTGCCTCAGATGCCTCGATCCGGTAGAATTCCGAATGCATATGGTGATCCAGAATATCATCCGCTTTTACCGGACGGAAAGTTCCAAGTCCGACATGAAGCGTTACATGCGCAATCTCCACACCTTCTGCTTTGATTTCTTCCAGAAGCTCCGGTGTAAAATGCAGTCCTGCCGTCGGAGCAGCCGCAGATCCGGAATGCTTTGCATACACGGTCTGGTAACGATTCTTGTCCTCCAGCTGGTGGGTGATGTAAGGCGGAAGCGGCATCTGTCCAAGCTGATCCAGAATCTCTTCAAAAATTCCTTCGTATTCAAAATGGATCAGACGGTTTCCTTCCTCTACAACCTCCAGAACTTCCCCTTTCAGAAGACCGTCCCCGAAGCTGACTCTTGCTCCGGGTTTCATCTTCTTTCCTGGTTTTACAAGTGTTTCCCAGACATCATTTCCTTTTCGTTTTAAAAGAAGAACTTCGACTTTTCCGCCGGTTCCTTCTTTTTCACCGATCAGTCTTGCCGGGATAACCTTGGTATCATTGATCACAAGGCAGTCTCCCGGTTTGAGATAATCTTTGATCTCACGGAAAATGTGATGACTGGTTGCACCGGTTTTTTTATCAAGAACAAGCAGTCTGGAACTGGATCTGTCTTCAAGCGGATCCTGCGCGATCAGCTCTTCCGGTAAATCAAAATAAAAATCCTGTCGTTTCATTCTTTTGACCTCTTTTCGCCTACTTACGAAGCTCGATACCCATTTCTTCCAGTGCCTTTAAGATACGGTTCATAGCAGCTGAAATGTCAGCTTCTTCCAGAGTCTTATCTTTTGCACGGAATGTGATAGAGTAAGCAACAGACTTGAAGCCTGCCTTGATCTGAGCGCCTTCATAGATATCGAACAGCTTATAGCTTTCCAGATAAGCGCCACCCTTGTTCTCGATCACTTCTTCAACCTGTCCTACCAGGATGGATTTTGGCATTACCATACTGATATCACGGCTGACTGCCGGGTATTTTGCAATTCCTTCGTATTTTCTTTCAAATGTTGCAAGCTCTGTGATCTGTGGCATATCAATGACAGCAACGTATGCTCTTTCACCGATTCCATAGATATCAGCAACTTCCGGATGAACCTCACCCATGTATCCGACAACCTTTCCATCGTAAACGATGTTTGCCTGACGTCCCGGATGAAGGAAGTTCTTTCCTGCATTTGGATCATAGGTTTCTTTCTTATGAAGTCCGACTTTTTCAAAGAACTCTTCTACAACACCTTTCATACTGAAGAAGTCTCCATCTCCGTACATTCCAAGTGTAAACTGCATTCTTTCGTCCGGCAGTTCTGTCAGTGGAAGTGCCTTTGGAAGATAAATATTTCCAAGCTCGTACAGACGGACATTTTTATTTCTTCTGTTGTAGTTTGTTGCAAGAGATGTCAGCATACCATTCAGAGATGTTGTACGCATGACACTGTAATCTTCTCCAAGCGGGTTCATGATCTGGATTGCCTGACGCATCGGATCATCCTTGTCGAGGAGGAGCTTGTCAAACACCTTCGGGCTTTCAAATGAATAAGTCATTCCCTGGCTGAATCCACAGAATTCTGCAATATTTCTTGCTACTTCTTCCACACGAAGCTTGAAAGAAAGCTTACCAGTTGTAGCTTCACCTGTAGGCAGTGTAGTCGGGATATTATCATATCCGTAGAATCTTGCTACTTCTTCCGCAAGATCGGCGATACGGAATAAGTCATGACGGAAGGTTGGTGCGATCACTTCTTTTGCTTCTGCATCATATTCCAGGTCGATCTTTTCAAAATATTTGATCATATCTTCTTCCGGGATGTCTGTTCCGAGAAGTGCATTGATCTTGTCGGCATCAAATGGTACACGTACAGGTTCTTTTTTCTTGCTGTATACATCAACCATTCCTCCGACAACTTCACCGGCTCCCATTTCTTCGATCAGCTGGCAGGCACGGTTGATTGCATCCTCTGCATTATTCGGATCCAGTCCCTTTTCAAATTTACCGGATGCATCAGTACGAAGTCCGACTTTCTTGCTGGATTTACGGATGTTGGTTCCATCGAAGCATGCAGCTTCAAATAACATGGTCTGTACATTGTCAGTGATCATGGAATTTTCGCCACCCATGATTCCGGCAATACCTACCGCTTTTTCGCCATCACAGATCATCAGAACAGAATCATCCATTTCTCTTTCCTGACCATCCAGTGTTACGAATTTTTCTCCTTTATGGGCATTGCGGACGATGATCTGATGACCTGCGATGGTATCCAGATCATAAGCATGCATTGGCTGTCCGTATTCTTCCATTACATAGTTTGTGATATCAACAAGGTTGTTGATCGGACGGATTCCTACGGAAGAAAGTCTTCTCTGCATCCATTTCGGTGAAGGTCCGATCTTGATATTTTTTACGACTCTTGCACAGTAACGTGGGCAAAGGTCTGTATTTTCTACTTTTACTTTGATGTAATCATTGACATCTTCATCATTTCCGGTTGATGTTACAACCGGTGGCTTGAATTCTTTGCGGAATGTAGCTGCAACTTCTCTTGCGATACCAATCACGCTGAAGCAGTCTACACGGTTGGAGGTGATCTCGTATTCAAATACGACATCATCCAGTCCGAGTGCCTTTACTGCACTTTCTCCGACAACTGCGTCATCATCAAAAATGTAGATTCCATATTCCGGTGCTTCCGGGTACATATTTCTGTCTGAACCAAGTTCTTCGATGGAACACATCATTCCGTAGCTGTCGACTCCACGGAGTTTTCCTTTTTTGATCTTGATTCCGCCTTCTACTCTCTGTCCAGGCTCATGTCCGCCCGCAACGCGTCCGCCATCCAGAACAACCGGTACCTTGTCTCCTTCTTTTACGTTCGGAGCACCTGTAACAATCTGTACGGTCTCTGTTCCTACATTTACCTGACAGATGATCAGTTTATCTGCGTCCGGATGTTTCTCAATTTTCTCAATCTGTCCTACTACGATCTTATCCAGATCAGCATCCAGCTTTGTAAAACCTTCTACCTTTGTTCCGGAAAGAGTCATTGCATCTGTATATTCCTGCGCTGTTACGTCAAGTTCCGGAACATACGCTTTAATCCATGATAATGAAGTATCCATTTTATATCTCCTTCTGATTTGTTTATAAATTTCCCTTATTCAGACTCCAAAATCCAGCAGCTCTCCGCGCTGCTCTTTGATTTTGTCATACCGTTCGCACATGAAAGTAAATACTCGCTTCGCTCGTGCTTCCTTTTTATTCTGACTCCAAAATCCAGCATCTTTCGATGCTGCCGCAGCTCTCCGCGCTGCTCTTTGATTTTGTCGTACCGTTCGCACATGAAAGTAAATACTCGCTTCGCTCGTGCTTCCTTTCATTGTGTGCTCACTAGAATTGCTTTAAGAATCTGATATCGTTCTCGTAGAGGAGGCGCATGTCATCGATCTCGTATTTGAGAAGGGCGATTCTTTCAAGTCCTACTCCGAATGCAAATCCAGTGTATTCTTCCGGATCGATTCCGCACATTTCGAGTACGTGTGGGTGAACCATACCACAGCCGAGGATTTCAATCCATCCTGATCCTTTACAGAAACGGCAGCCTTTTCCGCCACACTTGAAGCATGATACGTCTACTTCTGCACTTGGCTCTGTGAATGGGAAATGATGCGGACGGAATTTTGTCTTGGTATCCGGTCCGAAAAGTTCTTTTGCAAATACTTCCAGAGTTCCCTTTAAGTCAGCAAAGGAAATATTTTTATCGATTACCAGTCCTTCGATCTGATGGAAGGATGGTGAATGGGTTGCATCCACTTCGTCAGAACGGAATACTCGTCCCGGTGCGATCATACGGATCGGGAGCTTGCCCTGTTCCATCACACGTGCCTGAACCGGTGATGTCTGGGTACGAAGCACGATGTCTTTGTTGATATAGAATGTATCCTGTTCATCTTTTGCCGGATGATCTGCAGGAATATTCAGTTTTTCAAAGTTGTAAAGGTCATATTCTACTTCCGGTCCTTCCACAACTTCGTATCCCATACCGATGAAGATACGCTCTACTTCTTCCAGAGCGATCGTATTCGGATGACGATGGCCTACTGTATTTTTCTTGGAAGGAAGGGTTACGTCAATAACTTCCTGTTTTAATTTTTCTTCACGGATTGCAGCATCCATTTTCTTCTTTGTCTCATCAAGAAGTTCTTCGATAGCAGCTCTTGTCTCATTCACAAGCTGTCCTACCTTCGGACGTTCTTCCGGAGCTACATCTTTCATTCCTTTTAATACGGCTGTCAGTTCTCCTTTTTTACCAAGGAATTTAACACGTACATCATTTAATTTCTCCGGTACATCAGAAGCCTGGATCTGCTTAATGGCTTCCTGTTTGATGCTCTCAAGTCTTTCTTTCATGATATCCTCCTTAAAACTTGTTTTGGCTATTCATTTGCGACTATAACAGGAAATAAAATTTCCTGTGGAAGAAAAAAGAATGTGCCTTGGCACATTCTGGCACCTGCGGCGATCGCTTGTGACATCTTCCTTATACGCCGCAGTGCGCATCCTCGCGGAGCGTTTTTATATATTAGGAAAGAACACTTTCCTAATATATAAAAAAATCGCCCCTAAAAAGGGACGAGATAAATCGCGGTACCACCCTGTTTCCTGCTATTTGAATAACAGGCACTCGGACTGCGTAACGTGCAGGGACGTCGTTTTCTACTTTATTTTCAAAAACGCAGCTCACGTGGGAAATTCGTTTCCTGCCTGAACCGGGGAGAACTTACAGCCGGGGATTCTCCTTCTCTGTCGGAAAACAGTTCACTACTTACACGGTCATTGCTTTTATGATATGTCATATACTTAATTATTGTAACATATGATTTTTTTATGTCAAGCGGTTTTATCTGATAGATTCACCGTTTATCTACGCAAAATCATATTCCGGAACCTGAATGCTGCTTTTTGCAGAACTAATCCTTTTCCAGGATATCCCGCTTTGCATCTACCCAGATACAGTTAATAAGCCCTCCCAGCAGCATCACATACATACAGAAATACAGCCACAGCATCACAAGAATGATCGCCGTCATACTTCCGTACAGACCGGAAAATCCTTTGAAGATTGTCAGATACATTGAAAAAACAAACGAGATCACCAGCCATCCCAGAGAACAGAAAATAGATCCCAGAATCAAATCCCGGAACGGAAGCTTCCGGTTCGGCAAAAAGTGATATACCAGAAGCGAAATTCCAGTCATAACAACAAATGAAATCACCGTTCTCAAACGCATGATCATATCCGTCGTCTCCGCAAGAAACGGAATTTTGTGATATATAAAAATACTGATATTATTACCAAACACAGAAAGTACCAGAGCCATCACAATTGCTGCAATGAACAGGATCGTATAGATGGATGCCCGGATTCTTAAAAATACATAATTTCGTGTCTCACGAAGCTCATATGCACAGTTCAGTCCTGTACTAACCGCAAGTACTCCTTTACCTGCTGACCACAGTGCTACAATCGCAGTGATCGGAATGACCGTCTTCGACTGGTTATATACTTCATTTACAATGCCAACCATAAAATCCTGCATATTTGTCTCCGGAAACAAATTTACCACAGCAGTCATAACATCTGCTTTTGTCACCGGAGTATATTGTATGATAGCAAGAAGCAGCAAAATAATCGGGATCATACTCAGCACAAAAAAATAAGCAGACTGGGCCGCGTATGCTCCCACATGCTTTTGTGACACCTGCCCTGTAATTTCCCGAATCTTGTTTATCGTTTTCATCATATAATAACTCCATTTATCTTATCGGCAGTTTCATTTTTCAAAATAGTTTATCACATTTTCACTTCTTTGAAAACCCAAAAAAACAGTTGCTCTCGCAACTGTCCTTTATCTTTTGTAGTCCCCCGAAATGCCGTTTTCCGTTTTTTGACTCCTAGCACTCCGCTAGGTGGGCGACCGCATCTGCTTTTCTGCCTTCCCCTGCGCAATGAGGGCCTGACATATTACAGAGATATAAGAATCCCGTTTAAAGTATTGTAGGTTCAAAAATACGGAAGTCTCGAACATTCCAGGTTTTCTAAAGCCTATTATAGACCATCAGCCGTGTTTTTTCAACTGTTAATCGTTGAAGATATTTACTTTTTTTACCAGAAATTAAAATACGTTTAACGTACCCATTTCCCGCTTTTTCCACCGGACTTTTCAAGCAGATGGATTTCTCTGATCTCCATTCCCCGGTCAACCGCCTTGCACATATCATAGATTGTAAGAAGAGCGGTATTTACCCCGGTCAGTGCTTCCATTTCCACACCGGTCCTGCCGGTACATGCCGTGTGGCAGATTGCCCGGATCCCATGCTCTTCTTCCAGATATTCAAAATCAATCTCGACTTTGGTAAGGTTTAACAGATGGCACAGCGGAATCAGTTCTGCTGTCTTTTTTGCACCCATGATCCCGGCAATTCTTGCTACGCCAAGAACATCTCCTTTTTTCATGCTGCCTTCCTTTACTTTCTGAAAGCATTCTTCCGACATGCGGATCACCCCTGATGCAAGTGCTTCTCTTTTTGTCTCAGCCTTTGCCCCCACATCTACCATCACTGCATTACCATCTTCGTTAAAATGTGTAAATCCACTCATGATTTTTAACCTCTTTATTTTCTGGCACATTCGCCTTCTGTTCCCCGGAGGATTCCAAGCCCATGTCCAAGTTCAGGAAGCAGAAACTCCAGTGCTTCCTGTACTGCTTTGGGACTTCCCGGGAGATTGATGATCAGCGTTTTTTTTCGGATACCTGATACAGCTCTGCTGAACATAGCACGCTTTGTGATCGTCATCGAATAATTCCGGATTGCCTCTGCTATTCCGTTTGCCATCCGGTCACAGACATTTACCGTCGCCTCCGGTGTCCGGTCCCGCTCGGAGAATCCTGTTCCTCCGGTGGTGAAGATCACATTAAGCTGTCTCTGATCAGCCAGTCTGATCAGCTCTTTTTCCAGTTTTTTCTGCTCATCCGGTAATAAAATCGTTTCTTTAATATCATATCCGGCATCTTTCAACATTTCGACAATCATGGGTCCGCTTTTGTCTTCTCGTTCTCCGGCAGCCCCTTTATCACTTAAAGTAATAACTGCCGCTGAAAATGGACGGTCACTTTTCACCTGTTCCATGACAACTTCATCTCCTACCTTGATATGACCTCCGGTGACGACTTCTGCAAAAACGCCCTCTCTTGGCATAATGCAGTCACCCATTCTCTTATAAATCTGACAATGACTGTGGCATTCTTTTCCAATCTGTGTCATCTCAAGTACCACATCTCCGATATGAAATCTTGTTCCAACCGGAAGCGCGCGAAAATCAAATCCCTCCACGATCAGATTTTCACCAAATGCACCATATGCAACTTCTGCCCCTTTTGCACGAAATTCCTGAATCTTTTCATCGGAAAGCAGACTGATCTGACGATGCCATTTTCCACCGTGCGCATCTCCTTCAATCCCCCAGTCCATTTTGACCATGGCTTCACGAACCTCATGTTTTTCGGTTCCTCTCTTTTCACTGATGCAGATTCCCTTCAGTCTTCCCATTTTTATGTTTATCCTCCGATCTGTGACATATTTTTCTGTTCTGTAATAAAGTTCTGCTCCTCAAAATGATGCATCTTCGGTTTTCCACGGATCGCCTGTTCGAGACATTTCCGGATTTCTTCTTCCGATCCGTGTCTTGCTGCCTCAAAAACGGAGATAGTATCTGCATAGCACAGACACGCTTTTAACTTTCCGGTTGATGTCATCCGGATCCGGTTACATCTGTCACAGAATTTTCCATGCAATGCACTGATCAGACCGATTTTCCCCTGAAAACCAGGCAGTTGATAATACACAGCAGGTCCGTTCCCAAACCGTCCCTCTAACGGATAAAACTCTCCTTCTATTCCATAAGCTTCTTTCAGTTTTCCAAGCACCCAGGCACCGGAAATGCCATTCTCTGCTCTTCCCTGTCCAATCGGCATCAATTCAATAAAACGGACATCCAGCTTATTCTTTTTCGCCAACTCTGCCAGACTTTTCCATTCCTCATCATTGACTCCTTTTTGCAGGACCGTGTTGATCTTTACCCGGATCTCGCTTTTTTCTGCCATGAAAATGGATTTTCTGACTCTTTCCAGTTCATCTGCCCCGGTAATCTCCTGATATTTTTCCGGAATCAGTGTATCCAGACTGATATTCACCGCATCCAGCCCCGCTGCAAGAAGATCTTCCAGATTCTCACCCAGAAGAACCCCATTTGTCGTCATTGTTACTTCTTCTGTGCCCGGAATCTGCCGGATCATCCGGATCAGATCTGCGCATCCTTTTCTGACCAGAGGCTCCCCTCCGGTAATCTTAAACCTGGTAATCCCGATCTGGACAGCCTCCCTGCAGATTCGTTCAATCTCCTCATAAGTCAGGATTTCTGACATAGGAATCCACTTTGCGCCATCCGGCATGCAGTACCTGCATCGCAGATTACAGCGGTCTGTGATTGAAATTCTCATATATTCAATTGTTCGTCCATAAGAATCTCGCACAGCCTTTTCCATCCTTTCTTAATTCCAGAGTGGTTCCAGTAACACCTCGATCGTACCGCCGCAGACCATGCCTTCTTCCTCCGCATCATCTCCGGTCATATCCACATATTCTGTCTTTAGTCCTGTATTATTTTCATGCATCATGACTCTCGCTTTTCTTAAAACCTCTGCCTCCATACAGCCGCCTCCGATGGTTCCAACACAGCTGCCGTCTTCCAGGATCAGCATCTTGGATCCCACATTCCTTGGTGCAGAACCCTTTCTTGTAATGATCGTTGCAAGCATCTTCTTTCCCGGATGAACGATATCCAAGATTGCTTCCAGCAAGTCTTTCGGATAACCGCAGACTCTCTTGTTCTGATTCTTTACTTCGATAATCTCTGCCATGATCGCCACACCGATCTCCTCCGGTGTCTCAGCACCGATGTTCAAACCAATCGGACTTTTTATCTCGCCGATTACTTCCTGACTGCATCCTTTTTCAATCAGATTCTGCTTTACCATCGCACTTCTTCTCCGGCTTCCGATCATTCCGATATAAGCATGTTCCTTCCCAACGATCTTCTCCAGACAAACCTGATCATATCTGTGACCTCTGGTCAGTACAACAAAATACGTATCCTTGTCTCCTTCGATCTGATCCAGGGCATCTTCAAACGGCTGGCAGATCACTTCCGTTGCCCCCGCATTTCTGGCATGATCGGCAAACTGCGGACGATCTTCAAGAACCGTGACCTTCCATCCAAGCATAATCCCGATTTTGATCACCGGCACCGATACGTGACCACCGCCACAAATGACCAGATGCTCCTGCCCTCCAATTATATCACAAAACACCTGCTGCTCTCTGATTTCATAAAGTCCACATTTTTTCAAGTCACCTGCTTCTGAAAAATGTGCTGAAAAGAAACCGTTTTCTTTACTTTCCCAGATTATTTTTTTCTCTGCCAAAATTGCTTTTTCTCCGGCTGCGGATCCTTTTGCCACTGTCAAAAGAACGTAATCCCCCGGCTTTGGTAAATCTTTTAATATCTCAAATACATTTTCCATCAAATCTCATCTACCCTACTACATATTTATTCAGTCTGTCAAATGCTTCTTTTAATACGGTTCCATCCTGAAACGGATCGGAATCTTCCGGCATTTCATCTCTCGCATGACATTTTCTTTTATCCCCATCACATTTTCTCTGCCATGCAATACTTTTATTGTAACAAATTTTTCCGCCAAATGAAATAAGAAGGTGCAGCTCTTTTTGTCTGCACCTTCCCTTTTCCTTTATTTTGTGATCTGATTTTAAAAATACTTTGCATTCAGCTTTTTGACTGTCCATGCAAACCATACCAGTACTGCAAGTACCAGCACTAACATCACCCAGAATAATTTTCCTGTACTCTGCACATAAGTATTATACAGATCTTCTGCGCCGTACAAGATCAGCACTACCGCAAGCACAAGAAGCTTCGGTCCTGCTGCTGCCCTGTATGCTTCCTTATCCTTACACTTCTTTATATTCGTATCTTTTGGTACAAGAATTGATGTATTGATGATTCCTTTGAATTTAAGTTGAAACCATGCATACAGGCTATACAATCCCGCCCCAATACCAATGATCCCGAAAATTCCTTCCATTCCGTTCATTCTTTTGCCTTCTCCTGTCTATTTTACGCCAAGAATATTCTTAACAGTCTGCTCCATCTGATCCACATCACATTCCGTATTGTGACGGATCTCGGCATTCATGATCTCTTTGATGGCATTCGGAAGCTCTGTACCGGATACTTTCTGAAGCTCCTCGATCAGTTTGAAATCATCCTGTCCTTTATACTTCGGATCGATCGCTGACATAACGCTTCCTGCAAATTTGTATGGACTTGCTGTGGATGCGATTACTGTCTTTCTGTCATCTTTACTGTCTTCTCTGTAAACTTTATACACCGTTGCAGCTACCGCCGTATGGGTATCCATTACATAACCGGTATCTTCGTATATATCATGGATTGTCTTTGCGACCTGCTCTTCTGTCGCATATCCTGCCGCAAAATCAGCCAGGTTTGCTTTCATCTCACCTGTAATCGCGTAACTTCCCTTTGTCTTCAGCTCAGTCATAAGATCCGTATCTTTTCTTGCATCTTCTCCTGAGATCTTGTAGATCAGACGCTCTAAGTTGCTGGAGATCAGAATATCCATGGACGGAGATGTTGTAAGAACAAATTCTCGGTTACGGTCATAAGTTCCTGTCTGGAAGAAGTCATAGAGAACTTTGTTCTCATTGGATGCACAGATCAGCTTTGCAATCGGGATTCCCATATTCTTTGCGTAGTATGCAGCCAGAATATTTCCAAAGTTACCGGTCGGTACAACTACATTGATCTCTTCATCTTCCGCAATCTCTTCATTCTGAAGAAGCTTCGCATAAGCATATACATAATATACAACCTGCGGAACCAGACGTCCGATATTGATGGAGTTGGCAGATGAGAACTGGTAGCCTGCTTCATTTAACTCTTTTTCCAGCTCTTTGTTCTCGAACATTGCCTTCACACCGCTCTGTGCGTTGTCAAAGTTACCGTGGATCGCAACAACAGAAGTGTTGTCTCCTTTCTGTGTTACCATCTGCAGCTCCTGTACGCGGCTGACTCCGTTCTTCGGATAGAATACGATGATCTTAGTTCCTTCTACATCTGCAAATCCTGCAAGTGCAGCTTTTCCTGTATCCCCGGATGTTGCAGTCAGAATGACGATCTCATTCTTCACCTGATTCTTCTTTGCAGAAGTAGTCAGAAGGTGCGGAAGAATGGAAAGTGCCATATCTTTGAATGCGATCGTTGCTCCGTGGAACAGTTCCAGATAATAAGCATCCTCCACCTTCGCAAGCGGTGCAATCTCTTCGGTATCAAACTTACTGTCGTAAGCCTTTGCGATACAGCTCTTCAGCTCTTCTTCTGTAAAGTCTGTCAGGAATTCCTTCATAACTGTATATGCGATCTCCTGATAGGTCATCTCTTTGAGCTCACCAAGCGACACCGGAAGCTTCGGAATCGAAACCGGTACAAATAATCCGCCGTCATCTGCCAGCCCTTTTAAGATTGCCTGGGAAGCTGTTACTGTCTTTTCTGCATCTCTTGTACTCTTATAAAGTAAATTCATGGTTCTCCACCCTTCTTATTCTTTCTGATTCACTTCAGCAATCTGCTAAAGTATTTTCCTATTTAGCGATTATAGCATAAGAACCTTTCAAGTGCAATGCCATCCTTATCTGCGTTTCCACATTCGTCCCCACATCCGGCTCAGAAGAAAACACAGGAGCAGTGCCCCGGTCAGAATAACGCCTATCAGAAATACCAGAATCTTTACATAAGATCCATCTCCTGTTGCAACCGTCTTTGCTTTCTCAGTTTCCTTTGGCTTTTCCGGACTTTCCGGTTTTTCCTCTTCTACCTGCTTTTCCTTTTTATAGGTTACACTCTGTCCTTCGTCCTCCAGATCTGCGTGCACTGCAACCAGCTTCTCTTCCAGATACACTTCCTCAAATACAACAACCTGTTCTCCGTTAAGCTTCGTTGCATCAAACGTAAATTCCATCTGAAGTTCTCCGGAATCTGTATCCGGGATCAGCTTTTTCTCTGCGGTCACTTCTTTTCCATCCTGAAGAACCGGCTTTTTGGTCTCCTTATCCATTAATGTGCCTTTAACTACATATTCTTTTCCAATCTCCAGATTTTTCCATTTTACCCGATCTATGACCGTTACCTGTTCTGTCCGTTTCCCGTTATGCGTTCCCGTTTCCCGGTCAGATGCTCTTGTCCCGATCTCCGGTACGGGATATTCATCATTTGTCAGTGTCCCCAGATCAATTACTCGCATTTCCTTTGTTACTTCCACCTCAAACGCAGGAATCAGCATCCGGTCTTCATTATTTTTACAAGACAGTTCTTCCACCAGATACGTTCCGTAAGGAAGCGCTCCTCTTGTATTATCCGGAGTTCCTTCCCCAAACCAGATCCCATCTTCACTTGTCTTCCCCGCATTCGTGTTGACGGTATGTGGATTCCAGTACGCACCGGTCGAAGCCTCCCCGTTTTTGTCCGTCCGGATCACATGGCTCTCCCCAGTTGCCTGCGATGTGATCCGAAATGGGATATCCGCCAGTCTTTTCAAGGTTTTATCTGCCGCTTTCACCAGCTTTAAGTCCCCACGGATGAGCTTTTCCTTTATTTCCACTGGATTCCATATTTTCAGGGCTTTATAGCTTCCATTTTGCTCCGTTCCAGTCCTGATACAATGTGTAACGGTGTCCACCAGATACCCTTCCGGCGCATGCATCTCCCATACCGTAATCGTTCCAAGCGGAAGCTCGTTATTTTCAAAAAACGGATCTCCGCTGATCAGGTGCGCCTCATCTATCCGGACCACACCATCCGCATCCGACTTCAGCTTCCAACTCCTAAGCGGCACCTTCACACCGATCTCATTTTGATTGTCAAAAAAGCTATCAAAAAATGCCACATGAAATTCTGCTCCCGCAAGAGAAAGTCCTGCCTGCGCCTGCCCTTTCCCTGTTTCCGCATCCTGCTTCCGGATCAGGATTTCCACCTTTGTCTTTTCCGGTTCATCCTGACACTCATAGGTCACGGTCTGTCCGGCATTCACCGTGATCTGCCGCAGCTTTGTGTCCAATACATAACCTTTCGGTGCTTTAGTCTCTTTGATGTCATAGGAACCCTCCGGCAGATTTTCTGCCTTCCCATATCCTTTCTTGTCTGTCCGGATTACGCAGACTGCCTCGGATGTCCCACTTTTACAGACGGTATACTCTGCCCCTTCCAGTGAGTAGAGCTGATTATCAGCCGTAATCTCTGACCTTGCAGAGCTCTTCATGATCTCCAGGCTTCCATTATGGGTTGTCTTAAAAAGATATACCGTTGATCTGGATTTTGCCACAAGCTGTGAAATCTGATTGCCACTCGACGGGATAGATGCCGAATGCCAGAACCGGTTATCGTTGCTATTATCTCCCCAGAAAAATCCGATATGGCAGTCTGCATCTTCTTCCTCCCAAGAAACCGGCTCAAAATAGATCACATCTCCTTTTTGCGCTTTTCCGCCCGCAAGCAGCTCCTCAATGGTGTTGTAATGATAGGATTCCACGGCATTGTCTGTCATCCAATGAAACCAGTTGCTCGCATTGACCTTGCCGCCACGGAGACTTCCTTTGTCAATTTCTGACAGATCCGCTCCACATTTTTCCAGAACATAAGCGACAAACCCGGTACAGTTCATTGCCCCATTTCCACCGTAGGCTCCGTTCGGACGCATGCAGTTCTCTGCTGTCAGAGGATATCCGCTGTAAGGCGTTCCCAGATAATAACCGTCCTTTTCGTGTTTTTTTAACTCCTCAAGCACTTTTCCCGGCTCTGCTCCTAATTTTTCATCAAGTTTTACAATCGTTTCTTTTTTTGCGATTCTCTCTGCTGAGTTTGCAGATACGACAGGCATACTGCTGCCCGACAATGATACTACCGCCAGAATCACACTTAGTATTCCGGCAAAATGATTCTTCATATATTTCATAAAAGTTTCTCCTTCTGCCTTTTCAGGTCAGAAAAGAGAATATAAAAGACGAGTACCCTTACTATAAAGGAAGAGTACCCGCTTGTCAATAGTATTTTATTGTTGATCTGCCTCCAGAACGATCACACTTCTCGGTCCCACAAGAATTCTTTCCTCCGAAATCCGTACCGGATTCTGATAAATTTCCTGCTTTTTATCTCCAGTATTTGCCGCCACATGCCAACTATATCCGCCCGGAAGTTGTGGAAGTTCTACCCAGACACCTTCCCAGTATGGATTCATCAGAAGATACACACAGTCTTCTTTTGCCATTTTGTTATCATATCCGGCAAACATGACTGCCGCCGTCCGGATCTCCGGTCTGGAAAAGTCCAGTTTCCACGGCACTTCACCGTGAAAGCTGATCTCCGGAAATCCAAGACTGCTCGCCCCTGCATCTCCTGTGATCGACGGATGCCGTTTCCGAAATGCCGTCATATAAGCACAAAAATCAAATACATCCTGAAACTTTTCTTTTCTTGTCCAGTCCAGCCAGGAAATCTCGTTATCCTGACAGTAGGCATTATTATTCCCGAACTGAGTATTGCCAAACTCATCACCTGCAAGGAACATCGGTGTCCCTCTGCTGCAAAGCAGGATCGCAAAAGCATTTTTCATCATCCGGTGGCGCAGTTCAACAACCATCACCTGATCAGTGTCCCCCTCTGCCCCACAGTTCCAGCTCCGGTTATCGTCACTTCCATCAAGATTTCCCCATCCATTAGCCTCATTATGCTTCTGGTTATACGAATAAAGATCATACAGGGTAAATCCATCATGGCAGGTCAGAAAATTCACAGAAGCATGTTTTCCGCGGATTCTGGTATCATAGATGTCCGGAGAACCGGCAATTCTCTGAAGCGCTGCTCCTGCTGCCCAAAGTCCCCCTTTTAAATATTCCCGCACGTCATCCCGGTATCTTCCGTTCCATTCTGACCATCTGCGGAATGCCGGAAAACTTCCGACCTGATAAAGTCCGCCGGCATCCCACGCCTCCGCGATCAGCTTTGTGTCTGCAAGCAGCGAATCATAGGCAAGATTCTTTACGAGTGGTGGATTTTCCATCGGTGACCCATCCTCATTTCTTCCCAGGATCGAGGCAAGATCAAACCGGAAGCCGTCCACCCGGTACTCTGCCACCCAGTATCGCAGACAATCCTGGATCATTTTGATCACCACCGGATGATTACAATTCACAGTATTTCCACAGCCACTGAAATTATAATATTTTCCATCGGGTGTCAACATATAATAAATCTGATTGTCAAATCCTTTAAACGAAATAAACGGTCCGCATTCATTTCCTTCTGCCGTATGGTTAAACACCACATCCAGGATTACTTCAATCTGGTTATCATGCAGTTCCCGGATCAGTTCTTTTAATTCTACTCCTTCCCGGTTGTATTCCGTTGATGCTGCATAGCTCGTATTCGGCGCAAAAAAGCTGACTGTATTATACCCCCAGTAATCAATCAGTTTCTTTCCATCAACCTCACGACTCCCCTGCAGTTCATCAAATTCAAAGATCGGCATTAGCTCCACCGCATTAATCCCCAGTGTTTTCAGATAAGGAATTTTTTCTTTGATTCCGGCAAAGGTTCCAGGATGACGGACACTTTTGTCCATCTTCGTGAATCCCCTGACATGCATCTCATAGATGATCAGTTTTTCCATCGGGATCTTATCCGGCTTTTCACTGCCCCAGAAGAAATTATTCCGAACTACTCTGGCACGATATCCCCCTGTATTTAGTGCTTTTCCCCATACACTCTGCCCGGTAACTGCCTTTGCATACGGATCCAGTAAAATATGCTTTTTATCAAACAGCAGACCTTCCTTTGGTTTCCACGGTCCATCCAGCCTGTACGCATATTCAAATTCTTCAATATCCAGTCCAAATACCATCATGGAAAATACATCCCCGATCCGGCAGTTTTCCGGGAATGGGATCACCGCATAAGGTTCTGGTTCCTTTCTGTGAAACAGAAGAAGTTCACATGTCACAGCCCCTTTTGAATGCACTGTAAAATTAACTGCCGACTGAAATGCAGTCGCACCCTCATCACGATACAGTCCGGGACAGATTTCAAATCCATTTACATTTTCTGTCGGAACCCATCTTGGCATCATTTCTTCCAGCATTTTACCAGCTCCTTCCATGTCATGTTTTCAGTATAGCACATTTTTCCGTTTACACATCTTTCCTTTCTGTATATAATATAAAGGATTACATATTTTTTGCAGCAGACTCAAGGAGGTTTTTTATGACTGCACAGCATCTATATTATTTATTTCAGTGCTTCTTTATATATGCCTTTTTAGGCTGGTGTACAGAAGTTGCGTTTGCCGCTTTTAAAGAACGTCGTTTTGTCAACCGTGGATTCTTAAATGGCCCGATCTGTCCGGTATACGGTTTCGGCGTGGTTGCAGTCATTCATTTTCTGACACCGCTTCGTTCCAACCTGCTCCTGCTATATCTCGGAAGTGCTATTCTTGTTACTGCAATCGAATGGCTGACCGGGTTCATTCTCGAAAAGGTTTTCCATAACAAATGGTGGGATTATTCTAATATGCCGCTCAATCTGAATGGATATGTGTGCCTTTTGTTTTCTCTGATCTGGGGAGTGTTCTGTGTTTTCATCGTAGATGTATTCCATCCACTGATTGACACACTGCTCTCACACATTCCTTTCCTTGTCGGTATCATTCTTGTATGTATTCTGGTGATTGCCGGACTTGCCGATCTCTATGTAACAGCATCCGGTATCCTGAAGCTCAACAAACGTCTTGAAAAAATGCAGGCCATTGCAGACGAACTTCATCAGATTTCCGACAAGCTTGGTGAATCAATCTACAAGCGTACCATTACAGCTATGGAAAAACAGGAAGAGTTCAAAGATACTGTATCTGAGAAGCAGGAAGAATTTAAATCTGCTATTTCCGAAAAACAGGAAGCAATTTCAGACACTCTTGCCGATGTTTCTGACGAAGTAAAAGAACGGATTGCTCTTCTTCGCAGAAGCTACCTGGAAAATGTCAAAGCAACTTCTCATATGCAGAAGCGTATCATGAAAGCTTTCCCGAAAATGCAGAGCCGCAACTACAAAGAATCCTTTGAAGATCTTAGAAACAAACTGAAGGAAATGTCTCTCAAAAAATAACAGGCTGTAAAAAATCCATCTGGTTTTCTTTTAAAAAAAGAAATCAGATGGATTTTTTATCTTTAAAATTATGATGTGAGTATCAAAAGTAAATTTTGCCACTCACTAATGTTTCCTCTTGATCTTGTCCAGATACGGAATCTCGATTGGATCGATTGCATCAAGTGGCTGTTCTTTATTGATCTTCTTTTTGCGTGTGTGCTTTTTCAGAAGTGCACCACCCCGGTTATAAAACCAGAAAGAAAAGATCAGAAGTTTATTGAATTTTCCAATTTTGTCTTTTGTCGTCTTCGTGTAATACTCCCCACCAGACTGGATCTCTCCTTTTTCCCTGATCTGCCGGATCAGATCCAGCTCTGTCTCAATCCGTACCGGAAATTCCGTATACCCCATGCCGACGCAGTCCAGCTTATGCGCATCACTTCCTCCGGTTCCCGGTTTTCCATATTTTTCAGCAAGATACTTCGCCCCTTCATTGGACTGTGGTGGCTCACATGCATTGAAAGTCTCTATAAAATCAAATTTTTCAATCAACTCCGGAGATTTCTGCCATCTTTTCGTATTCGTAAAACTCAGATACTTTTCCCCACACGGATGTGCCGGTCCACAGATTCCTCCATTGTGATGCACAAAATCAATCAGCAGCGAAAGCGGAAGCCCTCTCAGCTCCAGAAGGCGCATCTTTACTCCCTGTGGCATAATGATCAGAATGTGCCCCGCATCCAGTGTATCATACTCTATTCCTTTCAATACGACAAAATCTTTGTATTTTCTCCCTTTGATCGTATTCTTCCAGTGCCGATATCCATTATAGGTGTCATGATCTGTAACCAGCATTCCGCCAATGCCTTTAGACTGCAGCTTTTTAATAAATTCTTCAATCGGCACTTTGCTGTCAATTGATCCTTCTCTTACATGACAATGCATATCTATCTTCATATTTTCATCTCCAGATCTTATATCGTTGATACTATTTTTATTATACCTCTTTTTTTATAACGCTGCAAGAAATACCGTTTTCTTCCAGCCATTCCGGATCAGATGCAAAAGAGGATGTATCACATTCTGATACATCCTCTCATCCATCTTATCTATTCTTCATCCTCGTCATCATCATCATCCAGATCGATCAGCATGGTTCTTGCCATCTCTATTTCTTCTTCTTTTGATGTTTCTTTCTTGATCGCATTTGCTCTTCGAACCTGCTTCTTGTTGATCTCACTTGACTTCATGATAAACTGGATCACGATTCCGATAAATGTAATCCCAATCGAAATGATCCACATGAAAATCACATTTTTCAGACCTGCCAGATCATAGATCATCATTCCTGCTCCAAAACCGCCTGCTAATGCCGTCGCAATAATCACAAACGGTTCAAACCAGATCATCGCAAGGATTGCGAAAATCAGTCCGACTGCTCCGCAGACTGCCAGCATGATCCAGTTTCCCGCATTTGTAATCGCAAGTACTGTGCCAGCCATTCCCAGAAAGCATACCCAGAAAGCTCCGAATTTCTTAAATACACTGTTCAGTATTGCAAAAACCAAACCCGCAACTCCGGCTGCGATCAGTACCGGAACAGCTTCCAGTCCCATAAGATATGTCACGGCAAATCCAAGCAATGCCCCTGCAACAAATCCAATCACTGCATTCCAGACACGGATCAGCTTCAAACCTAAAATTCCAATGAAAACTGATATAACAATTGATACCGCCGAAACAATCACGGCTTCTTTTCCTGCTATAAATACCGCACTGTTTCCCATGATATCCTTCAATACTATACCTATTGATTCCATCCTAATCTCTCCTCCTGTCGTACTTTCCTGTTGTTAAGTCAGACGCTTATTTTGATGAAGAGTCTGAAGATGTATCTGTATCTTCGGTCGTGCTCTTAACCGTTACGCCCTGATCAGCAAAACTGATCGTATTCCATACTTTTTTATGTACTTTAATATCCGTTTTCTTTTTCCATTTCTTACAAATTGACTGATACTGGTCACTCTTTCTCTGTGATACAATGGACTCTTTCTTGGTATCCGTTGCATCACGGTCAAGAAGGCTGACTACTTTTGCAACATAATAGCCATTGTCTGCTTCGATCACGTCTGTTACTTCGCCTTCTTTTAACTTATCAGCAGCTTTGATCAGATCTTCGTTTGGCGATGTCGTATCCGAGTCAAATGTCAGATCGGTGGCTGATGCACCTACTGCTGTTGCAAATACAGAAAAATCTTCTGCCGAAGCCGCATCTTTCTGGAAATCTTCTGCTTTCTTTTTCACTTCTGCTTTTTCGTCATCTGACATATCTGTCGATTTTCCATCACTGCCCGTTGTCTTTGTAGAGAACAGCACATACTGCATTTTCTTCTGTGCTGCTTCCTCATCGGATACATTCGTATCTACATCCGCAGTCATGGCAGTTTCCATCTTCTTCTGAAGTGTCAGAAGTTCCAGTACTTTCTTTACCGTCTTTTCATCGCCTGATACTGCATCTTTTGCAGCACTGTCATTGCTGTCAGTAAATTTCTTCGCAGCATCCTCGATGCTTTTTTCCTCATCATCACTTAGCGAAACTTTATAATCATCCTTGTGCTCATCCAGAACATACATTTCTTCCAGAGAATCCATGATTGAATCCTTATAATTCTCTTCATAAGTCTTTCCGTCTGTAACTTCTTTTCCCCAAAAATTATCTCCCAGATAACTGCTATATGTTGTTTCAAACTGCGCCTGCTGATATCTTGCAAAAAAGTTCGCCACATCTGCAGTCACTTTCTCATCTCCGACTTCTACCACTGTATCCTGTCCGTTAAACTTGCTTCCACATCCGTTTAAAGATGCAATGCAGGCAACTGCCAGTATACAGGCAACCACTCTTTTTTTCATTTATAAAATTTCCTCCTTGATCTTCTCTCCATTGTACACACTTCTTCACTATGCACTCGTATAGTATATCTTTTTTTTACCTTACTGGCAATCTTTTTCATAAAAAATACACATTATTCTTCGACAAGTCCCTGTATATCTTCGACAATTTTTCCTGCATTTTCAAGAATCTGCTCTGCTTTTTCTTTTTTATTTTTCCGAAGTTTACAATAAATAAAATATGGATTTTCTGCATCTGTCTTAAATGTCAGTTCTCCCTTATATTTTGCCAGCAGTTCCGGAATCTTTGCTACATTTACCCTTGCCTTCTCATACATGGTAAATTTGTATTCATCGCCTTTTTGCTCTACCGAAATCACATAAGCCGCATGTGCTTTCGCCTTCAGCTGCGCGATCATCAGAAGCTGCTGCACCTTGCGTGGCGGATCGCCGAAACGGTCAATCAGTTCTTCTAGCATATCTTCCTGTTCTTCTTCTGTCTCAATTGCTGCGATCCGTTTATAGATATCCAGCTTCTGATACTCATTCGGAATATAAGATGCCGGAATATAAGCATCAATATTCAGATCCACGTTTGTCGCATAGGTTTCTTCCGGGATCTCTCCCTTCAGGTGACGGACTGCCTCACTTAACATCTTACAGTAAAGATCGTATCCCACTGCATCCATATGTCCATGCTGTTCCTCCCCAAGCAGGTTTCCTGCCCCACGGATTTCCAGATCCCGCATGGCGATTTTTACACCAGAGCCAAGATCTGTAAACTCACGAATTGCCGAAAGACGTTTTTCTGCAACCTCCCGGAGCATTTTGTCTCTTCTGTACAAAAGAAATGCATATGCCATACGGTTCGATCTTCCAACTCTTCCACGTAGCTGATAAAGCTGGGAGAGCCCCATCCGATCTGCATCATGGATGATCATGGTATTGGCATTGGAAATGTCAAGACCAGTCTCGATGATCGTCGTCGATACCAGAACATCAATTTCTCCATTGATGAAATCGTACATAATATCTTCTAACTTGTGTTCCCGCATCTGCCCGTGTGCATATGCCACATTTGCATCCGGCACAAGTTTCTGGATCTTCGCTGCCATTTCAGCTATATCCTGGACACGGTTATAGACATAGTACACCTGTCCCTGGCGGGAAATTTCTCTTTCGATTGCCTCCCGGACCATCTCATCATTCTCCTCCATCACATAGGTCTGGATCGGCATCCGGTCAATTGGTGCTTCTTCCAGCACACTCATGTCACGGATTCCGATCAGACTCATATGAAGCGTTCGGGGAATCGGTGTTGCCGTAAGTGTCAGAACATCAATATTTTCCTTCAGCTTTTTGATCTTTTCTTTATGCTGTACTCCAAAACGCTGTTCCTCATCAATGATCAGAAGTCCCAGATCTTTAAATGCCACATCCTTACTCAATACCCGGTGGGTTCCAATGATGATATCAACCTGTCCCTTTTTCAAATCTTCGATCGTTTTTTTCTGTTGTGCAGGTGTGCGGAAACGGCATAACAGATCCACCCTTACCGGAAATTCTTTCATCCGTTGCACAAAAGTGTTGTAATGCTGCTGTGCAAGAATCGTAGTAGGGACCAGATAGACAACCTGCTTGTTCTCCTGCACTGCCTTGAATGCTGCCCGGATTGCAATCTCTGTCTTTCCAAATCCCACATCCCCACAGATCAGACGATCCATGATCTTTGGACTTTCCATATCCCGTTTTGTTGCCTCGATTGCAAGCTGTTGATCCTCCGTTTCCTCAAATGGAAACATTTCTTCAAATTCTTTCTGCCAGACCGTGTCCTTTTCATAGACAAATCCTTCTTTGGACTGCCGTACTGCATAGAGTTCCACCAGATCTTTGGCAATCTGCCAGACTGCTGTCTTTACCTTGCTCTTCGTGCGATGCCATTCCTGTCCTCCAAGTTTGTTAAGTTTCGGCTTTTTAGCATCTGCACTGGCATACTTCTGGATCTGGTCAAGCTGTGTGGCAAGAATATAAAGATTTCCACCATCAGCATACGAAATCTTCATATAATCCTTTGTCACCTTATCAACTTCTATCTTTTCAATTCCCCGGTAGATTCCAAGTCCATGATTCTCATGCACTACATAGTCTCCCGGTTTCAGATCCGAAAAGCTGCTTATTTTCTGTCCATCATAACTTTTTCGTTTCTTTTTCTTCTTTGTCTTTCCAAAAATATCTGACTCAGATATGACAATAAATTTAATCATCGGGTACTCGTATCCGACTTCTATATGCCCGTAGCATACCATGATCTCCCCTGGATTCACTTCACGTTCCTGATCCTCACTGTAAAAACTGCTCAGATCATAATCACGTAGATCCTCTGCCAGACGTTTTGCTCTTGTTCTGGACCCAGAAATCAGAACCGCCCGGTATCCGTTCCTTTTCAGTCTTTTGAGATCCTGTGTCAGCATCTCAAAGCTGCTGTTATACGGGTTAACGCTTTTTGCCTGGATCCCAAACCGCTTTTTCACAAAAAATGGCTTACATTTCATTTCCAGAGCACACATCCCGATCATACAGAATTTGTTCAGAAATTTTATAATTTCATCAGTCGTAAAAAATTCCGGAGCTTCTTCCATTTCCCCGGTCCTTTCCATTTCTTCTGCACGGTTCTCTCTCGCTTTTTCCACTTCATTTTCTGCCAGACGCCCTTTTTCCAGAAGCCTTGCTGGTTCATCCAGGAACACCAGTGTGTCCTTCGGATCAAAGTAGTTGATAAAAGAAACTTTCCGGTCACTTCCCAGTCTGTCATCTGCCGGATAAATAACGATCTGTTCCAGATTCTCTACAGATCTCTGGCTGTCCACGTCAAAAGTCCGTATTGAATCCACTTCATCTCCCCAGAATTCAATACGGATCGGCAATTCCTCGGTAAGTGGGTAAATATCAATGATTCCACCACGAACTGCAAACTGCCCCGGACCATCCACCTGGGCTTCCCTGTCATATCCAAGTTTTATGATCTTCTCCTTCAGCGATTCAAATTCCAGCGCCTCCCCATTGGAAATGGTCAGAATGTCTCCTTTTATTTCTGCTTCCGATGGCAGTTCATCCATGAATCCGTCAATCGTTGTAATGACCGTAACCTGGCTTTTTGCCTCCATCATCATCTGCAAGGTTTCCATCCGCTGTTTGACCAGCTGTTTTCCGTGGATATCTGCCTGATAAAAAAGGAGATCCTTTGCCGGATAATAGCTGGTATTTTCATTTAAGAAACGATATTCTTCGTATAATTTTTTTGCTTTATCTTCACTGGAAAGAACGATCAATGTATGCCCATAACCTTTTCCAAGCGCATACATCAAATGCGTTTTCTGTGATGTCACACACCCGGAAAGAAGCAGCATGCCCGGTTCCCGTCCACGCTCTTCACAGATTTCTTCAATCTCTGCCAGTTCAGATAAAGGAGCCGTAAGTGCATGCATCGCTTTTTGCCTCCTCTTATTCTTTCTTTTTCTGGTTATATTCGTTCATTGCCTGATCGATTGCTCCCTGCATGATCAGAGCAGAAGCTTCACAGGCAAGATCATATCCTTCTTCCATAAGTACACGGTCCTCTTTGGAAAATTTTCCAAGAACATAATCAGCAAGATCATATCCTTTCGGTTTTTCTCCCACACCTACCTTGATCCGTGGAAATACACTACTTCCTAAATTGGCAATGATATTTTTGATTCCGTTATGTCCACCGGCACTTCCTTTTCTGCGGATCCTGAGTTGTCCGACTTCCAGACTGATATCATCATAAATTACAAGAAGTTCTTCTTCCGGATCGATCTTGTAATATTCCACCAGACTACGGATACTCTCTCCACTTAGGTTCATATAAGTCTGCGGCTTCACAAGAAGCACTTTCTGTCCCTCGATCACTCCTTTTCCGATGAGGGCACGGTGTTTTTTAGTATCGACTGCTATCTGGTATTTCTCCGCCAGGCGGTCCACCACATCAAATCCAACATTATGTCTTGTCCCCTGATACTTTTCATCCGGGTTTCCAAGTCCTGCAATTATAAACATTCTATTCACCTCTGCTTTTTCTCTTTCCTGATTCTACTAAATCCTTTCTCTTTTGTCACGCATTTCTCATGCATAAACTATTTTTTCTTTTCATATAGTTTATTAAGCGGCATAACCTGCCGAAATTCCATACTGCCTAAGGAGGTTCTTTATGAATTCCAAAACAAAAATCATCGTACTTCACATGAAAGAAATTATCTATACTGTTATTTTTGCCACTTTAGGTATTCTCATCCTCTGCCTTTTATTCTTTATGTTCTCCGGAGACCGGCATTCCTCTGTATCCGACAAAAAATATACTCCCGGCGTTTATACCTCTTCTTTTACACTCGGAAATGAAGATCTGGAACTGGAAGTTTCTGTCTCTGACACCTCTATCAATTCCATCCGCATTTCCAATCTAAGTGAGACGGTAACTGCCATGTATCCTCTTCTTCAGCCATCTCTTGAGAATCTGGCTGACCAGATCTGTAAATCCCAGTCCCTTGATCATCTTACACTTTCAAGTGACAGTCCCTATACTTCTCAGCTTCTTCTCAACACCATCCGTGATGCGCTCAAAAAAGCTGCGGCAACCAACTGATGCCGCAGCTCTTTTCCTTTTATTAACCTTCCACGATCAGATACTGTCCGTTCGGAAGTGCGAATACTTCTGAAGCCTCTTCCAGCTCTTCATCACTCATACCACTGATGTCCGCTCCGCTTTCATCCAGATAATCTCTCACATCCTTGATAGAATCTACAACAACCGCCATACAGTCTTCCAAAAACGCTTCTGCCTCTTCCAGTGTCTCTGCAACCGGCTCATCAAAAAGCTGTGACTGCATATTCAGGAATGTCTGCAGACATTCTTCATCATACTCATACATACAGGCAACCCTCCCTTATCTTTCTCACAGAAAAATTTTCTCATCTGAACTATAAATAGTTAAGCAATTCTTCAGCATGTGCAATTGTTGCATCTGCTCCTGTCTCCACAAGAAGTTCTTTGGTCCGGAATCCCCATTCTGCTCCGACTGTAAACATACCGGCAGCTTTCCCTGTCTTCATATCTACATCCGAGTCTCCTATGTATATTCCTTCTTCCGGCGATACCCCTAATTTATCAAGTATCCACAGAAGTCCTTCCGGATCCGGTTTCTTCGGAAATTCACCCGACTGCCCCTGAATATGGTCAAAATATCCTTTTCCAAATGTACTTTCCACTACATCGATCGCCTGCAAATGTGGTTTGTTGGAAAATACTGCAATCTTTATTCCCTTCTTCTTCAGTGAATCTAACATCTGAACAACGCCATCATAAGGACGTACATGGTACATACAATTTTCTCCAAAGATTCTGCTGTACACTTCCATACCTTCTTCAATCCTCTTAAGCTCTGTGTCTCCGGACGCACGAAGTGCACGTTCCATAAGGCATCTGGCTCCATCCCCAACGAAGCTTCGGCACTGATCTTTGGTAATCGTCTCAAGTCCCATTTCTTCTAACGTCTTATTCGTTGAATAAGTCAGCGAATCCAGCGTATTTGTCAAAGTTCCATCCAAGTCAAAAATACACGCTTTATACATTGCTGTTCTCCTGTTCTTCTGTTCTATGATTATAATAGTATGAACCTTGACAAATTTCAACTGGAAATCTCTATTTTTCTATTCACTTCGCAGATATTGTCGCATAGCCCTGAGTGCATTCTTTTCCAGGCGGCTTACCTGTGCCTGTGAGATTCCGATTTCTTCTGCTACCTCCATCTGCGTTTTACCTTCAAAAAAACGAAGTCTGATAATATGCCTCTCCCTTTTTCCGAGTCGGTCCATTGCCGCCTGAAGAGACAGCTTCTCCACCCATCTGTCTTCTTTGTTCCTTTTGTCACTGATCTGGTCCATCACATACATAGCATCTCCATTGTCATTATATACCGGCTCATTTAAGCTGACTGGCATCTGGATTGCATCCAGCGCATAGACGATCTCTTCCTTTGCGATCCCAATTTCCTCTGCAATTTCCTGAACAGTAGGTTCTTTCTGGTTTACTTTGACATAATTTTCTTTCGCGTAAATGGCTTTATATGCCGTATCACGAAGTGACCTGCTAACACGGATCGAATTATTGTCCCGGATGAACCGCCGGATTTCTCCAATGATCATCGGTACCGCATAAGTTGAAAATTTTACTTCCAGCTCCGGATTGAAATTATTGATTGCCTTGATCAGTCCGATGCACCCGATCTGAAACAGATCATCCGGATTTTCACTGCTTCCCGAAAAGCGTTTGATCACACTGAGTACCAGACGCAGATTTCCTTTGATATACTGTTCTTTTGCCTCCTCATCCCCCGCTTTGATCTTCTCAAAAAGCACCTCTTTTTCCCCGTCGCTAAGCAGGGGAAGCTTTGCTGTATTTACACCACAGATTTCTACTTTATTAAGTACCATCTCAATAAACCTCCAAATCTTTACTGGTATAAATTTTTCTCAAAACTGTTTTTATTTATTCGATTCCCACTAAAATATTAAAAATATCGCTCCTTGACTTTTCCCATACTCTTCTGAAAGAATATACATCTTAGTAATATTGTCTGATTTTCTATCATTTTTCTTTAAATTATAGTATAATATACTAAAATAATTTTTACGCAAAGGGGTTGAGTATATGAAACTTACTTTTATCGGTGCCGCCCATGAAGTAACTGGAAGCTGCCATTATCTTGAAGCATGCGGAAAACATATTCTAATAGACTGTGGACTGGAACAAGGACCTGATCTGTATGAGAATCAGGAAATCCCGATCAATCCTTCCATGATCGACTATATCCTCTTAACGCATGCACACATTGACCATTCCGGCAAGATTCCTCTGCTTGTAAAAAATGGTTTTAAAGGAGAAATCATCTGTACATTCGCCACCTCTGATCTGTGCAGCATTATGCTCCGTGACAGTGCACATATCCAGGAATCCGAAGCAGAATGGCGAAACCGGAAGGCACTTCGTTCCGGTGCTCCGCTTTACGAACCACTTTATACTGTACAGGACGCCATGAATGCAGTTGCACTTCTTGCGCCGATCGATTATAACCAGACGATCCAGCTCTGTGAAGGAATCGAACTCCGCTTCACAGATGTCGGTCATCTGCTTGGTTCTTCCTGCATTGAAGTCTGGATCACAGAAGGCGGTGTAAGCAAAAAAATCGTATTTTCCGGAGATGTCGGAAATATTGACCAGCCGATCATCAAAGATCCGCAGCATGTGGATGCAGCCGATTATCTTGTCATCGAATCCACCTACGGAAACCGGGTCCATTCTACTGTAAAACCGGATTATATTAAGGATCTTACCAGAGTCCTGCGCGAAACCTTTGCCAAAGGTGGAAATGTAGTCATTCCATCTTTCGCAGTAGGAAGAACCCAGGAGCTTTTATACTTTATCCGTGAGATCAAAGAAAATAATCTTTTGCCGGAATATCAGAATTTTGAGGTTTATGTAGACAGTCCTCTGGCGATCGAAGCAACCAACGTTTTCCAGAAAAATGTACAGTCCTGCTTTGATGAGGATGCAATGGCTCTGATAAGTAAAGGAATCAACCCTCTTCTTTTCCAGGGACTGAAAACCACGATCACCAGTGAAGAATCTAAAATGATCAACTTCAATGACAAACCAAAAGTAATCATCTCTGCTTCCGGAATGTGTGAAGCCGGCCGTATCCGCCATCATCTGAAACACAACCTCTGGAGAAAAGAATGCACGATCCTCTTCGTAGGCTATCAGGCAGTTGGCACTCTTGGCCGCAAGCTTGTCGAAAGCAAACCGGAATCAGTCCGGCTCTTTGGTGAAAATGTAGAGGTTAATGCCCGTATTGAAGTCCTTGCAGGGATCAGCGGACATGCCGATATGAATGGTCTTCTGAACTGGATTGATGGATTCAAAGAAAAACCATCCCACATCTTTGTTGTACATGGAGAGGATACGGTTACAGATTCTTTCGCTGCTACCATCACAGACCGTTTCGGCATTCCGGCATTTGCACCATACTCCGGAGGCTGTGTTGATCTCGCAACCGATACCATCCTTTCTGAAGGTATCAGGCTTCCGAAAAAAGCAGTTGAAAAGCCGGCCAAAGCACGTGCTCTTACTGCATTCAACCGCGTGGTTGCGGCAGCCAAACACCTCATGGATGTTGTGCTTAAAAATGAAGGTCTTGCAAACAAAGATCTTGCAAAATTCGAGTCACAGATCCAGAATCTTGCTGACAAATGGGATCGTGACGACAGATAAATACCGATCTTATCTTTCCAGAGACCGGCTTCCGACATGGAACGCCGGTCTTTTCCTGTCTTTTTCGACAATTCTTTAAAAAAATCCAGCATTTCAGCATGTCGAATAAAATTATTCTGTTTTTTCCATCTTCTGACAAAATCTGAAACACATCTTTTCTATAATAAAGCATGCTTAAGTACCAAATCTATTTAGCAGCTAAAGAGAAAGAAGGATAAGACTATGCAGTATGAAGTATATCTGGATGTATTGTTTCTGGAAAATATGATGATGGATTTTCTGATTCTTCTGGCAGTAAAAAAAGTATTTCCATGTTCTGCCACTTATGGAAGTCTTCTTGCCGGTTCCTTTACCGGTTCACTACTGACCTGTGCCATTTTATTTTTTCCATGCCCGGTATGGACCCGCTATATCCTGCTGTTTTTCCTGGTAAATTCCTGTATGACAGTGATCGGATTGAAAATCCGGACATTTCCCGTTTTTTTCAAAGCATGGATTCTGCTCTATCTTGCAAGCTTTCTTCTTGGAGGTATCATGAGTTGGCTCCGTCTTTATTTTGGAAAATTTTTCCGGATCATATCTTTTCTTTTCACCCTTGGCATCTGTGGTTTTTTTCTTTTATATCATGGACTTTTGTTTCTAAAGAAACTATGGAAATCACAAGATCATAGTTTTGATGTGATTTTAACTGTAAATGGAAAAGATTTTCATCTGAAAGCCTTTCTGGACAGTGGTAATCATCTTTCTGATCCACTGACCGGAAAGCCGGTTCATATTATCAGCAAAGACGCCTGTCAGAAGATTTCTTCCCAAATCTCACCTGGAAGACTCCGGTACATCCCGTACCGGACTATACAGAAGACGACCAGTATTCTTCCTGTTTTTTCTGTCAAGAAAATGAGAATAACAGGAGAATCTGAATTTTTGATCCAATCTCCACTGATCGGTATTTCCGAACAGAAGAATTTTGGAAACGGAAAATATGAAATGCTATTGCATCCTGAAGATTGTTAGGAGGATTATAATGATGATAAAAGTTGCTGTTTCAGATTGTTTTAAATTGAAAATGATTCCCTCTTTCCGCAGTGTTTTCTTCCCGGAAAAGCAGGAAATCCATTACATAGGAGGGACAGATATCCTGCCGCTCCCACTTAGCAGTGAAGAAGAAGGTCATGCCATTTCCCTTCTCGGAGGCGGGCAGGATGAAGAAGGAAAAAAGCTTCTTATTGAACATAACCTGCGTCTGGTTGTATATATAGCGAAAAAATTTGACAATACCGGTGTAGGCGTAGAAGACCTGATCTCCATCGGCACGATTGGACTGATCAAAGCAATCAATACCTTCAATCCAGAGAAAAATATCAAACTTGCCACCTATGCCTCCCGTTGTATTGAAAATGAGATTCTCATGTATCTGCGCCGGAATAACAAGACCAAACTGGAGGTCTCCATCGATGAACCGCTCAATGTTGACTGGGATGGAAATGAGCTTCTTCTCTCCGATATTCTTGGAACTGAAGAAGATACCATTTATCGTGATATGGAAACCGAAGCAGAACACAAACTTCTTGGGAAAGCCATCGGACGGCTTTCAAACAGGGAACGGGTAATCGTGCAGATGCGATTCGGACTCGGAACCCCCGACGGGGAAGAAAAAACGCAGAAAGAAGTGGCCGATCTTCTTGGAATCTCCCAGTCTTACATATCAAGACTTGAAAAGAAAATTATGCAGAGACTGCGACGCGAAATGGTACGCTATGAACAGTAAACTATAAAAAACAGGGAAACAGTAATTACTTACTGCTTCCCTGTTATTTCATTCTTATTTCTTGAAGAAATCCGGAATCTTGATAGACTGTTCTTTCACCTTGCTCTGTGGAGTTCTTGCACTCTGAAGCGGTGGTACCTGTGTAGTCTGCTGCTGTACCGGTCTGCCTCCGTATACCGGTCTTTCTACATTGCTGTATTCTCCCGGATTAAACTGTGGACGTGAAATATTGCTTGCTCCCATTCCAGATCCACCGTTCATCATAGCTGCTTTATGTTCCAGTCTTGACTGAAGCTTGCTCTGTGTTCCACCTACATTGTGAAGACCTGTTGCGATAACTGTGATAGTTGCTTCATCTGACTTGGAATCATCATACATTGCACCGAAGATGATGTTTGCATCTTCACCTGCAAGATCCTGTACATATTCTGCTGCATCACTCGCATCCATAAGAGTGATGTCACCTGAAATGTTGATGATAACGTGAGATGCACCTGCGATGGTTGTCTCAAGCAGAGGGCTGGCAACTGCCTGCTTAACTGCTTCAAGAGCCTTGTCATCACCTTTGCCCTGTCCGATACCGATATGAGCAATTCCTTTATCTGTCATAACTGTCTGTACATCGGCAAAGTCAAGGTTGATCAGTGAAGGTACATTGATCAGGTCTGTGATGCCCTGGATACCCTGCTGAAGAACTTCATCAGCTTTCTTAAGTGCTTCCGGCATAGTTGTTCTTCTGTCTACAATTTCAAGAAGCTTATCATTCGGAATAACGATAAGTGTATCTACATTTTCTTTTAATTTTTCGATTCCGGCAAGAGCGTTGTTCATTCTTGTCTTGGATTCGAATTTGAAAGGCTTGGTTACAACGCCAACAGTAAGTGCTCCCTGCTCTTTGGCAATACGCGCGACAACAGGAGTTGCTCCTGTTCCTGTTCCGCCACCCATACCACAGGTAACAAATACCATATCAGCTCCCTTGAGTGCTGACTGGATCTCTTCGGCACTTTCCTCAGCTGCTTTTTCACCGATCTCCGGTTTAGCCCCTGCACCAAGACCCTTTGTAAGCTTGTCTCCGATCTGCATAAGAGTCGGAGCTTTACATAACTGAAGAGCCTGTTTATCTGTATTGATTGCGATAAATTCAACACCTGCAATCTGTTCATCGATCATGCGGTTGACTGCATTGTTTCCGCCGCCACCTACACCGACTACAATTATTTTAGCTGCTGCTTCTGATTCATTTGTTTTAATTTCTAACAAGAGTTTCTCCTCCTTCGTCACCTTATTATATTATACACCCTAAATGTCAATATGCGCTTAGTTATACATAAGACTATAATATATTTTTTTCCGAAAAATATCAATAGAATTTTGTATATTTTCCTATTTTTTTATTCACTTGACACAGATTATGTTCCAAGGTCCGGAATCACATCTTTTTCGAAGGTAATTGTAATATTATCTGTGTTAAAATTTTCCAGATACAGGGTTCCTCCCTGATCTCCCAGCTTCTCAAGGATCGGCGATATCTGCATGATCCGTTCTTCCAGATTCGTGTGCCCGACATTGACACATTTGTTTCCAAAAAAAAGATACAGATCTGAACCGGAACAAACAATCTTATCCGGCGCGAGATCACATTTTTTCAGTGTCATCGTCATATCCAGAAGGTTCCCAAATGCTTTTTTGTTCGCCTTGCTGACCGGAAGTTCTTTGTAAAGCTGTACTTTCTTTACTTCCAGCCCTTCAATGCACGGGATTCCATCCCACAGCTCCTTTGTCTTTGCAAGTACGATACCATCCTTGTCAAAATAAATACATTCATCACCTGACACGATATAACCGGCCACACGCTTCTCTTTGATCGTCACCTTCACAGTCCACGGATTCTTCATCGTCACATTTGCCTCTTCCATTGCCGGAAGCAGCTCGTGATTCATCAGGTGATTCCTGATCATCACATACAGAGAATTGGAAGACCAATTATCATCCTGCACCCAGTCTGCAATCTCCTGTCTGCTAAGATACTGATTTCCTGATACTTCGATTTTCCGCACTTGAAAGAGTAAAAGAAACGTAATCATAGCTATGCAAACCAAAATAATGACCAGAATGGCTTTCATGGCAGCTTGCTTTATGATTCTCTTTTTCCTTTCTTTCTGTATCATCCCATCAGGCATCTTCCTCCTTCCGTCTTTTGTATATCTCCTGTTTAGTCTACCACTTGTGACACACTTAGCACAAGTCCCATTTCAATTAAAAGAAACATCACCGATGTTCCTCCATAACTGATGAAAGGAAGTGTAATCCCCGTATTCGGAATTGTGTTCGTCACAACTGCAATATTTAAAATAACCTGAATCATCATATGTGCCATCGCTCCGGTCGCGATCAGCGCCCCAAAAAGATCCCTGCTTCCGGATGCGATCAGGAAAAAGCGCCAGATCAGAAGCAGAAACAGAAAAACGATAATCCCAGCACCTGCGAGTCCAAGCTCTTCACAAATAATTGAAAAGATCATATCATTCTGTGCCTCAGGTACAAATCCCAGCTTCTGTACACTGTTTCCGATCCCGACTCCGAATACTCCTCCGGATCCAATCGCGTAAAGCCCCTGCAGGGTCTGATAACCCTTTTCATATTTTTCCGGATTTCTCCAGATAGCAAGCCGTTCCAGCCGATAGCTTTCAAGGGCAAGAAAAATCCCCATAAAGCAGGCGCCTGCGATTCCCATCAAGGCAAATTGCGCATACTTCGGGCTTGCTACAAAGATCAGGATCACACCGATTCCCAGAATAATGATCGCCGTGCTTAAATTACTCGCTCCCACAAGTCCCACAATTGGAAGGATCCAGAACATGATCCTGCAAAGTGTCCACATTTTTCCGATTGTTTTTACGTTCTTCGTCACAAGATCCGCCAGAAAAAGAATCAGTGCAACTTTCGCAAATTCTGATGGCTGAAAAGAAAACGGGCCCAAAGCTAACCATCTTTTGGACCCGTTAATTTCTCTGCCAAACAACATGACCGCAACCGAAAGTGCAACTGCTGCCAGATAACCAAATACTGCCAGTCTCTGCCAGATGTGGTAATCCATCCCTGCCACGAACAGCATCAGTACAATTCCAAGCACCGTCGCAAACGCCTGCTTTTTCAGATAGTAAAAGGAATCATGAAATTTCACCTGCCCGTTATATGCACTGGTACTGTATAAGATCACCAGTCCGATCACAACCAGGAGAACAACAATCAACAGAAGCGTGTAATCCATACGCCCCTTTTTCCCTTTTTCCTCCACTTTGTTTCACGCCCTTTGATACAGATTATATGAAATTATTTTATTTCTTTTATAATGCATTCACGTATTTTTTGAATTCTTCCCCACGCACTTCATAGTTCGGGAACATTCCCCAGCTTGCACATGCCGGTGACAGCAGAACTGCATCTCCGGGTCTTGCAAGCTCCACACAGGTATCGAGTGCTTCTTCGAAAGTATCTTTTAAAATACAGTCATGAAATCCGCACTCTGCTGCTTCTTTCTGAATCTGCTCTTTTGTAGCACCGATCAGTACCAGATAGCGGACTTTTCCATCAAAGCTCTGGATCCATTCATGGAAATCGGACTGTTTATCATATCCACCACCGATCAGGATCGTCGGGCGGTTCATTGCCTGGATTCCCTTGATCGCCGCATCCGGATTCGTTCCTTTAGAGTCATTGTAATAGACAACCCCGTTCTTCTCTGCCACATATTCAATACGATGCTCAACCCCCTTAAATGCAAGTACAGACTTACGGATCACATCCAGATCTACACCGTAAGCTGCTGCCATTGCAACCGCTGCCATAACATTCTCATAATTGTGGACGCCAAGGATCTGTAATTCGCCGGTCTTGCAGATGACCGTTCCTTCTTTCTCCTTTTCCGGTTTGTATACAATGTCTTCTCCGTCAAGATAAATGCCCTGTTCCAGTTTATGCTTACTGCTGAAAAATAGAACACTTGCCTGAAATTCATCTGCCATCTTTCTTGTCTCTTCATCTTCATAATTGAGAACACAGATATCTTCTGGTGTCTGATTCTTCGCAATATTCATCTTTGCACGAATATATGCTTCCATCGTATGATGGCGGTTCAGATGATCCGGTGTGATATTAAGAACTGCACTTACCTTTGGATGGAAGGTATGAATACTCTCCAGCTGAAAGCTTGAGAGTTCTGCCACGATCACAGAATCTTCTCTGGTATCTGCTGCGGCATTCGTATATGGTGTACCGATATTTCCCACAACAAAAACGCTGTCACGGGCATTTTTCATAATCTCGCCTAAAAGAGAGGTTGTTGTCGTTTTCCCATTGGTTCCGGTAATTCCAAGCACATCTCCTTTTCCGCATACATAGGCAAGCTCAATCTCGCCCCAGACAGGAATTCCTTTTTCTTTCATAGCCAGAACAACCGGCAGATCAGTCGGCACCCCCGGACTCATTACAACCAGATCAAGACTTCCCATCTCCTCTTCTGGAAAAGCTCCGAGAACAACGCGGACTTTGCTTCCCTCACCAAGCTGTGCTTTCATTGCCTCGGCATCTTTTTTATCATTTCCATCATACAGAATTACCTCTGCCCCTTCTTTTTCCAGTAATCCGCAGGATCCGATCCCACTGATCCCCGCACCGAATACCAACACTTTCTTTCCTTGTAAATCCATTTTTGTAAGCCTCCTATAATGCCAGCAGTGCAACCAGGCACAGAATTGCAGTTACAATTGAAAATACTGCAACCACCCGTGTCTCGCTCCATCCACACAGCTCAAAATGATGGTGGATCGGCGCCATTTTAAAGAAACGCTTTCCGCCTGTTTTCTTAAAATATGTTACCTGGATCATAACTGATAAAACTTCTACCAGATAGATCAATCCTACGATGATAATGAATAATGGCATCTGGAGCATGTATGCTGTCGAAGCAACAAATCCCCCAAGAGCCAGTGATCCGGTGTCGCCCATAAATACGCTTGCCGGATAAACGTTGAATAATAAGAATCCCAGCAGCGCACCTACCACTGCACAGGTAATCGGTTCGATCCCACTCTTTGTTCCGATCGCAACAACTGTAAAGAAGGTTGCCACAAGAACTGTTACACTGGATGCAAGCCCGTCCAGTCCATCTGTAAAATTCACACCATTGACGGTACCGATCACTGCAATAAAAAGTACCGGAATGGCAAACCAGCCGATGTTCAGATATTTCCCACCTGAAAACGGTATCAGCATGGTAAGCGGTATCTTTGCCACTTTCACGATGTAAAATGCAAAAATCGCTGTAATCACGATCTGGAGTGCCATCTTCTGCATCGGCATCAGTCCATCTGATCTGTGAAGAACAACTTTCAGATAATCATCCAGGAACCCGACCAGTCCGAATCCAATCGTTACAAAAAGTACCGGAATCACCTTCGGATACTCTCTTACATAGATCAGCGAAGTGACCGCAATCGCAAACAAGATCATCACGCCTCCCATCGTCGGCGTTCCGGCTTTTTTAAGATGCGACTTCACCCCGTCTTCTCTCTCTGTCTGATCCATCTTGAGTCTTCTTAAAACAGGAATTACCACCGGTCCTGCTGCCACACTGAGAACAAACGCGATCAGCACCGGTATGACCATTGTAAAATCCATAATACACCTCTGTCTTTCTTTTGTTTTCAAAATCAGCCCTTACCTTAAAGGCACAGATTCTACGCTTTAGTATAATGTATCTGCCCTGTTTTTTCAACTGCTTCACGGGTTTTCTTCCCGTTCGATTCCAAGATAGGGAAGAATATTGTCGAAAATATCGCGCACAACCGGAGCTGCTATCGTCCCGCCATAATAGATACCCTGTGGGTTGTAAATAATTGCCATTGCTGCTACCTGCGGATCATCTGCAGGTGCAAATCCGATAAAAGATCCTATATAACGGTTCGCACTTCTTGGCAGCGTCTGGCTGGTCGCTGTCTTTCCTCCGATCCGGTATCCTTCGATCTGTGCTTTTTTTCCTCCTCCCTCGGACACAACCGTTTCCAGTATCTTTCTCATCTTTTCTGACGTTTCTTTAGAAAGAATCCGTTTTCTTTTTCCATAAGAAATCGTTTCTTCTTTCTCTCCACTTTCCGCATCATAAACGGCGACGCCAAAATGAGGAGTGATCCTTTTTCCCCCATTCACCAGAGAACATACTGTTGTTGCCATCTGCATCGGTGTCACCTGAAAAGACTGTCCAAACGACATCGTTGCCAGCTCTACCTGCCCTACATTTTCCTTCTTGTGCATGATCGTTGCAGCCTCTCCCGGAAGATCTACACCTGTCTTCCCCATCAATCCGAATTTTTCAAAATATTTATAAAAATTCTCTGTTCCAAGCCGCATCCCTACTTCAATAAAAACCGGATTACAGGAATTCTGCACCCCCTGTACAAACGTCTCGGATCCATGTCCAGTCGTCCTCGCACACCGGATCCGGCGGTCTTCCACAAGCTTGTATCCAGGACAGTAAAAAGTATCTTCTTCTTTGACCACTCCCTCTTCCAACGCCGCCGAAGCAGTAAATACCTTAAAGATCGATCCTGGTTCATAAGTATCATTGATACTCCTGTTCCGCCACATCTGATTCAGCATTGCCTGTTTTTCTTCATCATTCAAAGCGGCATCTGTTCCCTCTGGTAATGTAAACGGGGCATTCAGATCAAACTCTGGAGCATTGACGCAGGCATAGATTTCCCCTGTTTTTGGATTCAGGATCAAAATCACAACTGCATCTGCCTGTTTTTCTTCCATTACTTTGTCCGCAGCCTGCTGTGCATATTCCTGGATATTATAGTCCAGGCTTACCTGCAGAGTGTCTCCGGAAACCGGTTCTACTCTGTCTTCCAGCGTATCCGCAAGCTCAATCCCTCTGGCATCAGTTGTTGTCAGAATCATTCCGTTCACACCTTTCAGATAATTTTCATATTTTACTTCCAGTCCAATGATTCCCTGATTGTCTCCACCGGTAAATCCAAGAACCTTTGAAGCCAGATTGCCATACGGATAGTACCGTTTAAAATCCTCATCTACCTTCACCCCGTCCAGTTCATATGCACGAATCCGGTCCCCGGTCTCTTTCTCCACATTTGTCTTTATTTTTTCCCTGGAAGAAACTTTTTCGATTCTTTTCCGAATCATTTCTTTCTCTATTCCAAGCTCATCGGCAAGAACCTGGATCACTCTCTCCGGATCTGTTATCTGACTATGGATAACAGATATGGTACACACCGCTTTATTGGTCGCAAGGACTTTGCCATTTCTGTCAATGATCTCTCCCCTTGCCGCCTTGATCTCCCTCTCTCTTTCGTGCAGCGTTTTTGCTTTCTGTTGATAATACGCAGCATCAAATATCATCAAATACACCAGTCTTGCGATCAGAAAAAAAATCATCAGAAGCGCGCTTAAAAATACTACCAGCATTTTCTTTTTATTATAAGTCTTATTCCGCATAAAAACCCCGAAAAACAGATTCTTACTATTACAGTATGATCTGTCTTCCGGGGTTATACCCAAATTACTCAGCCGGAGCCTTTGTAATATTCAAATACGGAAATGCTTCTGCCATAATATCAGAAGCGAGCTGCGAGATCAGGCTGCTGGTCGCTGACTGATCCGGAGCATTCGGTTCATCGATGACTACATAAATCATAATTTCCGGATTCTCCTGCGGTGCATATCCGATAAAGGATACCACGTTCTTATTCTCTCCACGGGGCAATTTTTCCGCTGTACCGGTCTTACCACCGATATCATAACCTTCTACCTGTGCATATCTACCACTACCGTTCTGAACAACACTGTACATATAACTTTTCAGTTTATCAGAAGTTTCTTTAGAAATTGTCTTCTTCTCCAACACCGGATCAATAGTCTGGATCACATTTCCGTTCTCATCCTGAATGGCTTTTACAAGATGCGGTTCATAATAATCGCCACCATTGATCAGAGAACAGAATCCTGTCGCAAGTTGAAGCATAGTTACGTTAAAATTCTGTCCGAAAGAGTTGGTTGCAAGATCCGTTTTGATCATTCCATCCGGTGACTGCAAAATACCAACCGCCTCACCCGGAAGATCAATTCCCGTATACTGACCGAATCCAAAAATACTCTGGTACTTACAGAATTCTTCCGGTCCGATTGCCAGACCAATCTGCATCAGGGCAACGTTACATGAATTTTCCATAACCTGTGTCAGATTCTGCTGCCCGTGTCCACCATTATCATAAGAGATACATTTAATCTCCCATTCATCGATCTGAAGGGAACCACCGCAGTAATAGGTTTCATCGCCTTTCAGTGCACCAATCTCCAGACCTGTTGCAACCGTAAATGGTTTGATCGTAGATCCCGGCTCAAAAGTATCGCTCACGCAGAAGTTTCTCCAGAGTTCATTCAGAGCATCGATCTTATCGTCACTGCTCATTCCGGTTATTTCTTCCTCTGTATAATACTTGGATAGATCTCTCGGATTATTCAGATCATAGGTAGGTGAGGAAGCCATTGCCAGAACTTCTCCGGTATTCGGGTTCATCATGATCACAGCTCCGTTTTTAAATCCCATCCCCTCCTGCGCTTCATCTGTGTGCGCCTGGTTAAACTCTTCCAGATGTTTTTCCACGATAGACTGCAGGTTCGCATCAATCGTTGTTACAATCGTATTTCCATTTATCGGCTCTTTCACCGTGTTTTCAATTGCCGAGTCTTCATTCTGATAACCATATCTGCGTCCATCCGTTCCATTCAACGTTGAATTATAGGATGCTTCCAGTCCGCTTGCTCCCACATTCCCCGATACGCTGAATCCCAGGACATCGCAGGCAAGTGTATTATATGGATATTTTCTGACATAATCCTCTTCCAGCCAGATTCCTTTGATCTTGGAATTTTTCTTCTCAGCCGCTTCAAATGCCTTCGCATCATCGTAGGAAATTCCTTTTTTCAGAATATTGTACCGACTGTCCGGACTGTCCGCGATAATTGCATCCACTGCCGATGCCTTGATCTGAAAATAACTTTTCAGCGCTTTTTTCGTAGCTGCTATGTTTTCAGCTTTTTTTGTCTCGTCTGAAAGTAAGACCTTTGCATCCAGAATCACATTGTATACACGCTCACTTGTCGCAAGCTTTGTGCCGTTTGTGTCTACAATATCTCCACGCTTGAACGGAATCGACCGACTCATATACTGCTGCTGATCCAGTACTGTCTTGGTATAATCTTCTCCTGACGAGGCATTGATATAGGTAATTCTTCCGACAAGAATAACAAAAGCCAGTAATATCGCTATAAAGAGCATTACCAGCTTTTTCTGCATTCCAACCGTGAATTTATGCCTCAGAACGGAAGGCTTTCTTTTTCTTCTTTTTGACATGTTATTCACCTTTGTTCATAAACCTATTTATCTGTTGTCTGTCCAAGCACTCCGCTTTTCGGAATACTTTCGTACTGTTTTACATAATCATTAACCGGGTTCTGATATTCAATAATCTGATCCGAAGTCGCATATCCCATACCCAGATCATTGATTGCACGGTCTCTTACTTCTTCCAGATTCACAGAATCCATTACTACGTTATATCTAGTTGTATTCTCTTCTTTTGCATCTGCCAGTTCCTGCTGCAGCTCGGTAATATGCTCTGTCCGGCTTGTAAGCTCTGCACGTACCTGCAGATACCATACACAGACTACAAGTGCTGCCACTGCCGCAATTGAAAGAAACATCACATATGCAGGATTCATCCGCATTGCTTTTCTTCGATTTTTCAAAATCTGTCTGTCCAGTTTTTTCTTTTTATGTTCTTTTCTTGGTTCCTCTTGTCGCTGTGGCATGACTTCTGCCTGGCGAACTGTATTTCCGTATATGTACATTCCTCGGCTTGTTACTGTACGTCTGTCTGCCTGTATTCTATGACTGTATTTTGCCATACAGCACCACCCTTTCAAATTCTATACGCGCTCAAAGATACGCAGCTTCGCACTCTTAGAACGACTGTTCACTTCCATCTCTTCTTCACTTGGAAGAATCGGTTTTTTCGTAATGACTTTTCCTTTGGAAACTTTTCCACACACACATACCGGGAAAGTACTCGGACACGTGCATGGATTCTCATTCTTTTTAAAAATTCCTTTGACAATTCTGTCCTCCAGGGAATGGAACGTGATGATGCATATCCTTCCTCCCGGATTTAAAATATCAATCATATCGTCAAGTGAATCCCTGAGCACCTCCAGTTCCCGGTTACATTCAATCCGGATTGCCTGAAAGGTTCTTTTTGCCGGATGCCCCGACATCTTCTGAAACTTCATCGGTATAGACTGTCTGATAATCTCTGCCAGCTGCCCGGTTGTTTCAATAGGACCTTTCTCTCTTGCCATAACAATATGTTTTGCTATATTCTTCGCAAATTTGTCCTCACCATAGTCGCGAATGATCCGAAAAAGGTCCATCTCACTGTAGCCATTGACAATCTCCTTTGCAGATAAAGTCTGGCGTGTGTCCATCCTCATATCCAAAGGCGCATCTACGCGATAGGAAAAACCACGATCTGCCGTATCTAACTGATAAGATGATACGCCCAGATCGAGTACGATTCCATCGACCTTGTCAATCCCTTTCTCATGGAGCCTCGACTTCATATCACAATAATTGCTCCTGATTATTGTAACTCTCTCCCCGAAGTCGCTTAATCGGGTGCCTGCCGCTTCAATCGCCGCCGCATCCTGGTCTATTCCTATAAAACTCCCCTTGTTGTTTAAACGCCGACATACTTCGTATGCATGTCCGCCTCCTCCAAGTGTGCCATCAACATAAATACCGTCCGGCTTGATGTTCAGTCCTTCGATTGTCTCATCCAGTAATACTGATTTATGCTTAAATGCCATGGTGTCCTCCTAATTAAAAGATCTATTTAGATGCTAAGTCCCAAATCTTCCATGTCACTTGCAATGTCCTCGATATTTTCCTCAACATCAGCTGTACGCGCTTCCCACGCCTCTTTACTCCAGATTTCGACCTTGTCCAGCACACCTGCTAGAACAACTTCTTTTTCAAGATCTGCATAAGCGCGAAGAGAAGAAGATATCAAAACTCTCCCTTGTTTGTCAAGTTCTCCTTCCGTAGCACTTCCAAGAAAGAAACGCTTAAAGTCTCTGGCTTTTTTGTTTGTAAGCGGTAAGGTTCTAAGCTTCTCTTCAAAGGCTTTCCATTCGTTGTCCGGATACAGAAATAAGCAGCCGTCCATCCCTTTCGTAATTACGAAATGTTCTCCCAGACTCTCTCGTAATTTGGAAGGAATAATCAGCCTGCCTTTTGAATCAATACTATGATTAAATTCTCCAGTCAACATAGGATCACCTTCTTTCAAAGTGGTCTGCCACTTTCCATGCCACTTTGCTCCACTTCGCTCCACTTTCTACCACTTGTATCCATTGTACCCCACTTTTCCGCCCTTTTCAAGCACTTTTTCGAATTTATCCATTCTGAAAAAAGTCCGATAAATCATATTTTTCCCCATTTTTCATTTATTTTGTGGTGAAAAGTGGAGCGTTTTATACTCCATTCCCCACACAGTGCATAAAAAAAGTGGAGAAACCGTTCCACAATGGAACCATCTCTCCACTTTCTTCTTTTCATCTACTCAGCAGTGTTAAGTGACTGGATATAATCACTTACAGCAGAATAATCAACTTCTGCTACTGCTCTTGGCTGCTTTGATTCATACATATCATAAGCGGACCATCCAATCCAGACAACGATTGCAAGTGCAATCAGTCCAAGGATCGTATAATCAAAAGCTTTTCGCAAGTTTTTCTTTTTTTCTTCACGCTTTCTGTTCGCTTTTGCCTGTTTATAATAATCTACTTTTTTCTGACTCATATCTGCAAGTCTCCTTTGCAATCATCTAACTAGTATATTTTATCACACTTTTACGATTGATACAAGCTATACTGCAATAATTACTCCGCCATCATTCGCATACATGCTACTGACACCTCTGGTATCCAGAATGATAATGTCTTTTAATTTCACACGTTCTTCCAACATCTTCTTCACATCCTGTGCTCTCTGCGGGCAGTTACAATGCGAAATTGCAAGTACCTTGCTCTCCGGATCTTTCAGATCTGCAATCACACAATCCACCATATTCTTAAGTGCTTTTTTAATTCCGCGCGCCTGACCCAACTGACAAATCTCTCCCTTCGGAGTAGCCCCCATCACTGGCTTAATATTCAGTACTGTTGCCGCAATTGCTTTTAATCCTGTAAGTCTTCCATTCTTACGAAGAGTCTCAAGCGTCTCAAGAACAAAATATGTGTGCTGCTCTTCAATATATGCTTCTACAGCAGCTACCACTTCCTTAAATGTCATGCCCCGCTCTTCACACTGCGCAATCTTCATCCCGATGAGCGTCTGTCCTACTGATGCAGATTTTGAGTTGAACACATAAATATCTTTCTCACCATATTCTTCTTCATATAAATTCTTGCCCAGTACGGCACTGTTATAAGAACCGCTCAGTTCAGAAGACAACGTAACAGCATATACATGCTCCGCATCACAGTGATATCCTTCCATAAATGTCTCCGGAGACGGACAACTTGACTTTGGACATGTCGGGCATTCAGCTACGTTCTTCAAAAATTCAGCCTGATTGAAAGATTCATCATCAATTATATGACAATCTCCAACCTCCAGTCCCAGTGATGCTGTCTCAAACCGACCTGAAGCTTTCATCTCTGCTGTCAATTCTCCACAGCTGTCCACAATCACTTTATAACTCATAATCCAAACCTCCGAAACGTGTCATTTGCATCCATTATACGTGGTTTTCATTACCACTTATAACATCATATCACACTTTTCTTTGAAAAAAAAGCTTTTTTTACCCTTCCAGTTTAATTCTTCTGGAAATTCCAAGTGCCATTCCCATCTCTATCATCAGGAACAGGATGGATGTACCACCATAACTGATAAAAGGCAATGTAATTCCGGTATTCGGCATCATGTTCGTAACTACCATAACATTGAGAATTACCTGGATCGCGATATGTGACATAATCCCTGTCATGATCAGTGCTCCATACAGATCAGGTGCGTTCTGTGCAATAAAAAGCAGTCTGTAGATCAAAAGACCGAACAAAACCAGGATAATGATCGCTCCAAATACCCCAAGCTCTTCACAGATTGCTGACAGGATCATGTCGTTCTGCACTTCCGGTATTACCGTCTTTTGCACACCATTTCCCAGTCCTTTCCCGAAAAAGCCACCTGATCCGATCGCATATAGTCCCTGTACCGTCTGGAAAGAAATCGTTGACGCATATTTTTCCGGGTTCAGCCAGGCAATGATACGTCTGAGTCGGAAGCTGGTGCTGTTCTCAAGAAGTCTTCCGAGGATATATGATCCCGCCACAAAAACAGCCAGCCCGCCGCCTGCAATCCACAGAAAAATCTTCTGCTTCTTATGTACGACAAAAAGGATACAGCAGGAAATTCCCATTACAATGATCGCAGAGCTTAGATTATCAGTCAGCACATAAACTCCCAGTGCTGCCAAACCTCCCCACTCCACAACTCCCAGCGATCCTTTCAGGGTGTGTACTTTATTCCCCATTCTGCAGATCAGGTATGGGATAAATATGATCACAGCGATCTTCATAATCTCTGCCGGCTGGAATGACTGGTTAGCCGGAAGCCGGAACCATCTTCGTGCACCATTTACCTCAATACCAAGTGGTGTAAATTTAACAAGTGCAAGAAGAAGCATGGATCCCCAGTAGCTCATTGCTGCATATTTGGAAAACATATGATAATCCAGGCGAGAAACCCACATCATCACAACAATACTTCCAAGTCCGATGAGGCCCTGCCTTTTCAGGAAGTACATCCCATCTCCGTATTCCGTTCGTGCTTCATAGGAACTGATACTGTATAGCATTACCAGTCCAAAACACATCAGAAATATAATAATCGCCAGAAGACTGTAATCAAAATAATGAACCGCCTGCTTTTTTACAGCCTTCCTTCGTCTGCTTTTAATTCTTTGTGCCATTTATTCACACTCCTACTTAAGCTATAACTACAAAGTCTATATCTTATAAAGTATACCATAATATCCCCCAGACGCACAAGCTTTCCGCACGAAAATAGAGCAGGTCAACTTCTATTCGATTTGTATACAAAAAAATGGTGCCGCTTCTTTGCGACACCATCTTTGTTTTACCAGCTATTCTTTATTTTTTAGCAGCAACTGCTTCTTTGATCTGTTTGGTAAGTTCTGGTACGATCTTATTCAGATCTCCAACGATACCATAGTCAGCTACATCAAAGATCGGAGCTGTCTCATCTTTGTTGATTGCAATGATCAGATCAGATTCTTCCATACCTGCTACATGCTGGATCGCTCCGGAAATACCGATTGCAAAATATACCTGAGGACGAACTGTCTTTCCTGTCTGTCCTACCTGAAGATCTTTTGGTTTCCAACCATTATCTACAACTGCACGTGAGCAGCTTACTTCTCCGCCGAGTGCTTCTGCAAGATCTTCCAGGATCTTGAAGTTTTCTGCACTTCCGACTCCACGTCCACCGGATACAAGAATCTTGGCATCCATGATATCAACCGTCTCAGATACAGATTTGACAACTTCCATGATCTCAACATATTTATTATCCGGTGTAAATCCTGGATTAAACTCTTCTACATTTGCCTTTGCACCTTCGATCTTAGCGATCTTCTGCATAACACCAGGACGAACGGTTGCCATCTGCGGACGATTATCCGGGCAGGCGATGGTAGCAATTGTATTTCCGCCAAATGCCGGACGAGTCATAAGAAGCTGATTATGTTTCTGTTCTTTTCCAGCTACCGGATTGATCGGGAAATCACCGATCTCAAGCTGTGTACAGTCTGCTGTAAGACCTGTCTTTACTCTTGCGGATACTCTAGGTCCAAGGTCACGGCCGATTGCTGTTGCACCAACCAGCATGATCTCCGGTTTGTATTTTTCAATTACCGATGCCAGTGCGTGTGCGTATGGCTCTGTTCTGTACTCTTTCAGTTCCGGATCGTCTACTACGATTACTTTATCTGCTCCGTATGCTGCAAGCTCATCTGCAAGTCTTTTTACGTCAGAACCGATCAGAACGGCTGCTACTTCTGCATTTAAGTCTGCTGCAAGATCTTTTGCTTTTCCAAGAAGTTCAAATGCGATTCCGCTCAGTTTGTTGTCTACCTGTTCAGCAAAGACATATACTCCCTTATATTCTTCTAAGTTCATGATATTCACCACTTTTCCTTCTTATTAAATGATATGTTTCTCTGTTAATTTTCCCATCAGGTAAGATACTGCTTCTTCCGGATCAAGAGTAACTTTTTCTCCTGCCCCTTTTCTTACTTTGTCAGATGCTTTCGCAATCTTTGTAGGTGATCCTGCAAGACCGATATTTGCATCATCCAGGGTAGTAAGATCTGCTCTTCCCCATGTTGTGATCTCAGCATCACAAGCATCGAAGATTCCGCCTGGTGTCATATAACGTGGTTCATTTAATTCTGAAAGTGCAGTGATAAGGCAAGGCATTTTTGCTTTCAGTACATGATATCTGTCTTCGAACTGACGCTGTACGATCACGCTGTCGCCTTCTACTTTGATATCCTGTGCATAAGAGATTACCGGGATGTCCAGATGTTCGGAAATCTGCGGTCCAACCTGTGCTGTATCACCATCGATTGCCTGACGTCCTGTGATGATCAGGTCATAATCAAGTTTACGGAGTGCTGCTGCGATGGTGCTTGATGTAGCCCATGTATCAGCTCCTCCAAGTACTCTGTCTGTTACAAGAATTGCCTTATCAGCTCCCATTGCAAGTGCTTCACGAAGCACATCGGCTGCTTTTGGAAGTCCCATTGTAAGTACAGTTACTTCTGCTCCATACTGGTCTTTTAATCTAAGTGCGGCCTCAAGACCTGCTTTGTCATCCGGGTTCATAATTGCAAGCATTGCAGCTCTGTTAAGTGTACCGTCCGGATTAAACTGAACTCCGCCTTTTGTATCCGGTACCTGTTTTATACAAACAACTATCTTCACGATTCGTACCTCCTATTTCAATAAGTTTCCAGAAATAACCATACGCTGAACTTCTGAAGTTCCTTCGTAGATTTCTGTAATCTTTGCGTCACGCATCATACGTTCTACATCATATTCTCTGATGTATCCGTATCCACCATGTAACTGAACAGCCTTTGTGGTAACTTCCATCGCTACTTCTGCTGCATAAAGCTTAGCCTGTGCAGCTTCGACAGAGTAAACTTTCTTTGTAGCTTTTGCCATGGCAGCTTTGTATACCATCATCTTTGCAGCCTCTACCTTTGTAGCCATATCTGCAAGCTGGAACTGTGTATTCTGGAACTGGCCAATCGTGCGTCCGAACTGTTTTCTTTCTTTTACATATGCGATTGTTCTGTCAAGTGCACCTTCAGCGATTCCAAGTGCCTGAGCGGCAATACCGATACGTCCGCCATCCAGAGTATGCATGGCGATACCGAAGCCCTTGCCCTGTGCTCCAAGGAGATTTTCTTTTGGAATACGGCAGTCTTCAAAAATAAGCTCGTATGTTGAAGATCCACGGATACCCATCTTCTTCTCTTTGGTTCCGAATGTGAATCCCGGAGTGTCTTTCTCTACGATGAATGCAGAAATCTCTTTCATCTTTCTGCCACGTTTTTCAACAATACCTGTTACGGCGATAATGATGTAAACATCTGCTTCTTTACCGTTTGTGATAAAACATTTTGATCCGTTTAATACCCATTCATCTCCGTCAAGAACAGCCTTAGTCTGCTGTCCCTGTGCATCTGTACCTGCCCCAGGTTCTGTAAGACCGAAAGCTCCAAGCTTTCTTCCTGATGCAAGATCCGGAACGTATTTTGCTTTCTGCTCCGGTGTTCCGTATGTCAGGATCGGGTCTATACAAAGAGAGGTATGCGCAGATACGATTACAGATGTTGTGGCACAAACCTTTGCAAGTTCTTCTACACACATTACGTATGTCAGTGGATCGCATCCCTGTCCCTCGTATTCCTTCGGTACCGGAATACCAAGAAATCCATATTTCGCCATTTTTTCAACTGTTGCTCTTGGGAAAACTTCTGTCTCGTCCACTTCCTGTGCAAGTGGTTTTACTTCGTTTTCTGCGAATTCTTTAAACAGAGTTCTCGCCATTTCGTGTTTCTTATCTAATCCGAAATCCATTTATTCTTCCTCCATGTCTTTATTTAGAACATCCATTACTGTGCATCAACCGGAGTTTTTGTGCGGTCTGCATTGTATACATAGAATCCTTTTCCGCTCTTAACTCCAAGGTTTCCACCACGGACCATCTTACGAAGCAGCGGGCATGCACGATATTTGCTGTCGCCTGTTTCTGCATAAAGTACATCCATGATAGCAAGGCAGATATCAAGTCCAATGAAATCACCAAGCTCCAGAGGTCCCATTGGATGGTTTGCACCAAGCTTCATTGCTGCATCGATTCCTGCGATATCAGATACACCTTCCATCTTGATGAAAGCTGCTTCATTGATCATCGGAACAAGGATACGGTTTACTACGAAACCTGCTGCTTCATTAACCTGTACAGGTGTCTTTCCGATTTCTTCTGCGATCTTCTTGATTGCATCTACAGTTTCAGCCGGTGTATTTACGCCTGCGATCACTTCTACTAATTTCATACGGTCTGCCGGGTTGAAGAAATGCATACCGATCATTGGACGGGTAAGTCCGTTGCCGATTTCTGTGATAGAAAGGCTGGAGGTATTTGATGCAAAAATGCATTCAGGTTTTGCGATCTTATCAAGTTCACTGAATGTAGTTTTCTTAACTTCCATGTTCTCAAATGCTGCTTCTACGATCAGATCACAATCTGCGCAGAGATCTTCTTTGAGTCCCGGAGTAATTTTTGCAAGAATTGCATCAACTGCTTCCTGAGTTAATTTTCCTTTCTGAACAAGTCTGTCATAGCCTTTAGCGATTTTAGCTTTTCCGCCTTCTGCCCATTCCTGTTTGATGTCACAGAGTGCTACTTCATATCCATCTACCTGAGCAAATGCCTTTGCAATGCCCTGTCCCATTGTTCCTGCGCCAATAATTCCTACTTTCATTGAAATTACCTCCATTTTATAAATTTAATTTTCCAGGGGAGAGTTAATTCTCCCCTTTATTAAACGAACTTATTTATTAAGGAAAGCTTCTACTTTTCTCTTTTCAAGGAATGCTGCCATTCCTTCTTTCTGGTCGTAGGATTCAAAGCATCCGCCGAAGAGTTTTTCTTCTACTACGATTGCCTCATCCATTCCCTTTTCAAGACCTTCATTGATTGCCTGTTTGCAGTGTCTTACTGCGATCGGTGCATTCTTTGCAATGCCTGCTGCCATCTTCTTTGCTGCCGGCATCAGTTCTTCCTGCGGATATACGGCATTTACAAGACCGATTCTGTAAGCTTCGTCAGCTTTGATATTTCTTGCAGTGTAGATCATCTGCTTTGCCATACCAGGTCCGACAAGTCTTGCAAGTCTCTGTGTTCCACCAAATCCAGGTGTAATTCCAAGGCCAACCTCCGGCTGTCCGAATACTGCATTGTCTGAACAGATACGGATATCACAGCTCATGGAGATTTCACATCCGCCACCAAGAGCGAATCCATTAACTGCTGCGATTACCGGAATCGGAAGTGTTTCGATCTTACGGAAAATATCATTTCCTTTCTTTCCAAAAGCTTCTCCCTCTTCTTTTGTAAGAGTACTCATCTCAGCGATATCTGCACCGGCTACAAAAGATTTTTCTCCTGCTCCTGTAAGGATCAGGCATCTGACTGCATCAAGATCAACACCGTCGATCGTTGCATCAAGTTCATCAAGAACTGCACTATTCAGTGCGTTCAGTGCCTTTGGACGGTTAATGGTAATAATTCCAACCTGTCCTTCTACTTCATATGTAATAAATTCCATCATCAACATCTCCTTTTGATCTGGTTTATTAATCACGTTCTACGATTGTAGCGCATCCCATTCCGCCACCGATACAAAGTGTTGCAAGACCTTTCTTTGCATCACGTTTCTGCATCTCATGAAGAAGTGTAACAAGGATACGGCATCCTGAAGCTCCTACTGGATGTCCGAGAGCAATTGCTCCACCGTTTACATTTACTTTATCCATGTCGAATTTCAGATCATGTGCTACTGCAAGTGACTGTGCTGCGAAAGCTTCGTTTGCTTCGATCAGATCCATATCATCTACAGAAAGCCCTGTCTTAGCCATTACTTTATTCGTAGCTGCAACCGGTCCAACACCCATGATAGATGGATCTACTCCGCCGAGTGCTCCTGCTACCCATGTTGCCATCGGTGTAACGCCGAGCTCTTTTGCTTTTTCTTCACTCATAACAACGATTGCTGCTGCTCCGTCATTGATGCTGGAAGCATTTGCTGCTGTTACAATACCATCTTTTTTGAATGCCGGACGAAGTCTTGCGATTCCTTCTGCTGTTGTTCCCGGACGCGGTCCTTCATCTGTATCAACTACGATGGTTTCTTTTTTCTTCTTCACTTCTACAGGAACAATCTCATCTTTGAATTTTCCTGCTTTGATTGCTGCGCAGGCTTTCTGCTGGCTTGCTGCTGCAAATTCATCAAGCTGTTCTCTTGTGAGTCCCCACTGTTCTGCTACATTCTCAGCAGTGATTCCCATGTGATAGTCATTGAATGCATCCCAAAGTGCGTCATTTACCATTGTATCGATCATCGGTGCATTACCCATTCTGTATCCATAACGTGCGTTTTTCAGTGCATATGGAGCCATAGACATATTTTCCATACCGCCTGCTACAACGATATCAGCATCTCCTGCCTGGATCATCTGTGCAGCCATGTTCACACAGTTAAGTCCGGATCCGCAAACAACGTTAACCGTAACTGCCGGTGTCTCGACCGGAAGACCTGCTTTTAAAGAAGCCTGACGTGCAACGTTCTGTCCAAGACCTGCCTGGATTACACAACCCATATATACATGATCAACCTGTTCCGGAGCAACACCTGCTCTATTTAAAGCTTCTTTGATAACGATAGATCCTAATTCCGGTGCCGGAGTTGTAGAAAGAGCTCCACCCATACTTCCGATTGCTGTACGACACGCACCTGCTAACACGATTTTCTTTGCCATCACTTTTTCCTCCTTTTACATCTTAATGGTAAGTATCACTTCTTATTAGATATATACTGTTTTACTTTCCGTTTTTAAGATTTTCGCAAGGGACTTTTTTGTCCTCTTTTTTTAATATACTACCCATTTCCCGTTCTGTCAAATATTTATCAATCATTTTTTATCATTTAATTTTCTTTTAACATTTTCACCAACATTTTTTCACAATACATCTGCATTATTCGTCATTTCCAACACACCACTTTTATATTGACCTTTCCCAGATATGGTGCTACACTTAAGATTGTTAAAAATTATTCAACCAGAATACTATAATTAAATTATGAATGAGAAGGTGTGAAAATGAGCAAAAGTTTTGAAGAATTAATCTCAAAAGCAAATCAAAAAACCTTAAAGAAAGTCTCTGTTTCCAACGCACAGGATGAGCCGGTACTGCAGGCTGTCAAAGCTGCAAAAGAGCAAAATATCGCAACAGCCATCCTTGTCGGTGATGAAGCCAAGATCCGCGAGATTGCCGCTTCTATTGATATGGATCTGACAGATTTCGAAATCATCAATGAGCCTGATACCGAAGCAGCTGCATTAAAGGCTGTTGAGCTTGTACACAACGGCAAAGCTGATATCCTTTTAAAAGGATTGCTTGAAACAAAGACATTCTTAAAGAGCGTATTGAATAAAGAAGTCGGACTTCGTACCGGAAAGATGCTGTCTCATGTATGCGTATTTGAGATTGAAGGCATTAACCGTCTTCTGTTCTTCACAGACGTAGCTTTCAATACATATCCAACCCTTGCAGATAAAGTCAATATCATCAACAATGCAGTAGAAGTCGCACATGCATGTGGCATCGAATGCCCGAAGGTTGCTCCTCTGTGTGCAGTTGAAACAGTGAATCCAAAGATGCAGCCAACAGTCGATGCCGATAATCTCACCAAGATGTACGAGAGTGGCGATTTCAAAGGATGCCAGATCTACGGACCACTTTCCATGGATCTTGCGATCGATCCGGAAGCAGCTGTTCACAAAGGTGTGACTAATCCAGTAGCCGGACATGCTGATATTCTCCTCTTCCCGAATATCGATGCAGGAAATATCACATATAAGATTCTTGTCCGCACTGCAAAGGTCAAGATCGGTAACGTACTTGTCGGAACAAGCGCTCCGGTTGTACTTACATCACGTTCTGATGATTTCCAGACAAAACTGAATTCTATCGCTCTTGCGACCGTAATCGCAGGATCGATCACAGACTAAGGAGGATCTTTTTATGAGCTATAAAATTTTAGTAATCAACCCGGGATCTACTTCTACCAAGATCGGTGTGTACGAAGACGAAACTTTGTTATTCGAAGAAACACTCCGTCATTCCACCGAAGAGATTGCAAAATATGCAACCATCGTTGACCAGAAAGATTTCCGTAAAGAACTGATCGTAGATATTCTCGCAAAGAACAGCTTCGACATCAAATCTCTGAATGTTGTAGTAGGACGAGGCGGACTTTTAAAACCGATCCCAGGTGGAACCTATCCAGTATCTGACGCACTTCTTGCTGACTTAAAAGCAGGTGTGCAAGGACAGCATGCATCGAACCTTGGAGGCATCCTTGCCCGCGAAATCGGTGATGAGATCGGAGTTCCTTCTTACATTGTTGACCCGGTTGTTGTCGATGAGATGGAACCTGTTGCAAGATATTCCGGAATCCCGGAACTTCCGCGTATCAGTATCTTCCACGCACTGAACCAGAAAGCAGTTGCCAAACGCTACGCCAAAGAACAGAGTGTATCTTATGACTCCCTGAACCTGGTCGTTGTACATATGGGCGGCGGTGTATCTGTCGGTGCTCATAAAAATGGCAAAGTTGTCGATGTCAACAACACGCTTGACGGAGACGGACCTTTCTCACCGGAACGTTCCGGCGGTGTACCGGCAGGCGCACTCGTAAAAATGTGTTTCTCCGGTCAGTACACACAGGATGAAGTATATAAAAAGATCAACGGGAAAGGCGGTCTCAACGGATACCTTGGAACCAACAACATGCGCGACGTTGCAGAACGTGCCTTTGAAAAGGGTGACGAAGAAGCAGCCGGTGTATTCCACGCATTCACTTACCAGGTTGCCAAAGAAGTCGGCGCCATGGCAGCCGTACTTAACGGCAAAGTAGACCAGATCCTTCTCACCGGCGGTATCGCATACAGCGATTATGTAACATCCGAGATCAAGGAAAAAGTCGGATTCATCGCCCCAATCACCGTCTACCCAGGAGAAGACGAACTCCTCGCTCTCGCCCAAGGCGCTCTCCGTGTATTAAACGGCGAAGAAAAACCTCTGGTATATTAATGTTTTTCAAAGCCCTAAAACATGCAAAACGCATATATCTCATCGTAGAAAAAAGTCTGGCACACCTCGCCAGACTTTTTTAGTTACTACGCTTTTATTTAATAATGTCAATAGCTTCGAGGGACAAATTGGGCAAAAGATATTGCGTCTATTCGTCTTTTGTGCAATGGAGATGAAACCCAAAAATCGTGGAAGCCTCTGCTGAACACGATTTTCGCTTTAGGGGGTTCATCGGAATGGTTTGCACAACTAGAATAGACGCATTATCTTTTGCCCAATTTGTCAACACAACCTAAATCATTCAAAAAAGGCAGACACTTAAAAAGCATCCACCCTTTTTTTTCTATCCCTAATCTCTTTTAACTACAGCAGAGCATCCCATTCCGCCACCAACACAAAGTGTTGCAAGTCCTGTATGTACATCTTCTTTCTGCATCTCATACAACAAGCTTACAAGGATTCTCGCACCTGAGCAGCCAACCGGATGTCCGAGAGCAATGGCTCCACCGTTCACATTCAGTTTGCTAAGATCAAATCCAAGATCCTTTCCAACTGCTACTGACTGTGCTGCAAATGCTTCGTTTGCTTCGATCAGATCAAAATCTCCGATCTCCATTCCCAGCTTCTTCATAACCTTACGTGTTGAATAAACCGGTCCGATTCCCATGATTGCCGGATCACATCCTGCGAGTTCTCCGCCGATCCATGTTGCCATAGGTGTTACGCCAAGCTCTTTTGCTTTTTCTTCGCTCATAACGATAAGTGCAGCTGCACCATCATTGATTCCGGATGCGTTACCTGCTGTAACCATACCGTCTTTCTTAAATGCAGGACGAAGTTTTGCAAGACCTTCTTTTGTGATTCCTTTACGAGGACCTTCATCTGTATCTACAAGAATCGTTTCTTTTTTCTTCTTCACTTCGACCGGAACAATCTCGTCTTTAAATTTACCTTCTGCCATTGCTTTTTCACATTTGTTCTGAGACCATGCTGCAAATTCATCCAGTTCTTCTCTTGTAAGTCCCCACTGTTCGCAGATATTTTCTGCTGTGATTCCCATGTGATAATTATGGAATGCATCGGTCAGACCATCCTTGATCATAGCATCTTCGATTGTCGCATTTCCCATACGATATCCATAACGTCCGTTTCTCAACATGTACGGAGCCATTGTCATATTTTCCATACCACCTGCAACGATGATATCTGCATCTCCAGCTGCGATCAGCTTCGCTGCAAGGTTTACACAGTGAAGACCGGATCCACAAAGTACGTTGATAGTTGTTGCCGGTACTTCATTCGGGATTCCTGCATATACAGCTGCCTGACGTGCCGGGTTCTGTCCGTTGCCAGCCTGGATAACATTTCCCATATACACTTCGTCAACCTGATCCGGAGAAACGCCCGCTCTTTTGAGAGCTTCTTTGATTACGATCGTTCCAAGTTCTACAGCCGATGTATTTGCAAACTGTCCGCCCATTACACCGATTGCTGTACGACATGCTCCTGCTAAAACAACTTTTCTTGCCATGATAAAAATCCTCCTTTATTTTGTAAATCACCTGATGTTTTTATTATAATCCTCTAAAAAACAGAATTCAATAGATGCTTGATATTTTTTTAACATTTTTTATGTTCTATTCCAGGTACATGCCTCAATTCGATTGAGAGATTTCTTGATAAATGTTAAGCTTTTCTCGGTATTTATACTTATTGACACTCACATCATTATTATGTTTTTTTCAAAAAAAACAATTTTGTCATTGACATTTATATAGCAATTTGTTAAATTAAAGTTGCTCATATGACTGACGGAAGTGGAATGAACCACAGGGAAATATGAGGATTTGATTATTTAGCCGACCGTCTGGGCGATTCAGCTCAGATGCCGGCTTTTTTTACGCATTTTTATAAGATTATCATAAATCAGGGCTATATAAAAGGCGTAAACATCCATCGGTTCTTCTAGCTGAACCTTTTCATATGTCTGGAATTTGCCAGAACTTTCCGGGCATAAACCGCAGCAACACAGTGTATAATAACCGGGTCATAGGTACTATGGCTCACCCACAAGAAGGAGGAATAACCAAATGATGCAGAAAGAACAATGGCAGGGATTTGAAGGAAGACTCTGGAAAGAAGAAATCAACGTTCGTGATTTTATCCAGAACAACTACACACCTTACGAGGGAGATTCTTCATTCCTTGCAGACCCGACCGAAGCAACAAACCAGCTCTGGGGCAAGCTTCAGGAACTCCAGAAAGAAGAACGTGCAAAAGGCGGCGTTCTGGATATGGAAACAGAAGTGGTATCTTCTCTTACCGCTTACGGTCCAGGTTATATCTGCGAAGAACTGAAAGATAAAGAACAGGTTGTGGGTCTTCAGACTGACAAACCTCTGAAACGTGCATTTATGCCGTTCGGTGGAATCAAAATGGCTGAGGAAGCATGCAAAACTTACGGATATGAACCAAACCCGAAATTTCATAAAATCTTTACAGATTATCATAAAACACATAACCAGGCAGTATTTGATGCCTATACTCCGGAAATGAAAAAAGCACGTCACAATAAGATCCTTACAGGGCTTCCGGATACTTACGGACGTGGACGTATCGTCGGTGACTACCGTCGTGTTGCTCTTTACGGCATCGATCTTCTGATCGCTATGAAGCAGGACGATCTCGCAAACTGCGGATACGGATCCATGCGTGACAATGTCATCCGTCAGCGAGAAGAACTTGCAGAACAGATCCGTGCCCTCAAGGGTATGAAAGAAATGGCTGCTATCTACGGATTCGACATTTCCGAGCCGGCAAAAAATGCAAAAGAAGCATTCCAGTGGCTGTACTTCGGATACCTTGCAGCAATCAAGACTCAGAACGGAGCTGCCATGAGTGTCGGACGTGTATCTACCTTCCTTGATATCTACATCAAGAGAGATATGGAAGCAGGAATCCTTACCGAAGAAGAAGCTCAGGAATTAGTTGACCATATGACAATGAAATTCCGTATGGTTAAGTTCGCACGTATCCCATCTTACAACCAGCTCTTCTCTGGTGACCCGGTTTGGGCTACACTGGAAGTCGGCGGAATGGGACAGGACGGACGTTCTATGGTAACAAAGACAGACTACCGTTTCCTGCATACCCTGGAAAACATGGGACCTTCTCCGGAACCGAACCTGACTGTACTTTACACAGAACGTCTTCCGAAGAACTTCAAGGACTACGCTTCACATATTTCTATTGAAACAAGTTCTATCCAGTATGAAAATGATGATGCAATGCGTCCGGTATGGGGCGATGACTATTCTATCTGCTGCTGCGTATCTGCAACACAGACAGGTAAAGAAATGCAGTTTTTCGGAGCAAGAGCAAACCTTGCAAAATGCCTTCTTTACGCGATCAACGGTGGTGTCGACTGCAAGTCAAAAGATCAGGTAGGACCGGCTTACACACCGATCACTTCTGAATACCTTGATTATGATGAAGTAATGGCTAAATACGACAAAATGATGGAGTGGCTCGCTGGACTGTATGTAAACGTACTGAACCTGATCCAGTACATGCATGACAAATACTACTATGAAGCATCTCAGATGGCACTGATCGATACCGATGTACGTCGTACATTTGCAACAGGTATCGCAGGATTCTCTCATGTAGTTGACTCCTTAAGTGCGATCAAATATGCAAAAGTGAAAACAATCCGTGACGAAAACGGACTCGTTGTAGATTTCGAGACAACCGGTGATTTCCCGAAATACGGAAATGATGATGACCGCGCAGATGATATCGCAGTATGGCTTCTTCAGACATTTATGAAGAAACTGAAAAAGCATCACACCTACCGTGAATCCGAACCGACAACTTCTATCCTTACCATTACCTCAAACGTTGTATATGGAAAAGCTACCGGTGCTCTTCCGGACGGAAGAAAAGCAGGCGCACCGCTTTCACCTGGAGCAAACCCAAGCTACGGTGCAGAACAGAACGGACTTCTTGCTTCCCTGAACTCCGTTGCCAAGCTGCCTTACGAATGGGCACTTGACGGAATCTCTAACACCCAGACCATCAACCCGGATGCAATCGGACATACTCCGGAGGAACGCATTAACAACCTGGTAAATGTTATGGACGGATACTTCTCTCAGGGTGCTCACCATCTGAACGTCAACGTATTCGGAACAGAAAAACTTCTTGACGCTATGGAACATCCGGAAAAAGAAGAATACGCAAACTTTACGATCCGTGTATCAGGATATGCGGTTAAGTTCATCGACCTTACACGCGAACAGCAGCTCGATGTAATCGCAAGAACCTGCCACGATCGTATGTAATTACCGAACTTACACTCTTTTGCCAAACATATCGTTATGCTGGAAGTCATGCATTTTAAAGTGCATGACTTTCGGCACATACAGAGATGCTGCTGGCAGCTTTTCCTGCATACTAAGGCATTTAAAAGACTCTGCCTGATCCGCAGTTTTCTAATCACACAATGAAAAAGGAGATTTTCATATGACTCAAATCAAAGGACTTATTCACTCTACAGAAAGCTTTGGTTCTGTTGACGGGCCTGGGGTACGTTTTATTATATTTGTTCAGGGATGTCCACTGAGATGTCAGTTCTGCCATAACCCTGACACCTGGAATATGACAGATAAAAACGGCGCCACCTGGCGCAGTGCCGATGAGCTTCTTGCGCAGGCTCTGCGTTACCGCACTTACTGGAAAAATGGCGGCGGAATCACCGTAAGCGGCGGAGAACCTCTCCTTCAGATTGATTTTCTGCTGGATCTTTTCAAAAAAGCAAAGGCAAAAGGTATTCACACAACGATTGATACTGCAGGCGGTCCTTTTACCAGAGAAGAACCATTTTTCTCCAAATTCCAGGAGCTGATGCAGTATACCGATCTTCTTCTTGTTGATATCAAGCATATCGATGAAAAATCTCACAAAGAGCTGACCGGAAAAACAAATAAAAACATTCTGGATATGATCCGCTTTCTCTCCGATATCAAAAAACCTGTCTGGATCCGCCATGTGCTCGTACCGGAGCGCAGCGACTATGATGAATACTTAAACCGGTTAAATGATTTTATCCAGACACTTGATAATGTAGAAAGAGTAGAAATCCTGCCTTATCACACACTTGGTGCCTACAAATGGAAAGAGCTGGGACTTGATTATCCCCTCGAAGGGATCAATCCACCTTCGAGAGAACGTGTGGAAAATGCAAAGAAGATCCTGCACTGTTCGTAAAAGTTACTGTTCACAGTACCTGTGACCAGCAACGCATAAGACACATTTTAAAAAAAATAGATGACAGCTTTCTCTTCATATTTTACCTGTAATGTGCTATGATTGGTGTAGTGTATTTAAGAGAGGAGCATTATAGCAATGAACGAAAGAATGGAACGCGTATTGGAAAAAATGAGAAAAAAAGGAATCGATCAGTTACTTGTATCTGATCCACTCAGCATCCGCTTCTTAACAGGCATCACGGTAAATCCTGGGGAAAGATTATATGCCCTGCTGCTTCGTACAAGCGGAAAGCACACGATTTTCCTGAACTATCTGTATTATGTTTCCAATACAGGTTTTGAAGAAGTATGGTTCAGCGATATGGACGATCAGATCGGTGTTCTGACCAGGCATATCGACACCAAAGGCGTACTCGGTATTGATAAAGTATTTCCGGCACGTTTTCTTATTCCGCTTCAGGAGCGCTGCCCTGAGCTGAAGACCGTATGGGGATCTGACTGTGTAGATGGTGTCCGCGCAGTAAAGAATGCCGAAGAAATTGAAATCATGAAACATTCTACAGAAATCAATGATCTGGTAATGGAACGAGCTGCTGCTTATATCAAAGAAGGTATGACCGAAAAGCAGATTGCTGATTTTATCGATGCAGAATACCTCAAAGAAGGTGCGAGTGGTGTAAGCTTTGATACCATCGTATGTTTCGGTGCGAATGCAGCTGACCAGCATCATACACCAAGTGAGACAAGAACCTTAAAAGCCGGTGAATGTATCCTGATCGATATGGGCTGCGTATGGCATGGATATTGTTCAGATATGACAAGAACTTTCTACTGCAAGAGTGTAGATGATGAGCAGGCTAACATTCATGATATTGTCCGCACTGCTGTCGAAAAGGCAGAAGCTGCGATCAAGCCGGGAGCACGTTTCTGTGATATTGATGCACAGGCAAGAGACTACATCGATGAAAAAGGCTACAGCGAATACTGGAAGATCCGCCTTGGACACTTCATCGGACAGGAAGACCATGAATATGGCGATGTCAGCCCGATCAATAAAAATGTGGCTGAACCTGGTATGATCTTCTCCATCGAGCCTGGTATCTATATTGAAGGCAAGTACGGCGTCCGTATAGAAGACCTCGTTCTGGTAACAGAGGATGGACATGAAGTTCTGAATAAGGTAGAAAAGAAATACCGGATTGTTGGGTAATTAAGTATATGACAAAAAGAAACGCAGTTTGAATATCCACACTGCGTTTCTTTCTTTTTACTCTGTTTTAATATCAACAACTTCATAGACAGACGCTACATCTTCCTGATAATCCATTAATAATACCAAATCGTATTTATTAGTAAATGAATCATCATTTCTTTTTCCTTCTACTGTTACTTTAGCTTCCACATACCCAATAGTTCTTTCATTATATAAAGCTTCACTTGCTTTTTTAATTTCTACTGTAATATTATCTGTCTGAATTTTACTATCTTTATAAAATTCTTCCCTCTGCTGCTTTATTTTTTCTCTTTCTTTATCTGATGTAATAATTTCATATAACTTTTCATCTGTTACTTTTTTTGTATCATCGGAAAAGCTATCATCAATTCCTATAGTTGCTTTAGCCCAGTTTTGAATTCCTTCTTCTATTTTTTGTTTTGAATCATCTGGAATTTCTTTATCTGTTTTTTCAATTTTATCATAAAAACTTTTCGTATCATTATTGATTGTTATTTCGAATTTTTTGTCTTTTTTTTCACTTTTTTTACTTCCGCAGCCAAAAATGGTCATGATACTTAAACAAATTACTGCACCTATTATTAATCTTTTTTTCATTTTCTTTTCCTTAATATAATTGCCAGAAGCATCTTTTCCGACACCTCTGGCAATTAAGTATTACCTTATTTTACTTAAGACTGTTCTTATTAACGAACGTGTCTTTTTCTGCAAATTACAGTAACAATTGCAGCTGCACAAATAGCCATTACAAGAATGTTCATTACTACATGAGCTGAATCTCCTGTCTGAGGTGTTTCTGCATTTTCTGCTTTCTTCTCAGCTTTTTTAGCTTTGTTTGCTGTTTTATCTGCTTTTGTGTTGTCAACTTTGCTGTTATTTTTGTCATCAGCTTTGTTGTCATCTTTTTTAGTATCATCTGGTGTTGTCGGCTCAGTCGGATCTGTTGGCTCAACTGGATCTACTGGATCAACTGGATCAACTGGATCAACTGGGTCTACAGACTGAATCTTTTCTACGATCATTGTATGTCCACCAGTTGCTCCAAATGGAACCTGAATGTTTGTTACCTGATCTACACCTTCTGCAAGCTGATAGCCTTCTGGAAGCTGGAAGTCTTCTCCAAGCATGAATGTCCATGCTTCGCCTTCTCCACCTACTGCTGTTGTGGATACAGTCTTAGTATCAACAACTTCTCCATCAACTGTTTCAAATGTGATAGTTAAAACTGTTCCTACTGTTTCTGCTGGGATCGGTTCTACGATCATTGTGTGTCCACCAATTGCTCCAAACGGAATCTGGATGTTTGTTACCTGGTCAACACCTGTTGCAAGCTGGTAACCTTCCGGAAGCTGGAAGTCTGTTCCAAGCATGAATGTCCATGCTTCGCCTTCTCCACCTACTGCTGTTGTGGATGCTGTTGTTTCTCCAACTTTTTCTCCATAGATTGTTTCAAATGTTACATTTAATACTGTCTCTACGGTTTCTGAAGGAACTGCTTCTACGATCATAGTATGTCCAGCTGTTGCTCCGAATGGAACCTGGATATTTGTTACCTGATCTACACCTTCTGCAAGCTGATAGCCTTCCGGAAGCTGGAAATCTTCTCCAAGCATGAATGTCCATGCTTCGCCTTCTCCACCTGTTGCTGTTGTTTTTGCTGTTGTTGTATCAACTACTTCTCCATCAACTGTTTCGAATGTTACATTTAATACTGTCTCTTTTACTTCAGAAGGAATTGCCTCTACAAGCATTGTAAATCCACCTGTTGAACCAAATGGTACTTCAATGTTGGTTACCTGATCTACACCTTCTGCAAGTTTATAACCTTCCGGAAGCTGGAAATCTTCGCCAAGCATGAATGTCCATGCTTCACCTTCTCCACCTACTGCTGTTGTTTTTGCTGTTGTTGTACCAACTACTTCTCCATCAACTGTTTCAAATGTTACAGTTAATACTGTTTCCTTTGCCGGTTCAACTGGATCTACTGTATCATTAATTGGTTCTACAATAATTGTATGTCCGCCCATTGCACCAAACGGAATCGGAATGTTTGTAACCTGATCTACACCTTCTGCAAGTTTGTAGCCTTCCGGAAGCTGGAAGTCTTCTCCAAGCATGAATGTCCATGCTTCACCTTCTCCACCTACTGCTGTTGTGGATGCTGTTGTTTCTCCAACAACTTCTCCATCAACTGTTTCAAATGTGATATTTAATACAGTTTCTTTTGGTGTAACATCACTCTTAATTGGTTCTACAAGCATCGTGTGACCGCCAATTGTTCCAAACACAACTGGGATAACTGTAACCTGATCTACACCTTCTGCAAGTTTGTAGCCTTCCGGAAGCTGGAAATCTGTTCCTAATGTGAAGTACCATGACTCATCCCCTGCTCCTGTTGCTCCAGTCTTGGCAGTCGTTTCTCCAACTTTTGTTCCATCAACTGTTTCAAATGTGATATTTAATACAGTTTCTTTTGCAGGATCAACTGGATCTACTGTACCGTTGATTGGTTCTACAACAATTTCAGATGAAGTCGTTGCTCCACATGGAAGCTGAATGTTAGTGTTCTGCTCATAATCTAATCCTGTTGCAAGCTGATAGCCTTCTGGAAGCTGATAATCCTGCCCAAGCATGAATGTCCATCCATCACCTACTGCTGTTGATGTTAATGTCTGAGAATCAACCACTGTTCCATCCTTAAGTACAAATTTTAAATATAATGTAGTTACAGTCTGCTGAACCTTTTTCACATAAACATCTTTTGAAGCACCGTCAAGGTATGGAGCAACAGATACTGTTGTAGATTCTGTATATTTACCATCTACTTCATATCCTGATGGCATAATAGAACTAATATCTACATCCTGTGCCACTCCTTCTTTACCATTTACTACCATGTACTGTGGATCACCGACAACTGCATCACCGTTATCAACGTCATGGAATACAAACTTAACGCTAAAATCCCCATATACATCACTAGCGAAAACACTTAATGAATTAACCATTAACATCGCTAATGTAAGGCATGCAACAAGGATTTTTCTCATACTCTTTTTCATAACCTTTTTTCCATCCTTTCTTAATTTTGAGTATAAGTCTCTCTCGTATGTCCCCCCTTTTTATTCAAATTTTCGCAGAAACTATTTTCCTGCCTGTAAAAAAAGTTTCTACTATTTCAAAAGCCACCCAACGCGTAGAGACAATTATTTTCGCCAAATGACTTCTGACTTTGACTTCATTTCCGAGAGGTTATACCGCCAATATCTCCTCTTGTGTCTATTATCTAGTTTTCACATTGCGGCATATTCATACACTGTTAGTATACGTCTTAGTTTTTAAGATGTCAATCGATTGTGTCTTAATTCTAAGACTTTCTGTGTTTTTTCTCATAAACATCCTCCGTTTTTGTTCACTTTGACGAACCGTTAATTATTTCATTATCAAACCCACTCTTTTCTAGCTTTTTTAATATTTTTGTCATGTATTTTATTATTTATCGAAACCTGTCGAAAAACTTCGCACCAATACCCTTTAGTCTTATTTTTTAAGATTTTTATTATTAAAAGTACCTTTTTTAAGACTTTCCACTTCCTAACATCAATTTCCATTATAATAGGTAATAACATATACAGATTTCGCTTATACTATATAAGAACTCTTAGAAAGGAAGACCTGCTCATGGAACATATTGGAGAAATTCTCCGGACAGCACGTGAAGATAATTTTTATACTCAGAAGAAAGTAATGGAACTGACCGGTATCAACCGCAAGACTCTGTCCGGCTATGAGAACAGTGTAGCTGAACCAGATCTTGACACATTTGCCAGATTACTCCGCTTATATCAACTTTCTGTGGATGAAGTATTAGGAATTAAGACTTCTATCCCCCCCTCGCATTTTTCCCTTTCGCGCTGCGAACGAAAAATGCTTACTCTTTTCCAAAAATTTGACACCAGCCACCAGGAAGAGCTTTTGATTCAGTTTCAATCTCTCGCAGACTATCTCGATAAAAAATCAAAATAAATTGTTATTGCTTTTTCCTGCTCTGACCATTTATAATGAACTTATACTATGTTTGAAGGGGGAACATTTTCATGAAAGATATTGGTAAAATTCTGAAAAACGCCCGTGAAAATAAAGAATATACCCAGAAACAAGTGATGGAATTGACCGGTATCCACAGAAAATCTCTGTCCGGTTATGAGAATAACGTTGCCGAGCCGGATCTCTCCACTTTCGCAACCCTTGCCAATCTGTATGGCATCTCTGCAGATGAAGCTTTGGAAATTGGTGAACCGGATCCTTCTGTTTCTTTGCTTCGTTTTGAATTCCAAGTTCTTTCTTTATTTAAAGAACTCGATGCAAAGCATCAGGAAGAACTTCTGATCCAGATCACCGCACTCGTCAGATATTTAAATGCAAAAAATATGGTGCCGCAAAATCATCAATCCAGATAATTTTGCGGCACCACCGATTTATACATGTAAATTCTTTTCCATTTCCTGACGCATTTCTTTTCCCTTGAAAAGCACCAGTCCGATCAGCATCAGCACGCCCATCCCAATTGAAATCACAGACGGAAATACAATTCGTACCTTACCAGTCAGCAAAAAGATAAATGGTAAGATCATTCCGTAAAGCGCCGCCATCACAAAGTACACCAGATAGTCCTTCGCCTGACGGTAATACACCCTCGATATGATCAGCATCGAAATCATAATCAAGCCACTGACTCCCGGAAGCACAAAGTCAATCGACCAGCCATGCCAGCCGGTCAGCCAGTCCCAGATAATACAGCCGACTGTCACAATGATCAGCTGCCACATGGCATTCTTCAGCAGATTGTACCGCTTGAAGAAACCGACTGCGAGCGCCAACCACATACTGAACGCACCGCCGCACACAAACAGTGACAGATGGAAATTCGTATCAATGCTATAATCCACTCCCAGTGCCGCCACAATCGCGATCATGCAAAGAAATGTAAATATTTTGAAAATCTGCATTCCTTTCGCTTCTGTCATCACACTTTCCGGATACTCCACTTCAAGGATCTCAGGCTTTACTTCCTGCTCTTTCAGAATCTGGAAAAAGTTGTCCTTGATCGCATCACAGTCATATCTGGACGTAAATCCCAGATAAATCTTATCCCGTAAGGAACACATACAAAGCTCTACTTTCGGCGTACTTGTATAAACACCAAAATACCTGATATACGTCTCATAGCTTTCCGGCATCCGGATGATTCCCATGTTGGAAAAAATAGCGGTCACATCACTTTCTGCCGTCCTCGCCCCGATATTGATACAGACATTTTTCAGTTCCAGCGGCGCAAATTTCAGGATTGGATGCACCTGCAAGGCGAAGTAATCGTTCATCCGCTTCTCCATCTTTTCCGCTGTCAGTTCTTCTTTAAAACATGCATTTACTTTTTGCACAACATCTGTGAACTCTTCTTTTCCACCCTGAAAATGATATCCCGGTTCGATCCAGTTGAAGAAATTGAGCATTGTATTGGTCGGAAAGAAATTACGCAGATTTACCGGAACCATCAGTACAACCGGCTTGCTTTCCTGCCGTCTTGTCATTGTCCGGTGAATCGCACACAGATATACCGCAGTCAGAAATACCGTCATCGATACACCATAAGTCTTTGCCTGATGCCTCAGTTCTTCGACCGGAATTTCTGCCTCTGTCGTCTGCAGGCTTCCAAGCTCGCGCCGGTTTCCGCGAAGCTGATGCGCTGCCGGCTTTTTCTCCTTTTTGCGGTCTGCCTGGTGGGAATAATATCTTTCAAATCCATCTGCTTCCTGATCGAAAAGGCTCTCCGAATACTCTGACAGAACCACATCCTCCAGTCCATCCTCATGATGTGCCAGATACAGATAATTTTTCACCAGCTCCCGTACAAATTCACTGGCACCGGTTCCGTCCGTCAGCACATGAAAGACCTCAAAATTGATTCTCTTTTTGTAATAAGTCACTTCAAAAAGCAGATCTCTCTTATCACGGATATAAAGGCTGCTGCACGGCTCCTTATACTCTTCTCTTACAACCGGTCTTTTATTACTCTGTTCCAGATAATGCCAGAACAGTCCCTTTCGCAGCACGGACAGAAAGATCGGATATTTTTCCAGTGTCCTGTCTACCGCCTTCTGCAGGATCTCCTGCTGTATATCCTCTTTCAATTCACAGTAGAACCGGAATACACGGGTATCCCTTTTACTGCTCGCCGCCGGAAAAAGCTTCGCTGCATTGTCCAGCCTTCTCCAGTGCTTTACATTTGTCTGCGGCATTTTCTATTCCCCCTCCAGAAAATGATTGATATATTCAAAACTTTCCTGTACATGCAGACTCCGGATTCCCAGTGCAAAATATCCGTGAAGTGCATCCTTGATCCGGTGTACTTCCACCCGGTTACCTGCCTCTGCAAGACGTCTTCCATACGCTTCTCCCTCATCCCGGAGCGGATCAAATTCTGACGTCAGGATCAGTGTATCCGGCTGCCCTGACAGATCTTTCTTCAGAATCGGTGCAAAATATGGATTTAACTTGTCCTCTTCCGAACCTGCATAAAGATTGATATAATCTTTTAATTTGCCTGCCGTCAGAAGATAATCCTGCCCGTTCTCCCTTACAGAAGAGAACAGACTCTTCTCTGAATAATCATTATTGACTGCCGGATAGATCAGAATCTGTCTCTTTGGCATAAATTCGCCACGATCCCGTGCCATAATGGATAATGCAGCTGCCAGATTGCCACCTGCACTGTCTCCAATCAGAGTAATATCCTCCGGCTTTGTATCCGGATGCGTATACAATGCTCTTGCCACGGCATAACAGTCCATAAGCCCGGTCGGGAACTTGTGCTCCGGCGCCAGGCGATATTCTACTGCTGCTACAGTCTGCCCCGTCGCCTGTGCCATCCGGGAACATACTCTCTCATAATTTTCCACATGCTCAGTCGCCCATCCTCCTCCGTGAAGGAAAAGCATGATCTTTCGTCCCTTGATCTGATCTTTTTCCAGACACGATGCTTCATCCGGGAAAAATACCCGGATCGGAACTTCATAATCGCCGTTATATACCTGCAGATCCATTTTTTTATAAAAAATTTTCATCGGATCCAGTCTTTTCAGATCCGCAAGCTGCCTTGATACTTCTACATCAATCCCTCCAAAAGACAGGATTTTCAGGATTGCTTTTGTTGCTATATTGATTGCCATATTTTTCTGTCCTCATTTATTTTTTCATACAGATTTATTCTACCATAGAATGATGTCCCCTACCACTCTTTCTCTTTCCATCTTTGCTACATTAACCCATTTTCAATTTTTCAGATTTCACAATCATCTCATTATTTATTTGACACAGACTGTCAAAACAGTTACCATACACTTATGCACAAGGAGGGTGTATTTGTTTTATGAATAATAAAAAAAATATAGACGACTATTTTGATGACAACTTTGAAGTAACTTATACAGGCGATCTCCCGTCGATCCCTGTGGGGCAGGATGATTATGACGACCGTTATGACGACACAGACTACCTTAACGATTATGAAACTGACGACTACTACGATGAAACAGACAGGCTTGCTCCTGATTATGACGATGATTATGAAGAAGAGGATTCTTATTATGACCGCCAAAGACCAGCCAGACGGACAGAACGGAGAAATTCCCGCAGACGTCCCGATTCCTCTTCCGAAGAACTGGCTGCTCCAATCCGGAATATTGCCCGCACCGGAAGTACTGCCGCTGAGAAACTGACCACTTTCATCCTTCGCCCGGCACCGGTTCTGATGTCCGCCATCATCCTGGCGATTACCTTTTTTTCATTCTGGAATCAGCTGTCTGATTATGGAGATATCAATACACTGACATCCAATCCAGATCTTACTCTGATTGCTTATCTGACTGTCGGAGCGGTTATGCTGATCTGGATGCTGTCTACGTTCTTTTTCACATTAAGTGGCATCCGACACGGAACCGGACGCGGACTTACTTATTTTGTCCTAGTATATGTTCTGTCCTACCTCTTCAGTCTAGCCGCAGCTGCAATTCCTGCTGATGTTCAGTTGCTGACCGGTATCAGAGGCGGTATCCTGGTATTTGGTTCCCTTTACCCGGCATATTTTCCATTCTGCGTGGTGGGAATTATTACTTGTATTTTGCGGAAAATTTTGAAGTAAAACATTCCTCGTACTAAGGCATATGCCTTAGGGCATCCTCATATGGTGTTTTTACTTTATAAGTGAACAACAACTAATTACATGCGAAAAAAGAGTAAGTCAAATCACTCATCTATCTGATTTGACTTACTCTTTTCTTACTTTTGTTTCATTCCCGATGTGTTTCCCAACTTTTGTACTATTTTTTCTATATCATATTCCGGTGCATAGGTATTGGCAATATCATAGATTCTCTGTATCGTCAAGACATCCTCTTCCAGAAAATCTGCAATTTCCTCTGCTGACATCCCTTTTTGCAATTTTTTTATAACAATTGAAACTAATGCTTCCCTGTACCCTTCTTTACGCCCTTCTTTACGTCCTTCTCGCATCCCAATTATTTTGCACTTTTCATAAACGAATTATGATCCCACAAAATTTTTTGTCTTTCTTCGTATTCTCTTCTTTTTCTTTCATCTGCACTCATCTTCTCCAGACATTCATAAGCTTCTTTAATATATTCATTTTGCTCTGCCATCTTTGCAAAATCCTTTCTGTTCTTTCCGCTCATAAATCGCATCCACTGGATGATCCCAGTTTCATTCTGACTTTTCTACTATAAATATTTTAACATACTGTCATCCTTTGTAAAGGCAAACTCCCATACTTCTATATTTTCTTTTGCTTTGTTCATTGTCGGGAGTTTACTCGAAAATTGAGCACCGAAAATGAGATACCTTCTGATTATGGTTAATTAGATACTTTTTCGATTTTAGAAATAAATCGAAGTAAAATAACTCTATCACATTTTCCTGAAATCTTATACCCTGCATAACATTTTCGAGCACTTTCGTTGCATTTCAATCATCAGACCATTTTATATGCATATCCAAAAAAATCCCGTACTCCATGTACAAATCACATGAAATACAGGATCTTTTTATTTATCTAACTAGAATTTGATAACTCCAAGAATTAAACCTGAAATCAGACAGATAATACTTACACCCCAGATCCAGAAGAAACTGTTCTTGATGTGGTCTTTGATCTCCACACCGGCAAGTCCGGTTCCAAGGAAAGTAGCCGGAACAACCGGGCTGATGAATGTTGCACAGTTACGGCAAACAACCATTGAAATGGCGATATGTGCCGGATTCACACCGAATTCGTTTCCGATTCCGATCAGTACCGGAAGCATTCCGAAGAAGAAAGAATCGGTATCAAACATCAGTGTAAGCGGTACTGATACCAGACCTACAATAAGCGGTAAAAATCTTCCCATAGACTGTGGAACCACGTTTGCAAGTACGTTAGCCATATGAGTCATGATCTCTGTTTGCTGCATAACTCCAAGGAATACACCTGCACAAAGAATCGTAGATGCCATGGTAAGTGCCGGGCCTGCATGGGATTTAATGATCTTACCCTGCATTTTTGCACCCGGGTAGTTTACAAAAAGTGCTACTGCACATCCTACCATAAAGATGTAGTAAGACGGTACCTTTGCAAGAACCAGGTTTACGATTACTGCCAGTGTTACGATCACGTTGAATACAAAGAGTTTCGGTCTTGCAAGCTCATTCTTTTCATCATCTGTTACAGCTTCATCTTCAATTCCGCCATACTCGATCTTTTCTGCTGAAGAAGTGCCTGCACCTCTCTTCTTTTCGATATTTCCCCAGATAAATGCTGTTCCAAGTGCAATAAAAATACCTACAACCTGCATTGGAATGATCTGTTTCCACAGTGCATTTGGTTCAATTCCAAGGACAGTAGCCGCACGCATTGTCGGTCCGCCCCATGGCAGAAGGTTCATAACACCCATTGCAGATACACAGATGAGCATCAGAGTTGTCGGTCTCATATTCAGACGTTTGTAAACCGGGAGCATTGCCGGAATTGTAATCAGGAATGTAGAGGCACCGCCTCCATCCAGATGTCCGATCATAGCAATGATACAGGTCATCATGGCAACACCGACTACATTACTTCCGACTTTCTTCATCAATGCATTGATGATCTTGTCGAACATTCCTACATCTGTCATAATTCCAAAGAAAAGTACAGAGAAGATAAACAGTGCTGCAGTACCATGTACTCCTGCTACACCGGCTGTTACAAATTCCCCCATTTCTTCAATCGTAAATGTTCCGGTTGCTACAAGGATCGCACCTGTTACAGTTGATACACTGACAAATGCAAGAGCCGGTACCGTTACATTTCTTAAGAGCAACGCAATCACAATAATGATGGTTGCAAATCCCAATAAGGCAAGCATTGCTTCACTCATGGCATTTTCTCCTTCCTTTTGTACGGGTACTTTTTCGTACCATTTATTTGATGATTCCATTATAAAAACCCAACCTTACACTCTTACAGATTCCTCCTTACATTTTGTTAAGGTAAATCTTTAAAAGTATTAAGGTTGGGTTTGTCTTATCTTACACCTTACAGATATCTGCGTCTTTTTTCTTATACCGGCTGGCTGGCACAATTCCGAATTGCCTCAAGAATCGCGGTATCCGATACCGGTTTTTCTACATATCCGTCAATGATTCCTTTCTGCCGGGTCTCTGCCACCTCGCGGCTGACTCCATCAATAATAATAAGCTTCAGCATGTCCGGATATCTGCCTGCAAGCGACATACAGAAATCCACTCCACTGCAATCCTCCATCGTCTCGTCTACTACCAGCACATCTGCCTGCTGCTGTTCCAGACATTTTTGCAGTTCTTCTCTTTTCATACAGGTCTGAATCTGGATCCCGATCTTCTCAAAATTCTTTTTCAGCAGCTGCAATACCTTTGCATTGTCATCTGCCACCACGATCCGATAATCCTTTCTGGGAATATTCTGCACAATCTGTGGCATATGCTCTGTATCCAGTACCGGAAGATAGATATGAAAGGTACTTCCTTCTCCTTTTTTGCTCTCTGCATAAATATATCCCTTATGTGAAGTAATAATCTGCTCCGCAAGTGCCAGTCCAAGTCCGGTACCCTCTCCCCCTTTTTTCGTTGTAAAAAATGGATCAAAAATCTGACGCAACGTCTCTTTATCCATTCCACACCCATTATCTTTCACCTGGATATGGATATACTTTTTCCATACATCCGAAAGCTTTTCAATCACTCCCTGAGCCAGTTTTTCTTTTTCTTCTGAATGGCAGGATATTCTGATATTTCCTTGATTTTTTCCAATCGCATGCACCGCATTAACGCAGACATTTAAAAGCACCTGGTTCAGCTGTGTCGCATTTCCAAGGATCATTTCATCATCTACCCGAAACTCACTTTCCATATGGATCAGAGGCGTGCAGACAGATTCCATCATCCTTTCTGCACGCGTCATGAATTTCTTTATCGAAATATTTTTATAAACGGTCTCTACATTCTTTCGACTCAGGGACGAAATCTGGCGCACTACATCCTTTGCTTTTTCCGAAGCCTCATAAATTTCTTTTGCACTGTCCTGTTCTTCTGATCCTTCCGGAAGTTCCATCATCAGAAGCTCTGCATATCCCATGATCGGAGTCAGAAAATTATTGAATTCATGTGCGATACCACCTGTCATAGTTCCCATGATCTGAAGTCTTTGCTGATGTGCGATACTCTGCTCACTCCGATGCATTTTTTCCAACTGCTCATTCAGTTCTTTCAGATCATTGATCTCCCGCACAGCTCTTCTCATATCACGCATCACTCTGCCAAATAAGACAACCGCAATACCGGCAGCCAACAAAATACCAACAAAAATACATACCATTTTCAAGAAACCTTCAGCTATCGGTTCGTACAGATCATCGTAGTCGATCACCGCACTGACTACCCAGAAGCTGTCTCCGATCTGAACCGGAGAATATGCACTGATTTTCTGTACTCTCGGACGTTCTTCATTTGTCCACCAATACGAATAATAATGAGAAATACCTTCTTTTCTCTTCTTCTGATCCTCAATCATCTTCTCCAGACTGGAGTAATCCAGATCCGGATACATTTTCTTCCTTCCTGCAATAACCGGAATTCCCCACTGTTCTTTCTTCGGATGCATGATGATCGTTCCTTCTGCATCTTTGACTACAATGTATCCATTCGTTCCGATGTGAATTCCCGAAATCAGTTTCTGATAATATTTTTCCGCATCGATCATCAGACAGATCTTTCTCCCATCCTTCAAAATACGCTTATATACATTATAGATTTTCCCATCTGTATCTTTTTCCATATAAATGCTATTCTTTGCCGAGCTTTGAGTGAGCAGCTGTGAACTTACAATCTGTACATCCTTGACACTCTCGGAAAGCTTCCCCTGTTCGTCTTCCAGGTACAGATTCGTGATAAAACTGGTCTGTGTGTCTATAAATTCCCGATATAGTTGTTTTGCCTCATCCTGCGGTCTGTTCTCTGCTGTTTTCGCAAGAAAGCTTAAACTTTCCTCATATTCCTCTGCGGACATCGCCATATTTTCACTCAGGATTCTGGTTGTCAGGAGCATCTGTTCCTCCTGGTTCTGCATCAAAGTATCTCTGTACTTTTTCCAGACACCAAATCCTGCAAATACAAGAATTACGATTAAAAAAAGTGGAATCGCAGCAATCAGTGTCTTTTTGTTTTTCTTCATATATTCTCGTCCCCAGTTTGTTATCAATTGACTTGTTCTCTTTCTAATATTATAATGTTTTTTATAAGTTGTATAGAATTTTATCGAAATTTTTACTTTTGGGAGGTTGCCTCAATGGCTGACAAAATACTGATCGTAGATGATGATCCGGCAATCTGTAAGCTGCTGGAAAAGGTAATGCACAGCAATGAGCTGGAAACAACAACAGTAAACTGTGGCATGGATGCTCTGTCCATCCTGAAAAATCATACATTTGACCTGATCCTTATGGATATTATGCTGGGAGATATGGAGGGATTTGAGGTCATCAAACGGCTTCGCAATCAGGGGATCAGTACTCCGGTTATGATCGTCAGCGGACGTAATGAAGACTATGATTCTCTGTACGGGCTTTCACTTGGAGCGGATGATTATATCACCAAGCCGTTCCGACCGCTTGTACTTGGTGCCAAAGTAAAAGCACTGATCCGCCGCAACAAGAATCTGGTACTCGACAATTCCGATACTCTGGAATGCGGTCCATTCAGCTATGATACCACAACCATGCGTTTTTACAAAAATGGTGAAGAACTTATCCTTTCTTCCAAGGAGTCTGCACTTCTTCTGCTTTTTATGAAGCATCCGCAGCAGGTTTTCACCAAGGATATGATCTATGAACATGTCTGGGGCAATACGGTTGCCGTTGATGACAATGCGATCATGGTCTACATCAACCGGCTTCGTGGTAAGATCGAGGACGACAGACAGAATCCGGCGTATATCCTGACAATCCGCGGACTGGGATACCGTTTTGTTCCGTAAACGACCTTTTCATCAAGAAGAGGCTCCATCCGGAATCTTCTCCTAATGAAAAAGATGACTTTTCACCCGCTCATTTGTGAAAAGTCATCTTTTTTATTCCTCACCAGTCTGGTGCAGTCCATATTCATGGCAGAAAATTTGATTCCCGTTCTCAGTTATTATACGCTCTATTTTACAACTGGAAAGAGGTTCAGGATTGCCCCGTTCTCGTTTGGAATTTTATTGCACAGCATTGCAAGAAACAGTGAGGTGGCAAGTAGATCGGCACACCCACCCGCGCTGATACCACGCTTTATATAATCCGCATCCATGCGGATCAGTTTGTCTAACGCATCTTCTGAGTAGGCTCCGCCTTCCTCCAGAAACTGCATCGCTTCCATCTGTACCTGATAGAGTACTGACGGATTCTTTCTCGATAAAATGTTGGAATCCTGCACCCGGCTCATCAGTGCAAAAAGGATCTGTAATTTGATCCGGTTCCACTCCATTCCCCGCAAAAGTCCATCCTCCAGTACCGGAAGCGCAATATGAAAAACAGATGGGTATCCGGCAAGCGCTTCCCCGCGAATCCCTGTAGTCCCGTATTGTACGAGATTTTTCTCACCGTTACTTTTCGCAGGTTCCTTTCCCAACATCTCAATTTCGGCTCTTAAGATCCTGGCAGTCATCTTCTGCTCCATCCGAAGGATGGATTGTAAAGTAACCGTTCCGTCTTCCTGGATACATCTTCCCGCTGCCGCACTGAATATTCCAAGGGTAAAGATCATCCCTTTATGTGTATTCACATGTCCGGTTGCCCGATACATGGCTTCCTCCGCAAGCATTCCGGTCTTACGGATTTCACGGAAAAGATCTTCCGACGTACAGGTCAGCTGATATCCCTGGTATGCCATTCTAACAAACCACGGATACAACGCCTCTGCACTTCTTTCAAAGGTCTGCACATCCATATCAGTGTGGGCACCACAGGAATACGGATCTACAAGCCCCGGTTTGGGAACCGTATAGACTTCCTCAAGCAACGCCTGATACGCCATCCGGCCAATCGATTCTGCAAAGTATTCTGCTTTCTCTACTGCCTGATTCTTTCCCATACGGTTCTCCTTTTATATCCAATTGCCAATAACCTGTAAGTTTTCCGATCAGAATTTAATCATCAAATTCAAACGGCTTGATTTGACGGACAACATCCATGATGGTACCGTCACGGCTTTCAATGACACCGACAACACGATCTCCAAACTGTACCTTCTGTGGTTCCCCCGCGATAGAGTAAGCGATATCACGTAATTCTTCGATGGTCTTAAACGGAAGGTCTACATCTTTCATTGCTTCGATCAGATCCTGTCTCTTCGGGTTGATTGCAATACCATAATCTGTGATGACAACGTCTACACTTTCTCCCGGTGTTGTGACGGTTGTTACGTCTGTACAGATTGCCGGTGTTCTTCCCTGAAGAAGCGGTGCGATAACGATGGCACATTTTGCTCCGGCTGCTGTATCCGGATGTCCACCCTGCGCTCCTGTGATCATACCATTAGAATCTACAACAACGTTACAGTTGAAGTGTACGTCAACTTCCAGAGCTGCAAGAATTACGAAGTCCAATTTATTGACAACTGCACCCTTGTTGAACGGGTTCGCATACTCACCTGCACTGATCCGGAAATGATGCAGATCTTTTACAGATTCTACGGCTGCAAGGTCAAAGTCCTGTGTATCCAGAAGTGCATCTACCTGACCGTTGATCAGAAGGTCACACATCGGCTTTGTAAGACCACCCACACCAAAACGCATGCGGATATTTCTTTCTTTCATTACCTTTGCAAGTGAAATAGTAGATGCGATAGAAGCTCCGCCGACACCTGTCTGATAAGAGAATCCATCTTTGAAATACGGTGTATTTACAACGAACTGTGTACAGTAATCAGCCATCATCAGCTTTCTCATATCTGTGGTCGGTTTTGCTGCACCTGTTGCGATCTTCTTCGGATCACCAATCTGGTCTACTTCTACAACATAGTCTACCTTTGTCATTGAAATATGTGCCGGAAAGTTCGGGAACGGAACCATGCAGTCTGTGATTGCTACGACTTTGTTTGCATGGAAAGCATCTGACATTGCGTAGGAAAGTACACCACAGTCAGATTTTCCACCGATACCACGGCAGTTACCGTACTCATCACAGGTAGGAGTTCCGATAAATGCGATATCGATCTGTGTCTCACCTGTTACCAGGGCACGTACACGTCCGCCATGGGAACGCATGATCGCAAGACCTTTTAATTTACCGTTAGAAATGGCTTCTCCGATTTTTCCACGCACTCCGGAAGACTGAATATTTGTAATGGTTCCGTCTTCAATATATTCTACCAGAGGATCATGTGCTTTTCCAAGAGAGCTTGCACAGATAGTAATGTCCTTGATCCCCATATCATGGATCTCTTTCATTACCATATTTACAACGTAATCACCTTCACGGAAATGGTGATGGAAGCTGACTGTCATACCGTCTTTGATGCCACATTTTACAAGAACATCATGGATACTGTCTACCATCTTGCTTCCGTTGGAATTGATCACACATTCTACTTCCGGTCCGTGTTTTTTATAAACATGTCCGTCAAAATGATGAACACCCTGAAATACTTCTTTACCAGTTGCTTTTAAAATCTCTTCCGGGATATCTCTACCTACTGCGTTAATCATCTTATAAATCCCCCTTATACACACCTGAAGCTTTTGCAAGCTCGATTGTTCTCTTTGCTCCGTCATAGAAAGCGATATCGATCATCTTACCATCTACTGTAAATACACCGATTCCCTGTGCTTTCTTTGTATCAATTTCACGGACAACTTTTTCTGCGAAAATGATATCTTTCTGTTTTGGTGTAAAGATTTCATGTACAATGTTGATCTGTCTTGGGTTGATGATGGATTTTCCATCAAACCCCATCAGGTGGATATTCTCAACATCCTGACGGAAACCATCCATATCATCAAGGTCTGTGTATACAGTATCAAAGCACTGTACACCAGCTGCTCGTGCTGCGATCACCATGTTCTGTCTTGCTCCCATGAGCTCGATTCCAGTTCCGGTAATGTGTGTCTGAAGGTCTTTGGTGTAATCTCCGCCGGAAAGGGCAATTCCGAAAAGTCTTTCGGAAGATTCACAGATATCAAGTGCACGCATCACGCCTCGTGCTGATTCAATAGCTGCCATAATCAGAACACTTCCTTCTTCACGTCCAAAATCTTTTTCAGCCTGAACAACTTCAGCCTCTACCACTTTTACGTCCTGTGCGGATTCTGTCTTTGGAATACGGATCGCATCACAGCCGCCTGCTACTGCGCAGCGGATATCTTCTTTCCAGTAAGGAGTGTCCAGTCCGTTAATTCTGACAACACGTTCACATCCTCTATAATTAATCGTCTTAAGTGCATGATAAAGAGAAAATCTGGCTGCATCTTTCTGGTTTTCTGCAACCGCATCTTCCAGGTCAAGCATGATGGAATCCGGTTTGTAAATATAAGGATCTTTGATCAGTCCCGGTTTCTGTGCATTTAAAAACATCATAGTTCTTCTAAGTCTTTTTTTATTCGGATTCATTATCTGATTGCACCTCCCCACGGTAAATCTTCGATCTGTCCTACCGAACGGTAAACAGCTGCTTCGATTCTTGCTTTGATCGTACAGTCAAGAGCTCCTTTATCTACGATTGTAAGCTTTACATTATCGATTCCCAGATTTTCCAGTGTTTCATAAGCTACTTTCTTAATCTGGTTCCCATACTGATTGATCACTGCGCTTTCCAGTGAAAAATCAACTTTTCCTTCTCCGGCTTCTACTGTTACCTGGCAGTCACTGGATTCTAATGTTCCTGCAATTGCAGGTTTCTTGATTTCCATTCGTGCTTCCTCCTTAACATCCATTTGCATTAGTATTTGCTTCGTTGTGTTTATCATAGGGCTCTTACCTTACAGGAACACCCATGGTTTTCTTAATAATTGTTAAGATTCGCATATTTTTGCTGTTACAACTGGTCTTTCCAGTGCCTGTGAATTCATATTCACCCAGCGTTTCATATATACCCTGTCTTCTTTCCATTCAAAAGACACATGATCAAAAAAAGCCATCTCCGGATAGCGCCATTCCATCATCAACACATTTTCTGATTTCCAGTAAGCACATGCGGCAATTTTCATTTCATCCATCTCATACTGATGGTGCAGATATCCACCTGTCATAGAGGTTTTCCCATGAATCCAACAGTCAAGTCCTGCTTCTACAAAATGTGTCCCTCTGTTGTCTTTCATCCAGAATATTACTTTATCTTCTGAAAATTCCAGACCTGCTTTTTCAATTTTATCTTCATTCTCAAAAGGGACCATTTCTATTTTCCGATTTCCTGAAATCAGTCTGTTAATGACAGATCTGTTTTTGTTTTCCAAAGACATTCTGAGACCTTTATTTTTTAATACATTCCACATCTTTTCAGAAAGATTTCTTTCTTCTTTCATCGGATCCAAAACCTCTTTTTGAATCAGTTCCGTCTCCAGGTAATTACTGTCTGCCGCAGTAATAGCAATTACCATATTTTGTTCCGGAACAATCGCACAGGTCTGCCCAAACATTCCATCTGAACACCAGATATCTCCTGTATGCGTCCAGTGAAAATTATAATCTTTTTCTCCTGCTTTCCTTGGTTGTGGATCTTTTTTACCGAGTGCAAGATTCACCCAATCAGCACTTAATAATTGTTTTTCTCCCCATTTTCCTTGATTCAGATAAAGTAACCCAAGTCTGGCCATTCCTTCTACCGTAATGCTCACACCATTTCCACCTGAACAGATTCCTTCCGGACTTTCTCCCCAGCTAAACTTCTCCAGACCAATGTACGGTGCCAGTTCTTCTTCGATCAATTGATGGCATGTTTTTCCTGTAATACGCTGTACGATCGCTGACGTAATATAAGAATTCCCACTTGAATACATAAATTCACTTCCCGGCTCTTTTACAAACGGTACTTTAAAATATGCATCCAGCCAGCTGGTTTTTAATGGTCTCCATTCATTTCCACCTATACTTCTTTCCTGTCCACTGCGCATCGTAAGTAAATTCCGTATCGTAAGCTTCTGAAGATACTCATTTGCTGCCTCACGATATTCCGGAAAATAATCAAGTACCTTATCCTCCAGCTTTATGAGTCCTTTTGTATATGCAATTCCCGCCGCTGTATTTGTAAAACATTTTGTAAAAGAATGGACAATATGTGGGATTTCCTTCCGATACGGTTCATTATATGCTTCAAATATAACTCTATTGTTTCTCAAGATCATGATTCCATGGATCTCTGCTTCTCTTTTTTCCATCTCGTTCAGAAAATTAATAATATATTCTGATGATACGCCTTCCTCTTCCGGAGTTGAATAGGTTAATTCTTTGTTCATGCTGCCACCTCATCTAACTTTATTTTAAACTGGAAACGGGGGACAAAATTTTGCCCCCTTTGTTATACATAACTCTTTTCTGTCTTTTAAAAGAACGGGAATACCAATGGAAGAATTCCTACACAGCATATAAAGCTGATAATAACCAATGGCCATCCAAATTTTGCAAAGTCAGTAAATTTTAAGTTTGTAAAGATCATTAATGTCTGATTTGTTCCTGATGCGATCGGTGTCAGGAAAGAGCATCCTGCTCCAATTGCAATTGCAAGAACAATTGCCTGTGGGTTTGCTCCCATTGATTCTGCAATAGAGATCCCAATCGGGGCAAGTACTCCTGCGGTTGCCATATTGTTCATAAACTGTGTTGCAATTGCCGATCCAAGGAACAATACTGCTGTGATCAGATACAGATTTTTCGTATCTCCAAGAATACTCAGCACAACAGCTCCAAACACTTCCCCAAGTCCACTGTTCTTCATAACTGCAATGATCAAATTGATACCTGCACAGAAAAGTACCATATCAACACCGAATGAAGTGATTACTTCTTTTGGTTTTACAACAGTTGTAAGAACCGAAACCGCGATTAGTGCATATCCGATAAAATTCGGGTTCACTGTAATATCTGTAAGCGAATCCAGAATCAGAGCAAGTACGAACAGAAGGAAACTGATTCCTACAACCATCTGTTTCTTTTTCATTTCAGGTGTAATTTCTGTAGCTACCTCTATCTCTGAATTGCTTGGCACTGTTTCCTCATAAGACGGGCACCAGCGGTTCATCACGATCATATAAATTCCACCCAGAATAAAAATCGGAATACCTACCCAGGCAAAATCAAACATGCCAAAAAGCTTAAGTCCAGCTTCTTCAAGCGCTGTATTTGCATAAATATTTGTCGGTGTTCCAATCAGGGTACAAGCACCCCCTAAAGTACTTGCATAAATTACAAACAAAATCATTTTTGAATGACTGATCTTATTTTTCTTAGCAATACTGAAAATCACCGGCAAAAATGCCATTGCAACATAACTGTTCTGCAGAACAAATGATACCAGTCCTGATGCAAGATAAAGAATTGCAAAAATTAACATTTCTTTTTTCTTTCCACTTACATTACCGGTTAATTTATCTAAAGCATTTCCCATTACGATATCAAGCCCCGTTGCAGCAATCATTCCTGAAAACATACATATAATTGCCATCAGATGAAAACTTGAACTGCTTAACACGGCATATACTCCGTCTGCATCCATTGTTCCTGTAAATACAACGATCGGTGCCATAATCAAAAAACAAAACCAGTTTGGTAATTTTGGCGTTGCAAGAACTGCAACGAAAACTATTAATGTCAGAATCGCTCCTATTGTAGCCATACTCATCTTTCTTTTCCTCCGTATCCATATACAATAAGCTTTTTCGGAGTGCGCTTTTCCAAAAACTCTCATTCTTCTCTTATATGATGTTTACCGGCTCATCACGTTAATCTTATTATAATTGTCTGTTACTGTTTTCACCAATGCCAAAAGAAAATAGGGGTATAGCTTCATGCTATGCCCCTATTTCTCCATTTATTATTTTCTCTTTCAAAACAGATATACAGTACTTTTCCTGTCTGGAAAGGATTTTATTTTTCAAATATATAATACCTGTTTTTGTCTTTTTTACCTTGTTTTTTCCAATGCAAAAAAAATCAATATCTTTTGTATTTGTTATATATGGAAGGAATACTTCTGATATAAAACAGAATCCCATTCCTCGCTCCAAGGTCTGCATTGCAAGCATCGAACTGTTTACGATCATCTTTGGCTTCAATTTTTTTCCATATTCTTCAAATATCTGATCGATCTCTTGTCTGACATAACAGGAATTGTCCTGGATAATAAACTCATTCGGCATCATCGAAATATCCATCCATGGATATTTTTCACCTTCTCTTTTTTCTGCTTTCTGAAGCATCATATACTTCTTTGGAACTGCAAGTAACATATAATCTTCTACAATAAGATCAAATACGATAGAAGAATCCTTTTCACTCAGATCCGGTCCTATTGCCAAGTCATAGGTCCTGTTTTTTAAGCCTGGCAGGATTTCTTTAGCCATGACATTTGAAAATGTTGCTTTACACCCGATGTATTTTTTACTGATCTTCTCCTGAACTTCCATTGCCAACAAAAGACTGGCGCTTAGAGACATGCATACATGTATTTCCTGTTCTTCAGATAATTGAAGTTCCTTTAATTCATGCTCCATTGTGCTGTTTAAACGTTTGATTTCTTTTCCATACTCAACATAAATTTCGCCAGCCTCTGTCAGACTGATTCCATTCGATTTCCGCTCGAAAAGTAAAATTCCAAGTTCCTGTTCCAGACTGGATATAAATCTGCTGAGTGATGGTTGTGAAATATATAAAAGTTCAGCGGCTTTTGAAATACTTTTGCATTCTGCAACCGCTAAAACATAGGTAAACGATTTTAAATCATCCATTTTTATCCTCATCCTCCTTTGATCTCACTAAACAGATTATAGACTTTTTTATTTCAAAAGCGCAAGACTTACACTTCCGTAAGCTCCCCTGTCTCCGAATCCATAATGAATCCCTTGATCTCAATATCCTTCGGCATCAATGGATGTGTCTTCAGTGTATGCACAGTCTCTTCTACCGACTTCTCCACAGATTCAAATCCACCCAGCCATTTTTCCAGATCAATTCCGCTGTGTCTTACAATATCAATATGTTCTTTGTCGATTCCGCGCTCTACCAGTTCTCCTAACAGTTCATTTCCGTCCATTCCCTGCACACCGCAATCCGTATGTCCAATGACCATAACCTGCTCCACACCAAGCTCCAGAATGGCAACCAGAAGGCTTCTGACCACACTTCCGTATGGATGTGTAATGACTCCACCTGCATTCTTGATGATCTTTGCGTCTCCGTTTTTCAGTCCCAGCGCCGCCGGAAGAAGCTCTGTCAGACGGGTATCCATACAGGTCAGTACGGCAAGCTTTTTGTTCGGGTACTTGCTGGTCAGGTACGGCTCATAGCCTTTATTTTCCACGAATTTCTTATTATACTCTACAATCTGTTCTATCATCCTGTGTAACCTCCCATTTGATTTTCACAACGATATTTCATAAAACAGATTATAGACTTTTTTTCTCTGTAAGTGCAAGGATTCTTAATGAATTTTAATGATGTTTTTTCTTCCAGTACTGAAAAAATGCCTCCTCCTGCTCTGAGCGGATTCCATACTTTCTTCTCGCAATGTAGAATTTGGAATTCCACCCTGAAGTCTTCACCGGAATCGTCACCACATTGTGCAGCCGCACGATATCCATATACGGCAATACGGAAATCCCGAACCCATTCTCCACAAGTCCTGTGATAACTTCAATCTCTTCCGCAGCACATACCGGCTTTACCTTAATTCCTTCTTCTGCAAAAATCTGCTCCTGCAGAGTACGGAAACCGCTGGTCTTGGAAAACATGATCTGTGGGTATCCGGCTGTCTCTTTCAGACTGATCCGTTCTCTATTTTCAAGCGGATGTCCCTTCGGAACCACTACTGCGATATATGAATCCCGAATCGGATAATATTCGATCTCATCCGATTTCAAAAGATCCGAGCAAAAGCCGATATCATATTTTCCATCCAAAAGTCCTTCTGCAATCTCCGGTGTCATCCGATTGTAGATGATAAATGGAAATGTCGCCCCAAACTCTTTCAGCATATGTGGAATCGTCCCCGGTGCCAGAGGATACACACTGCCGATCCGCACCGTTTTCTCTTCCGTCCGAAGTCCTGCCGCCCGCTCTTCCAGACGAAGATACGCTCCCAGAATTTCATCCACATCCTTCATCAGCTCTTTGCCGTAATGACTCAGGCTCACATTTCGCCCTTCTTTTTGAAACAGCGGAACTCCGTACTCTTCTTCCAGCGACTTGATCGCATGACTGAGTCCCGGCTGTGAAATATTCAGTGCCTTTGCCGCCTTTCCGTAATGCTGGATTTTTGCCAGCTCTGAAAAATATTTTAAATATTCGATATTCATATATTCCCTCTTTTATCTTCCGCAGTCATCTTATTTTTCAAAATCAACTCTTTACTCGCCATTATCTTAGCATATTTCATTCTATTTTAGAATCAGTTCATTCAAAATAATCATTTGTTTTTATCAGTTTTCTTCATTATAATGAGAAACAGCTTAAATATAAAATTTTTGTAAATTATTATCTATCAGGAAAGAAGGATTTGTACCTATGAATAAGAAAAAATTTCATCTAGCCGGAGAAGTCGCTCTGCTCATCGTCCTGCTGATCAATTCACTCGGCGTGGATCTGATGTCAAAAAGCGGATTCGGGATCTCAACGATCTCCTCAGTGCCGCTTGTATTTAACATCGCCTTCCCGGTGTTCAGTTTTGGAACATGGAATTATATTTTCCAGACACTGCTTGTCATTACACTGATGATCCTCAAGCGTTCATTCTGCCCCGGCTACCTTTTCTCTTTCGTAGTCGGAATCGGATTTGGAAAAATGATCGACGTACACAACGCATGGATCCAGGCTCTGCCGAACTCCCTGCCTCTTCACACGATTTATTTCCTGGCAGGATTCTTACTGGTGTGCTTCGGTATCTGCCTTGCCAACAACTGTATGCTTCCAATCATCCCGACAGATATCTTCCCTCGCGATCTGTCCGGTATTGTAAAAAAGAACTATAAAATCGTTAAGACAACCTTCGATCTCACCTGTCTGACGACTACTGTGATTCTTTCCCTTGCAATCCTCCACGGATTCTACGGCATCGGAATCGGCACTGTCTTCTGTGCATTCCTGACTGGAAAAACCGTTTCCGCCATCCAGAGTTTTCTTGGAAAACACGTGGAATTCTACCGTGCAACTGGGAAGAAGAGAGTTGCTCTTGAAAAGAATATGAGACATGCATAAAAGAAAAAAGATTTCAATTTTGATACATACCAGATCGGATACATCAAAACTGAAATCTCTTTTGGATTCTGTAGCCATTCTTATTTTCTCAACTTCTCCTGTCGCATTGACAAACCTTTTTCCCATCCCGTATACTAGAAGCAGACTAATATCCTGCAAGGAGGCTTAACTACTATGATTATCAAAAACGGACTTGTCATCGATCCTGCTTCCGGACTTTCCGAAAAAATGGATCTTCTGATTGAAGATGGCATCATCAAAGAAATGGCATCCCTGATTACAAAAGAAGGAGAGGAAGTCCTTGACGCAGCCGGGCTTGTGGTTGCACCGGGACTGATTGACACCCACGTTCATTTCCGTGATCCGGGATTTACTTATAAAGAAACCATCCACACCGGCGCACTTGCCTCTGCAAAAGGCGGTTTTACTTCCGTGATCTGCATGGCAAATACTTCCCCGACTGTGGACTCTGTTCCGGTTCTCAAAGACAACCTTTCGCGTGCTTCCAAAGAAAAGATCCGTATCTTCCAGGCTGCTTCGATTTCCTGCAACCTGAAAGGGCAGGAAGAAACCGATATGGACGCCTTAAAAGAAGCAGGCGCATGTGGATTTACCGATGACGGGATCCCACTTCTAAACGCAGAATTCTGCTTCCACGCAATGGAAAAGGCGGCAAAGCTTAACGTACCGGTCAGCCTTCACGAAGAAGATCCTTCTTTCATCCGCAACAACGGAATCAGCCACGGAAAGGTATCCGATGCGCTTGGCATCTACGGTTCTCCTTCCATTGCAGAAGAATCTCTGGTTGCAAGAGACTGCATGCTGGCACTGAAATCCGGTGCCGATGTTGTAATCCAGCATATCAGCTCCGGTATCTCTGTCGATCTGGTTCGTACTTATAAGAAAATGGGTGCAAAACTTCACGCCGAAGCCACACCGCATCATTTTACACTGACGGAAGACGCAGTCCTTGAGCATGGAACACTTGCGAAAATGAATCCGCCGCTCCGTACCGAAAAGGACCGTCAGGCGATTATTCAGGGACTTGCAGATGGAACCATCGACTTGATTGCCACCGACCATGCACCGCACAGCAAAGAAGAAAAAGCAAAACCAATCACCGAAGCTCCAAGCGGAATCATCGGTCTGGAGACTTCCCTTGCCCTTGGCATCACAAGCCTTGTAAGACCGGGACATTTATCTCTTATTCAGCTTCTGGAAAAGATGACCATCAATCCGGCAAAGCTTTACCACCTTCCATACGGACAGCTCGCCGAAGGAAAGGCAGCTGACCTTGTGATCTTCGATGAAAACGAATGTTGGACTCCAACCGAGTATGCATCCCTTTCATCCAACTCACCATTTACCGGAACGCCTATGTATGGCAAAGTGAAGTATACGATCTGTGGTGGGGAAATCGTATATCATGATTAAAAAAATCCACGGACTTTGAATCTTCTAAAGTCCGTGGATTTTTCCATCTTCTTATTTTTCTTCCAGCATAAAGTATTTCATACTTGTTCCGCTTTCCGCCACATCCGCAAGATTGATACAACTGTTTCCCATACGGTCGATCAGATGCAGGATATTGGTAAACGGAGCAGTAAGGCTTGCCTTACATTTTCCTTTATTAACACGCTCAATATGCGCTTTCCGCATCTTGATATCCAGATCCAGAAGCTTATCCTTTCGCTTCATCATCTTGCCTGGTTCGATACCATCATCTCCCTGCAGTGCCTTCAGCGAATCACAGAACATCTTATTCAGTACCTTCAAACTCTTCTGCAACTCATCCATCGCTTCCGGTGTATATTTATACTTCCGGTCTGATCTTTCCAACATACATTCTGCCATTTCCACACTTAAGGTTCCCATACGTTCCACATCGCTGAGTACACACATGAGACTCGCCGTCTGCGCTGCCTGCTGCTCGGTCAATGAACCCGAAGAAAACAAAGCTGCAAGATATTCGGTAATACACTTTCCAAGACGTTCAACCTGTTCTCCGTTTTCTTTCAGACCGTCAATGGATTTCACTTCTTCATTTTTCACAAGCTCAATCGTTTTCTTCAGAATATCTCTTACCTGGTCACTCATACGGAAAATCTCTTTTGCCACAAGCTGCAGCGCTGCTGCCGGCTGACTGATGATATTTTCATCCAGATAAATCGGGCTGCCTGGATCTTCAACACCTTTTTTGCCATCTGGGATCAGTGTCATGACAATCTTCACCATCAGTTTAATCAGGCATACCCAGATCAGTGTCATTGTGATGTTAAATACAGTATGTGCATTTGCAATCTGTCTGGAAATCGCTTCAATCTCCGGACCTTTCGGCGAAATGTTCTGGATCAGTGCCGCAAATGGTTTTACAAACCAGATAAACAAAAAGCAGCCGGAAATATTAAAAATACAATGCGCCACAGCGGTTCTCTTCGCATCTTTTGACTGTCCGATACTGGCAAGGAGTGCTGTGATCGTTGTACCGATATTATCACCTAAAAGAATCGGGATTGCTCCTGCAAGCCCAAGTATACTCGTAACCCCGTCCGGTCCCGGCTGGGAAGCGAAGTTCTGCAAGACTGCGATCGTTGCACTACTACTCTGTACAACCAGCGTCATAAATGTACCAACTGCCACACCAAGTACCGGAATATGTGCAACCCGTCCGATCAAGTCTGTGAATACCGGACTGGATGCCAATGGTTTCATGACATCTCCCATTGTTTCAATTCCAAGGAACAAAAGACCAAAGGCAAAAATCGTCTGACCGATACTTTTTACTTTCTCTGATTTTGTTACAAATGAAATCAGAAATCCTATAAAAATAATCACATAAATATAGTCACTGATCTTAAACGCAATAATCTGTGCTGTCATGGTTGTACCAATATTTGCACCAAAAATGATGGAAATTGCCTGTGGCAGGTTCATCAGTCCCGCACTTACGAAACCGATCGCCATAACTGTCGTCGCACTGCTGCTCTGGAGTACCGCGGTTGTAAGCGCACCGGCAAGCACACCCAGAAGCGGATTCTTCGTCAGAAGTGCAAGAATGCTTTTCATTTTATCGCCCGCCGCCTTTTGCAGACATTCACTCATCATATTCATTCCATAGATAAAAACTGCCAGACCGCCAAGCAGTCCGAAAATGATCTGAATTTTCTCGTTCATATTAATTCCTCTCTCAATTTACCCTGTGTTTGTTAATATCTTTTAAACTTACTTTTTACAATGATGTTTTCCCTTTCAGCTCATTTTCCATTTTATCTGTGGTCTATGCAATTCCAATCAAATCTATGTTAAGTTTAGGTTAAATTTTCTTTCTTCTATCATTTTTTCTTTCCCATGATCATAGTTATGTAAAATCGCATTAAAAAAGATTGTGCCTCTCCGGCACGCAGTGCCTTTTGTTTCATAGGAAGTTCCTATGAAACAAAAAGAGAGTTACCCTCTTACAAATCTTCAAATTTGCAAAAGAATAACTCTCCTGTTCTATCTATAAATCTATCCAATCCCAAGCACACCATATCCAACTATTCCAAACACCGCCGCAAGAATGATCACCTTCGGTACTGACCAGTTCTTCTTCAATATCAGATAGAACATCACCACTCCGATTCCGCACCCAAACCAGTCAATCCTCGCATCCGGAAAATAATTTTCCTGCATCAAATCCAGAATCACCGCAAGGATCATTGCGATGCAGATTGGCTTGATCACATTTAACATACAGCTCATAATATCATTGCCACGGAACTTTGCGAAGCACACCGCTACGCCAAGCGTCAGCGTATAAGCTGGCATCAGCACGCCCATAACCGCTGCAATCCCACCCAGAACATCTGCCGTCTGCATCCCGGCAAAAGTCGCACAGTTAATCCCAAGCGGTCCCGGTGTCATTTCTGCTATAGCGATCAAGTTAGTCAGATCCTCCGCCGTCATCCAATGATTGACCTTCATCTCCTGCATAATAACCGGGATCATCGACATTCCGCCAAAGCTGGTAAATCCGATTTTCATAAACGCTGTAAAAAGTCTGAGATAGATCATGCCGTCTGTCCTCCTCTTGTCTTTTTCACCGCTCTTATAGAAAGCGCCAGTATCACTCCCGCTACGATCATCACCACATTACTGATATCCGTAAATACACAGAGCGCCAGTGCTAACGCACAGATCGGGATTGCTGATTTTCTGCGGAACGCTTCTTTCCCCAGTGAAAGTGCCGCACTTCCCATAATCGGAACTACCGCACAGCGGATTCCGCAAAGTGCCGCATAGCACCAGACATTACTTTTCAGCACCTTATAAAATGCAGTAACAAACGACAGGATCAGAACCGCCGGACAGGTCATTCCGAGTACTGCACAGACACCTCCGAACCAGCCACCTACATAATAGCCAAACAGCATACTGATATTGGTGATCATAATTCCGGGAACTGACTTTCCAACTGCAACCATATCCAGCAGTTCCTCTTTTGTGATCAGCTTCCGTTTATCTACAAACTCCTGCTCCATCTGCGCCAGAATGCTCCATCCGCCTCCAAAAGTAAAACATCCTATCTTAAAGAAAAATGCAAACAGCATCAGTCCATTTTTGATTCTCTCTTTACTCATCTCTTCTTCCTCCTGTTTCTTTACTTTATCATCTCTATTGACATTAGTAAAATATATGTTTTATTATTAAAAATATAGTTTAAACCTATGGAGGATTTTTTATGAACTGGAATCAGCTGCAATATGTCATCACCATTGCCGAAGAAAAAAGTATCACCAAAGCGGCGCAGAAGCTTTATATTTCCCAGCCTTCCCTTTCCTTAAGCATTCAGGCTCTGGAAAAAGAAACCGGAATCCCTCTTTTTGAACGGAACCGTGGCGAGATGAAGCTTACCTATGCAGGCTCCCTTTTCTATGAATGGGCAATTTCTACACTCCACTCTCATACCCAGTTGGAATGGAAACTTGGTGATATCGTTTCCGGCTCCCGGACACTGATCCGACTGGGTCTCAGTCCCCACCGAAGTGAACGGCTTCTGGCACCGGTTCTGGAACGCTTTTATTCCATGTATGAGAACTGTGATATCCAGATCATTGAGCAGCCGACCTATATCCTGCGGCAGATGCTGGAAGAGGACAAGCTGGATCTGATTCTCGATATTTCCAGCCCGGACACTATCAATTATGAGAGTGAGCTTCTGGTAAAGGAAAGTTTTGTCCTGGCAATCCCTGACTCTCTGTGTCCTTTTTCCGATCCATCACAAAAAGAGGAGGACATCTCTGCCACTCCTCAAATTCATTTGCCTGCGTTATCTGCAATTCCATTTATTCTGCTTTCAGAGGATCACGATCTCGGAAAGATCAGCCGCAAGATCTGCGAGACTGCCGCTTTCCATCCGAATATCCGCTGCATCTGTACCAGCAGTAATACTGCCTTTTCTCTTGCAAGACGAGGGATGGGTGCTACGTTTCTTCCGGAAATTTATGCACGAACAACTTCCTTTCCGAATATTCATTTCTTCACCCCGGATCACTTTCATGACACCAGGGACATCTGTGCTGTCTATCGGAAAAATATTTATCATCACGCACAGTTCCAGGCGCTTCTTGCTCTCCTCCGCGAGATCGTCCCAGCAATCTACAGGGCAGCTTAGTCTGCCCTGATCCGTACCTTAATTCTCTTCTTTTCCGCCCCTTACTCTACATTTTTCAGTGCCTCATCCATCGGCACATGTTTAATCCTTCGATATTCTAACATTGCCACAACTGCATAGGTTCCGATTCCGATCAGGAACATTTCCACATAGATCTTCGGATCGATCCAAAATGCGATCCAGCCGGAAATACTGGTCAGCATCATTTCCCAGAACAGCACATTCATAACTGCTTTCTCAATCGGCAAGCTGAGAAGCAGACAGATGATCACCACGATCGTTGTCGACCAGATATAAAGCCTGCTGATCTCTCCATTGGTATATCCCAGGATCTTCGTCATGGAAATAGCCTGTGCATTTTTCTCAATAATGATCTTGGATAACAGATAGATCACGACCATGTAAATTCCAATTGCAAATGCGTTGACCATCCCCATCATATTTCCCATAGATACATCCAGCTGTCTCGAAATCTTTGTCAGTGCTTCCAGATCAAGCACCGAACCGATGTATTTTCCGTCAATATCCTTGATCTTCGAATTGGAAAAATATCCACTGAAATAATCGTTTCCCAGATCAAAGGTATCATTCAACTTCTCCTGTGGCATAAAGACACAGATTCCACCGCTGTATTTGTAGATTCCTTTAACCTTGAATGTATACTTTGTCTTTTCATATTTTTCTTTCAACGTGATCGAGTCGCCCGGCTTCAACAGAAACTTCTCTGCATAGGCACTGGAAATATAGACACCGTCACCGTCCTCCAGATCTGCATCGATATATTTACTGTCCGGTTTGATTCCATACAGGATCACTTCATCTGTCTTATATTTGCTTGGCAATGTTTCCAATGAGTAAGCGCTGAACGCTTCCGCATCTTCATTTTCCGTCTTTGTTCCATAAAAGAACTGTAAAAGCTCCAGCATACTGTCCAGTTTGTTTCCGCTCATCGCACTTACCGGAACCTCCAGCATATACTGGTATTTTGCAAGCATATTGCTCTGGATATCCTGCTGATAGTGTGAAAGTACTGACGGCAGCAAAAGTCCAAAGAACAAAAGCAGATTCGCAAATATGATTCCAATAAAAAGTACGATGTAATTGCTCATATTCTGGAAGATCACACGCAGTCGGAACCGATGGAAGATTCCAAGCTTCGGACTTAGCCGGACTGCTCTTTTCCGCCTGCTTCCAGAAAGATCTCTTCTCAGAAATTTCAGCGGTGAAAGCCTCAGCTTGTAACGAAGGATTCCATAGTTGACCACCAGCATGATCAGCACCGGAACTACCGTTGTCATCCAGAAAGCATCTGCATTCCATGCTGTCACATAGGTCGGCAGACTATAACTTCCATAATACATCCCCGCACATACCTTTTTCAGTGCTGTATAACCCAGAATATTTCCGATCACCGCACCGATCAGTGTGACGATCACCGGAAGTGCCATGTAATGTCCGATCAGTTCTTTTCTTGTATAACCGGAAGCCCGCAGAGTTCCGATCACGCCTGCTTCTTTCCGGATCGTATTGCTGATCGTGATTCCAAATACAAACGCCATAATCACAATGATCATATAGAGGAGCATTATGATCATTGCACGGTCACTCCCCATATCATCACCGGTAAATGTAATTGCCTGGTTCAGATACTGTGGCACAAAAGACTCCAGAGTGACTTCTTCCCCCAGTGCTTCCATCAGATCTTCCGACATCTTTTTTTCCTGTTTTTCATTTTTCGGTTCTTTGTCATACACCCAGGAATAACTGTACTGAATCTTATCCTGATTCAGAGATTCAAACTCTTCCGGTGTTACAACCGATACCCCGAATTTGATTGCATCAAACATGCTGTCATTATTATTCTGGAACAAGCAGCTATAGTCAGACAGTGCCACAAATCCTGTGACTTTCCACTTTTGTGAACCACTTTTCAGTGTATCTCCGACAGAAATCTTATTATTGTCCGCATACATACGGTCAATTGCCATTTCTCCTGCTTTTTCAGGAAGCTTTCCTTCCATCAGGCACACCAGGTTGATCTCTTCCCTGTTTTTGAAAATACGCATGGTACTTCCATTATCCAGTGCCTCTTCCAGATAAAAGTTTTCATACAGTGTCACACCATTTTTTTCGATGTTTCCCTGTTGTGCTTTGGTAATTTTTTTCTTTACCCGGAAATTTCCATCTTCAATCTTGTATTTTTCAAAGCCTTCATTATATGCTTTTATCATGCTTCCGTCAGCAACCAGAAAGCCGGATACAAACCCAATCGTTGCAATCATAAGGATCAGAACCACCAGGTATTTTCCAATTTCTCCCTTCAGTTCTCTCGGAAGCCGTTTTTTCAACGGACTCTTCATAACACGCGTCCTCCTTACCATTCCAGCTCACTTGCAGAAAGTTTATGCTCATTACAGTAATTTTTGCGGATCATTCCATCACGAAGTTTTACCACCCGGTCTGCCATATCCTTGATTGCATCGTTATGGGTAACCATAACAATGGTATTCCCATATTTCTGATTGACTGTTTCGATCAGCTTCAGGATTTCCTTGGATGTCTTATAATCCAGCGCACCGGTTGGCTCATCACAGAGCAGGATGTCCGGATTTTTGACAATTGCACGTCCAATCGCGGTTCTCTGCTGCTGTCCTCCGGAAAGCTGGTTCGGCAGCTTGTTCTGATGTTCATAAATACCCAGCGTTTGCATCAGCTCATCCACATCCAGCGGACGATTACTTAAATAAGCACCGATTTCAATATTTTCTCTAAGTGTCAGGTTTGGAATCAAATTGTACATCTGGAATATATAACCCAGATGCTTTCTCCGGTACAGGGACAGCTTCTTCTCTGTCATATCCTCCAGCTGTTCTCCATCAATCGTAATACTTCCTTCATCTGCCCCGTCAATACCGCCTATAATATTCAGAAGAGTCGATTTTCCGGAACCGGATGGTCCCAGAAGCACACAAAACTCTCCTCTTTCAATTTCCAGATCAAATCCTTTCAGAACATTTACCCGGCTGTCGCCTGTTCCAAACGACTTTTTGATCCCCTTAATCTCTAAAAACATTCCTCTACTCCTTCCTTTAGTTACTCATATCATAGTAATGTTATATCCCATACACTCATGTTAGTTTAGGCTTACTTTTTTGTCAATATTTTAATTGTTATTTTTTCAAAAAGATATTGACAAATGGAAGGAAAATTTTTAAAATAACTATCTGTGTAATTTTATACCAAAATCTTTGTGGATTTTTCTGGATATCAAAATAGATATCTACTTTTCGCCACATAACTTGTTGCAGACAGCGGCAGTTATGTGGCTTTTTATGTATCGGGCTTCTGCCCTTTTTTAAAGATTTTGTACCTTATGCTTTACATTTATCAGGAGGAATGTTTATGAACCAGACTTACATGAAAGAAAAACCGATTCTGCCACTTCTGCTTTCCATGGCTCTGCCAATGGTGATCTCAATGATGGTCAACTCTCTTTATAATATTGTTGACAGCTATTTCGTTGCACGGATCAGTGAAGAAGCAATGACTGCTCTGTCCTTAGTCTACCCGATCCAAAATTTTATCACCTCAGTCGGTGTCGGCTTTGGAATCGGGATCAATGCTGCCATTGCCTTTTTCCTTGGCGCCCAGGATCAGAAAAAAGCGGATGCAGCTGCCACACAGGGACTTTTTCTCTCTGTCATCCACGGTATTGTTCTTACCGTAGTCACAATTGCCGTAATGCCGCTGTTTTTACAGATTTTTACAAAAGACGTGACCGTTATTCAGATGGGAAATGCCTACTCCCGGATCGCATTTGGATTTTCTATTGTAATCTCTCTTGAAATTACCTGGGAAAAAATTTTCCAGGCAGTCGGACAGATGCGCGTGTCCATGATCTGCATGATGAGCGGATGTATTTTCAATATCGTACTGGATCCACTTCTGATCTTCGGAATCGGACCGTTCCCGAAAATGGGAATTGAAGGAGCCGCACTTGCAACCGGTCTTGGTCAGGTTGTCACACTGGTACTGTACCTTGCCTTTTATTTTACCAGACCGCTTCCGGTGAAGATTCATAAAAGCTGCCACGTAGACCGTGCCATGGCCGGACGGCTTTACGCGGTTGGAATCCCTGCCACTTTGAATATGGCACTTCCATCCCTGCTTATCACCGCACTAAATGGGATTCTCTCCGCCTACTCCCAGGTTTACGTGGTGGTGCTCGGAATCTATTACAAGCTTCAGACCTTCCTGTATCTTCCGGCAAATGGAATCATCCAGGGAATGCGTCCGTTGATCGGATACAACTACGGTGCCGGTGAGACAAAGCGTGTCCACAGACTGTTTGCCGATACCCTTTATCTGAGTCTTGGGATCATGCTCTTTGGTACCGTTTACTGCCAGCTCTTCCCGGATTCACTGATCGCACTGTTCAGTTCTAATCCAGAAACCATTCAGGCAGGAGGAATGGCACTTCGGATTATCAGCCTCGGATTTTTAGTTTCTTCCGTGTCCATCACCAGCTCTGGTGCACTCGAAGGACTTGGAAAGGGAACACCGTCCCTGCTCATCTCACTGTGCAGATATACGATCATCATTATTCCGGCCGCATTTATCTTAAGCCGGATCTTCGGGGCTTCCGGAGTCTGGTACGCATTCGGAATTACCGAATTTGCAACTGCTGTGATCGCCTATATGACTTACCGGCGGGCAACCATAAAAAACTAGGCATATCTGCATCAAAAAGTTCTACTACTTTTTCGATACAACAAAAAACCGTAAATCCGGATTTGCTCTTTACAATACTGCAAATCTCCGGATTTACGGTTTTTAATTTTCTCTTTATTTTACTTTTCCATCCCAGTCCGACTTTTTATTTGCAGACTATTCTTCTTCGCTGATAATATGTCTCGCAACATAAACACCACTTGCAGATGCATGGGACAGAGAATGTGTAACACCACTTCCGTCACCGATCACATACAGTCCCTTATGGCAGCTTTCCAGATTCTTATCGATCTCTACTTCCATATTGTAGAATTTTACTTCCACACCATAGAGAAGGGTATCGTCATTTGCTGTACCAGGTGCTACCTTATCCAGAGCATAGATCATCTCAATGATTCCATCCATGATTCGCTTTGGAAGAACCAGACTCAGATCACCAGGCGTTGCTGATAAGGTTGGTGTTACCAGACCTTCTTCAATACGCTTTTCTGTACTTCTTCTTCCACGTACCAGATCACCAAAACGCTGTACGATCACACCACCGCCTAGCATATTGGAAAGTCTTGCGATACTTTCACCATATCCATTACTGTCCTTAAATGGCTCAGAGAAATGCTTTGCAACCAGAAGGGCAAAGTTGGTGTTGTCCGTCTTTTTTTCATTTCCTTCATAGCTGTGTCCGTTTACTGTGATGATACCATTGGTATTTTCATTTACTACAATACCGTTCGGATTCATACAGAAAGTACGCACATTGTCCTCGAATTTTTCTGTACGGTATACGATCTTGCTCTCGTAAAGCTCATCTGTCAGGTGTGAGAAGATCACTGCCGGAAGCTCTACACGGACACCAATATCCACACGGTTTGATTTGGTCGGGATTGCAAGATCCTTGCAGACCTTTTCCATCCATTTGCTTCCGCTTCGTCCGACAGAAACCACACATTTCTTACATTCATAAGCGCCATTTTCACATATAATGCGGTATCCGCCATCAGTGATCTCGATTGTCTCAACCGGTGCATCAAAGAAGAAGTCCATTTTATCCTTCATCTGATCATAAAGATTCTGAAGAACGACATAATTGATATCTGTTCCCAGATGACGTACAGATGCATCCAGAAGATTCAGCTTATTCTGAAGACAAAGCTTTTTAAATTTTGTTCCGGCTGTGGAGTACAGTTTTGTCCCTTCTCCACCATTTTCCATATTGATCTCATCGACGTACTTCATCAGCTCAACAGCCTGTTTTTTACCGATATACTCAAATAAAGTTCCGCCAAAATCATTGGTGATATTGTATTTTCCATCTGAAAATGCTCCGGCTCCGCCAAATCCGCACATGATCGAGCAGCGTTTGCAGTTGATACAGCTCTTTACTTTTTCGCCATCAATCGGACATTTTCTCTTTTCCAGCGGATAACCTTCTTCAAATACTGCGATCTTGCAGTCTGGTTTCTTTTTCATCAACTCATAAGCAGCAAAAATTCCGCCTGGTCCGGCACCGATAATAATTACATCATACTTCATCCGTATATCTCTCCTTTTATTTGCATGATAAAATGATGATACCAGGGTCAAAAGGTCAGAAAGCCGATGCAAGTTTGCTTGCAAGAGGATTTTTGACCTCTTGACCCGCCAAAAACATGAGTAAGTAGCCATTTTTCAAAGAAAAATGAGCGGATTACGAATGTTTTTGAGGATTGCGAGAGTGCAAAGCACGTAGCAATCTGGTATCAAAGGGGTCAAAAGTAAATTTTGTCCCTCACTGGTGTAATCAGATTGCTCCATTGCTAAGCAATTCCCGCAATCCTAATATGTCACATAATAAAACTGCCGTATATCCGTCTGTGTCCAGATGATTATGCACGACAGTTGTCCTTCTTTTGCACAACCTTTCATATTTTAAGAGAAATCTCTCTTTTCGTCAAGGTGTTTCTTTCTTTTTTTATATGAATTTTGCATGAATTTATTTTCTTTTTTATATAGATTTTGTAATATTTTTCATTATCCAGTTTTTATATTTGCACTGTCAAAAATCTTTCTGTTTCTATATTGCTGTTTCTGCTACCCTTTTCGTTTTCTGGCGGATTTACAGCTTCACAATGGTCGGCTCATGTTCCATTGCCGGAATAATCTTCTCTACCAGATCTTTTGTCTTAAGTCTGAGACTCGATGTATTGATACATGGATGACATCCGATATATTCTCCTGTAAGCACATCTTCATCGATCAGAAGCCGTACCATCTTGTCCTTATCATTCATCAGTCCAAGCACACTTAAAGATCCCGGCGTGATGTCCAGATATTGTTCCATATACTCCGCTTTTGCAAAAGAAAGTCTGGACGAACCAATCTGCGCTGACAAATCCTTTGTTTTAAACACCTTATCCCCCGGAAGCATCAGTAAATAAAACTGTGTCTCCTGTCGGTTGCATAAAAGCAGATTCTTGCAGATCGTCGCCTCCAGCGTCCGGTCGATTTCCTCGCATGCTTCCATTGTCATTGCGGCTTCATGGTCGATTCTCTGGTAGGTGACTCCTAGCGAATCCAGGAAATCATATACGCGGATTTCCTTATCCAATCTGCCTTGTGTGTCTGTTGGTTTTCCGTTTACTAATTCCATGTAGTTCTCCTCCGTCCTAGACTTTATTCTTTTTAAACATTTCATTCTCTGCATACTTGTATAGCAAATGTTCATCGCGGTGTAAGATTTTTCCAAACAGCTCTATCTCTCCATCAGAGTATCCTTCTCCCCAACAAGCTAATTATATCATAAGTCCTTTTATATCAAATATTTTTCTATCAGATTCTCTATTATCTTTGAATTCAATACATTTTGTTCTGTCTCAAAAGTTATAATCAACCGATCGCCAGGATATATATGATTTATTTGATACAATTCTATTTTTCGCACAGCTGCTCTTGCATAATCCTGTTTATCCATCATTCCCTCATGTTCCCAGTATATTTCTTGATAAGTCTTTTTTGATAAAAATGTAAAATCTGGATACACTGTACCGTATCCTTTCAGATGAAGTGGTTTTTCATATTTGTAAAGGATGTTTTTTCTATAAAAATAATCTGCTAATATCTTCTCTGACTTTGATCTGACACGTTCTCCCTTCTCAGTAAGAATTAATGGTGTTCCCTCCTTAAACTCTTTCCCCTGATATTCTTCTTCATACCATTTTGTAAGCAGCTGATCCCATGTTGGTTCGATCGGAGTTACCAGTAATTGTCTCGCTTTATTCATAGACGTATAAATTTTTTCAATTTCATCATCCGAATAATTTTTTGTTATTCTCTTTATTTGTTTAAGCCTTGCTTCTCCCTTTTTTACCACTGCCTTATTATAACCTTTTTGCGCCAGGCGCTTTGGCAATTCTTTATTATCTCTTGGAATGTAGACTCCTTTGTTATCATCTATACATTGATAATAGCGCGGCTTATTTTTATCTATTGAAATTCTGAGGTGTCCTTCTGGTACTGTTGTATTCAAATCAGCTTTAGCTTGCGTAACAACTTTCTCCAAATGTTCCTGCATCTGAAGAAGCATGTTTTCTAATTCATACATATATATATACATTTCTCCTTTGCTTTTCTATTTTTCAAATCCTAATCAATTCATTTCGAGAATTTTCTTGATTTGTTTCGAATTTTGAAAATTATAATCAACTCATTCCTATAATCTTCTTGATTTATTTCGAGTTTTGTCAATTACAATCAACTCATTTCTGTAAACTGGACCCCATGTCAAGGACACAGTAAATTTTTTAGGTCAATTGGTTAAACAAC
>NZ_JAQCZB010000040.1:293-579 GCF_027682785.1 Coprococcus sp. AF51-11b1 | reverse complement strand
GGATGTCTTTCTCTATTTGAGAATTGATTTATTTTTGTATGCAGTTTTCAAAGTACATGCGGTTCTTTCGAACCTAGTGGAGAATACGAGATTCGAACTCGTGACCTCCTGCTTGCAAGGCAGGCGCTCTCCCAACTGAGCTAATCCCCCATATTCAATTATCTTTTAAAGAAGTGGGCTTAAGTGGACTCGAACCACCGACCTCACGCTTATCAGGCGTGCGCTCTAACCGGCTGAGCTATAAGCCCTTCCTTTTATAATCTGGCGGCCACCTGCTCTCCCACAC
>NZ_JAQCZB010000040.1:0-283 GCF_027682785.1 Coprococcus sp. AF51-11b1 | reverse complement strand
TTTTATAATCTGGCGGCCACCTGCTCTCCCACACCGTCTCCAGTGCAGTACCATCGGCCGATCAGGTCTTAACCATCGTGTTCGGGATGGGAACGGGTGTGTCCCCTGACCGCATCGCCACCAGAAATATTGAGTTCTTAGCGAAGTCCTTTTGAGCTTAGAACTCAAATTGTTCTTTGAGCCCTGTGAAAAGAACTTCCTTTATTGATAACTCAACAATAGACAACTTTCCTTACTTCTTCTTCCTTAGAAAGGAGGTGATCCAGCCGCACCTTCCGATACG